>NZ_LOSX01000097.1:0-1010 GCF_001521985.1 Burkholderia sp. RF4-BP95 | reverse complement strand
AACCGCCGCCAGGAAGAGCACATCGAGCTGATCGCGTCGGAAAACTACACGAGCCCGGCCGTGATGGCCGCACAGGGCTCGCAGCTCACGAACAAGTACGCGGAAGGGTATCCGGGCAAGCGTTACTACGGCGGCTGTGAATACGTCGACGTCGTCGAGCAGCTGGCGATCGACCGCGTGAAGCAGCTGTTCGGCGCGGAAGCCGCGAACGTGCAGCCGAACTCGGGTTCGCAGGCGAACCAGGGCGTGTTCTTCGCGATGCTCAAGCCGGGCGACACGATCATGGGCATGAGCCTCGCGCACGGTGGCCACCTGACGCACGGCTCGCCGGTGAACATGTCGGGCAAGTGGTTCAACGTCGTGAGCTACGGCCTGAACGAGAACGAAGACATCGACTACGACGCCGCCGAGAAGCTGGCGAACGAACACAAGCCGAAGCTGATCGTCGCGGGCGCGTCGGCATTCGCGCTGAAGATCGACTTCGAGCGTCTGGCGAAGATCGCGAAGTCGGTCGGCGCGTACCTGATGGTCGACATGGCGCACTACGCCGGCCTGATCGCGGCGGGCGTGTATCCGAACCCGGTGCCGCACGCGGACTTCGTGACGACGACGACGCACAAGAGCCTGCGCGGCCCGCGCGGCGGCGTGATCCTGATGAAGGCCGAGTACGAGAAGCAGATCAACTCGGCGATCTTCCCGGGCATCCAGGGCGGCCCGCTGATGCACGTGATCGCGGCGAAGGCGGTGGCGTTCAAGGAAGCGCTGTCGCCGGAATTCAAGGCGTACCAGGAGAAGGTGGTCGAGAACGCGCGCGTGCTGGCTGAAACGCTGGTCAAGCGCGGGCTGCGGATCGTGTCGGGCCGTACGGAAAGCCACGTGATGCTGGTGGACCTGCGCGCGAAGAACATCACGGGCAAGGCAGCGGAAGCGGCGCTGGGCGCGGCACACATCACGGTGAACAAGAACGCGATCCCGAACGATCCGGAAAAGCCGTTCGTGACGAGCGGGAT
>NZ_LOSX01000096.1:0-49341 GCF_001521985.1 Burkholderia sp. RF4-BP95 | reverse complement strand
CCGGCGTGGAACGACGACGTGTTCGTGTCGTGGTCGCCGGCCAGCGGCGTCGTGCTGACGCAGTGAGGGCGACATGACGAAACCCACCGTTGATGCTGCGTCCGCGCTGTCGCGCTTCGTGCCGTCGGGTCGCAACCTGGCGATCGGCGTGCCGTTCCTGTGGCTCGCGATCTTCTTCGCGTTGCCGTTCGCGCTGGTGCTGAAGATCAGCTTCGCGGATCAGATGCTCGGCATTCCGCCGTACACCGCGCTCGCGCGACTGGAAGCGGGCACGGTACAGGTCGCGTTGTCGCTGAAGCATTACGCGCTGCTGCTGCAGGACGACCTGTACCTGAACACCTACGTCAGTTCGCTGAAGATGGCCGCCGCGTCGACGCTGATGTGTCTGCTCGCCGGTTATCCGATCGCGTACTGCATTGCCCGCGCGGCGCCGGCACGCCGCAACCTGCTGATGATGGCCGTGATGCTGCCGTTCTGGACGTCGTTCCTGATTCGCGTCTATGCGTGGGTTGGGATCATGAAGGACGACGGCTTGCTGAATCGTGCGCTGACGGCGCTCGGCGTGATCGCGGCGCCGCTGCGGCTCTATCACACCGACGCGGGCGTCTACATCGGGATGGTCTATTCGTACCTGCCGTTCATGGTGATGCCGCTGTATGCGCATCTCGTGAAGCTGGACCTCACGTTGCTCGAGGCCGCGCACGATCTCGGCGCGACGCCGTGGTCCGCGTTCTGGCGCATCACGCTGCCGCTGTCGAGAAACGGGATCGTCGCGGGCAGTCTGCTGGTGTTCATTCCTGCCGTCGGCGAATACGTGATTCCCGAACTGCTCGGCGGCGCGAACACGCTGATGCTCGGCCGCGTGATGTGGGACGAGTTCTTCAACAACATGGACTGGCCGATGGCGTCCGCGGTGACGGTGACGATGGTGGCGCTGCTGCTCGTGCCGATGGCGTTGCTCCATTACAGCCAGACCGAAGCGGAGGGGCGCTCATGACCCGCGCGAATCGCCTGTTCTCTGCCTGTGTGCTGGGCGCGGGCTTCCTGTTCCTGTACGTGCCGATCGCGAGCGTCGTCGTCTATTCGTTCAACGCGTCGAAGCTGGTGACGGTGTGGTCCGGTTTCTCGTTGCGCTGGTACGGTGCGCTGCTGCACGACGACGAATTGCTGACGGCCGCGTGGCTGTCGCTGAAGATCGCGTTGCTGACGGCGACCGCGTCGGTCGCGATCGGCACCTGGGCCGGCTTCGTGCTGGCCCGCGTGGGGCGCTTTCGCGGCTTCACGCTCTATGCGGCGATGATCAACGCGCCGCTGGTGATTCCCGAGGTGATCCAGGGCATCTCGCTCCTGCTGCTGTTCGTCGCGATGCAGCAGACCTTCGGCTGGCCCGCCGGACGCGGCTGGCTGACGATCTGGATCGGCCACGTGATGCTGTGTCTGTCGTTCGTCGCGGTGATCGTGCAGTCGCGCGTGAAGGAACTCGACCGCTCGATCGAGGAAGCCGCGCTCGATCTCGGCGCCCGGCCGCTGAAAGTGTTCTTCGTGATCACGCTGCCGCTGATCGCGCAGGCGCTGGTATCGGGATGGCTGCTCGCGTTCACCGTGTCGATCGACGACGTCATTCTTTCCGCCTTCCTGTCGGGCCCCGGTTCGACGACGCTGCCGCTCGTCGTGTTCTCGCGCGTGCGGCTCGGACTCAATCCGGAGATGAATGCGCTCGCAACGGTGTTCATCACGATGGTGACGATCGGCGTCGTCGTCGTGAACCGCTCGATGCTGGCCCGCGAGCGACGACAGGCTCGCGAGGCCCGTGCATGGCACGCGGCCGCCGCGCCGGACGCGCTCGCCCCACCGCCCGCGTTGCCGCCCGATCGCCCGTCGGCCGCGCACGCGCGGCACGACCCCGCACCGCATCCCGTGAAGTGAAGAACGACAAGGAGACGTCGAATGAAAAAGAAGGTGCTTTGCGCGTTGATCGCCGGTGCGTTGCCGGGGTTGGCCGCCGCGAGTTCGAGTGCCGACCAGATCAGGGCGCTGCAACAGCAGATCGCCGTGCTGCAGCGGCAGATGAGCGCGCTGCAATCGCGACTGGCTGCGAAACCGGCGGCTGCCCCGGTGTCGTCGACAGCGGTGGCGAGCGTGCCCGCCGTCGATCCGTCGGTGCCCGGCTACGGGCAGGCGCCGGCGGTGCTGACCAACGACGACGTGACCGAAATCCGGCAGCAGGTCGCGAACCAGCAACTGAAGGTCGACTCGCTGACCGACGCCGCGCGCACCGGCCCGATCGCCGGGCTGTCGGTGACCGGATATCTCGATCCGACTTACGTGTACAACCGCGGCGCCGGCACCTCGTCGTTCCAGTTCGCGAACCATGAGAACGCGTACACGTATTACAACAGCACGTTCGGCGACGTGTTCCTCGACATCAAGAAGACGTTCGGCGTCGGGCCGACCGCACCGTCCGCCGAGATCACGCTGATGCCGAACCGCGGCGCCGGCCTGTCGATGATGACGGGCAGCGGCGCGAGCGGTCTCGACATCGTGAACACGGCCGTCGTCACGGTGCCGCTGTCGGGCACGACCGCGTTCGTCGGCGGGCTGGTGCTCGGCTTCGGCGGCTACGAGTACCAGCAGTCGAACCAGATGCTCACGCTCACGCACAACCTGCTGTACGACTTCTCCGATCCGGGCTCGTCGATCGGCGCGGGCATCAACTACCTGAGCCCGAGCGGCCAGTGGGCGTGGAAGTTCTTCGTCGGCAACGAGCAGTTCCGCAGCGCCGGCGCCGTCACGCAGACCGGCGTGAATGCGCTCGGCGACCCGATCACGACGAGCAACAAGGTACCGACCTTCACCGCGCGCGTGGACTACATGCGCGGCAGCGCGCTCGACATCGGCGGCTCGATCAACATCGGTCGCCAGACGCTGCCGAGTGCGATCGACCCGGCCACCGGCACGGTGCACTACGGCGTGGGCGGCAATGCGCCGAGCGCATACGGCGCGTTCTTCTTTGCGGAAGCCGATGCGACCTACACGCTCGCCGATGCGCAGTACAACGCCGAGCTCGATTACGGCCAGCAACAACACGGCGCGTTCAACGGCGGGCTCGCGCAGTGGTTCGGGTTGTCGCTGCTCGCGCACCGCAAGTTCAACGTGCCGGTGGTCGGCCGCATGGGTGCGACGTTGCGCTATGACCTGCTCGTCAACCGCAGGAACGGCGGCGGCGGATCGTCGATCGGCCTGAACGGCAACGGGATGGATCCGTACAACGGCTTCGGCATCGACGCGGACTGCCTCGCGATGTCGAAGGCGAACGGCGGCGTCGGCTTCGAATGCAAGGGCGCGACGCGGCAGGCGGCCGCATTCGACCTGCTGTTCTATCCGACTCAGCAAGTGACGGTCAAGGTCGAGTATCGGCACGACTGGGCGAGCAACAAGGTATTCCTGCGTCACGACGGGTCGTACGCGAAGTCGAACGACCTGCTCGCGACTCAACTCATCTACGCGTTCTGACGCGACGCTGTTCGCGAATGTCACTCATGCTCAAGTTCGAAAATCAGCAACATATTCAGTCGTACTACGCAGACACGGCCAACGACCGGACCCGCCATCCGTCGCTCGACGGTGCCGTATCCGCCGACGTATGCGTGATCGGCGGCGGACTCACCGGCCTGTCCGCGGCGCTCGATCTCGCCGAGCGCGGTCATTCGGTCGTGCTCGTCGAGGCGTCGCGAATCGGCTGGGGCGCCAGCGGCCGCAACGGCGGCCAGCTGATCGCCGGCTACTCGTGCGACATCGATACGTTCTCGGCCCATCTGCCGGAAGACGACGTGCGGAAGATCTGGGCGATGGGGCTCGAATCGGTCGATATCGTCCGGCGGCGTGTCGAGCGGCACGGCATCGATTGCGACCTGACCTTCGGCTATCTGACGGCCGCGAACAAGCAGCGCCACGTCGACGCGCTGCGCAAATGGCGCGACGCCGCGGCGAGCCGCTTCGGCTACCGCGGCTACGACATCGTCGAGCGCGCCGACATGCCGCGCTTCGTCGCATCAGATCGTTACGCCGGCGGCCTGCGTCACGAAGGCAGCGGCCACCTGCATCCGCTGAACTACACGCTCGGCCTCGCGCGCGCGGCGCGCGCGGCCGGCGTGACGATCCACGAGGACACGCCCGCGCTCGCGCTCGAGCGCGCCGCGCCGCACCACCGTGTCAGGTGCGCGCGCGGCCATGTGGATGCCCGCTACGTCGTGCTGGCCGGCAATGCGTACCTGGGGCGGCTCGCGCCGAGCCTGGCGCGCAAGATCATCCCGGTGGCGACCTACCTGATCGCGACGGAGCCGCTCGGCGAAGCGCGCGCGGCCGAGACGATGCCGGCCGACGCGGCGATCAGCGACTGCAATTCGGCACTCGACTATTTCCGGCTGACGCGCGATCGGCGTCTGCTGTGGGGCGGCAAGGCGAGCAGCTCGACGCGCGCGCCGCGCGATCTCGCGACGGCGATGCGGCGCGACATGCTGAAGACGTTCCCGCAGCTCGCCGACGTGCGGATCGACTACGCATGGGGCGGCCTGATCGACGCGACGATGAACCGCGCGCCGCATTTCGGGCGGCTCGAGCCCACCGTGTATTTCGCGCAGGGCTTCTCCGGGCACGGCGTGAACGTGACCGGCCTCGCCGGGCGGCTGATCGCCGAAGCGATCGACGCGCAGGCTGCGCGCTTCGACCTGTTCGGCCGAATTCGCCATCGCGACTTTCCGGGCGGCCGCGTGCTGCGCACGCCGATGCTGGCGCTCGCGATGGCGTGGCATCGGACGATGGACCTGCTTTGATCCGTGGAGCGCGGCTCGCGCGGCCGCGCGGCCACGAATCGTTTCGAACCATTCACTCATGCGATGGAGGCATTCATGACCCACGTTACCCGTCTCGTCGACCTGATGCAGGCGTCGGCCCGGCTCACGCAAAGCCGCGTGCCGGCCGGGCTGCTGCTCGACGGCAATCCGATGCAGACGCTGTCGCATCACTACATCAGCCCGTGCGGGCAGTTCAGTTGCGGGATCTGGGAATGCACGCCCGGACGCTGGACGATCGACTACGACGAGTCGGAGTACTGCGAGATGCTGAGCGGCGTCGCGATCGTGCGCGATGCCGACGGCGGCGAACGCGTGCTGCGTGCCGGCGACCGCTTCGTGATCCCACCGGGCTTTCGCGGCACCTGGGAGGTCGTCGAGACGTGCCGGAAGATCTACGCGTCGCATGCGCCGCAGGCGGAGCCCTCGTGTGCGTAACGCGAGGCCGAATCCATTCGATCCAGTCATCAACGAGGAGCATCCCATGACCCAGGAATTGTGGCGTCTGAGCGCGGCCGAGATGGCCGCGCACGTCGCGCGGCGCGACGTGTCGTCGACGGAACTCGTGCACAGCTGCCTGCGACGGCTCGAGCAGGTGAACCCCGTCATCAACGCGATCGTCGACGTGCTGGCCGACAGCGCGTTGCAGGCGGCGTCCGATGCCGATGCCGCGATCGCGCGCGGTACGCCCGTCGGTCCGCTGCACGGCGTGCCGGTGACGGTAAAGATCAACGTCGACACGGCCGGCCGCGCGACGACGAACGGCGTGCGCGCGTTTGCCGGCCTGGTCGCGCACGACGACAGCCCGGTGACCGCGAACCTGCGCAACGCAGGCGCGATCGTGATCGGGCGCAGCAACGCGCCGGCGTTTTCGTACCGGTGGTTCACGGACAACGACCTGCACGGCCGCACGTCGAATCCGTGGAATCCGGCACTGACGCCCGGCGGCTCCAGCGGCGGCGCGGCCGCGGCGGTCGCTGCCGGCATCGGCGCGATCGCACACGGCAACGATCTTGGCGGTTCGATCCGCTACCCCGCCTATGCGTGCGGCGTCGCGGGGCTGCGGCCGAGCACCGGCCGCGTGCCCGCCTACAACCCGACGCAATCGAAGGACCGCACGCTCGCCGTGCAACTCGCGTCCGTGCAGGGGCCGCTGGCGCGCACGGTCGGCGACCTGCGCCTCGCGCTCGATGCGATGGCGGCGGGCGACGCGCGAGACGCATGGTGGATGCCGGTCGCGCCGGCCGGCCACGACGCGGTGTTTCCCGCACGCGTCGCCGTGTGTCCCACGCTGCCGGGCGTACCGTCCGACCCGATCGTCGTCGATGCGGTTCGGCAAGCCGCGCGGTGGCTGGAGGAGGCCGGCTGCATCGTCGAGGAAGCGGAGCCGCCGCGGTTCGCCGAGGCGTGCGCGCTGTGGCTGGACCTCGTGACCAACGAAGCACGCAGCGGGCTCGGCGACGTGATCATGCAGCACGGCGACGCGGCGATCCGGACCGCGTTCGCGAGCCAGCGCAACCTCGCATCGCCGCTCGACCTCGCCGGCTACATGAATGGTCTGGCGCGGCGGACCGCGCTGCTGCGCGACTGGCAGCAGTTCTTCGCACGTTACCCGCTGCTGCTGATGCCGGTGTCGTGCGCGCAGCCGTTCGCGATCGATGCGGACCAGCACGGTGACGAGGCGATGCGCCACATCGTCGACATGCAGGGGCCACTGCTGGCAACCGCGCTGCTCGGGCTGCCCGGGCTGTCGGTGCCGACCGGCGTGCGTGGCGGCGTGCCGACGGGCGTGCAACTCGTCGCGGGCCGCTTCCAGGAGGCACTGTGCCTCGCCGCCGGCGAAGCGATCGAGGCGCGCGCCGGTACGTTCACGCCGATCGATCCGGTGACCGGATCGTGATGGTCGACTTCTGACGGTAAGGAATACCCATGAATCCATCCACATTCGAAGACTGGCGGGCACGCGCGGCCGTTCTGCGCATCGAAGCGCGCGCGTTCATCGACGGCGAGGCGCGCCACGCGCGCACCGGGGCAACGTTCGCGTGCGTGAGCCCGATCGACGGCCGTGTGCTCGCGCACGTGGCCGACTGCGGCGCCGAGGAAGTCGATGCGGCCGTGGCAGCTGCGCGCCGCGCGTTCGACGCGCAGGCGTGGGCCGGCATGAATCCGCGTGCACGCAAGGCTGTGCTGCAGCGCTGGGCGGCGCTGATGCGCGAGCATTGCGACGAACTCGCGCTGCTCGAGACGCTCGATACAGGCAAGCCGATCGCCGACACCACGGCCATCGACGTGCCGGCCGCCGCGCACAGCGTCGACTGGTATGCCGAGGCCATCGACAAGGTCGGCGGCGAGGTCGTCCCCGCCGATCGCCATCTCGTCGGACTCGTCACGCGCGAACCGATCGGCGTCGTCGCAGCGGTCGTGCCGTGGAATTTCCCGCTGCTGATGGCCGCGTGGAAATTCGCGCCGGCGCTCGCGGCAGGCAATAGCGTGGTGCTCAAGCCGTCGGAAAAATCGCCGCTGACCGCGATCCGCGTCGCGCAGCTCGCGTGCGAGGCCGGCGTGCCGCCCGGCGTGTTCAGCGTCGTGCCCGGCGGTGCCGAGCCGGGACGGCTGCTGGCGCTGCATCGTGACGTCGATTGCATCGCGTTCACCGGTTCGGCGCGCACCGGGCGGCAGATCATGGCGTGTGCCGCGCAATCGAACCTGAAGCGCGTGTGGCTCGAACTGGGCGGCAAGTCGCCGAACATCGTGCTGCCCGATTGCCCCGATCTCGATCGCGCCGCGCAGGCGGCCGCCGATGCGATCTTCTTCAACATGGGGGAAGTGTGCACGGCGGGCTCGCGCCTGCTCGTGCATCGCGATATCAAGGACGCGTTCGTCGACAAGGTGGTCGCCGCATCGCGGCGCTTCGCGCCCGGGCATCCGCTCGATCCCGCGGTGGCGATGGGCGCGATCGTCGATCACGCGCAGCTCGAACGCGTGATGCGCTACATCGGCATCGGACGGGAGGAAGGGCGCCTGGTGACGGGCGGTGCGCGCGTGCGCGAGGAGACGGGCGGGTTCTATGTCGAGCCGACCGTGTTCGACGTCGACGCGCATGCGACGATCGCGCGCGAGGAAATCTTCGGGCCGGTGCTGTCGGTGATCGCGTTCGACGACGTCGATGCGGCCGTGCGCATCGCCAACGACACCGAGTACGGGCTCGCGGCAGCCGTGTGGTCGGCGGACCACGCGACGGCGCATACGGTCGCGCGGCGCTTGCGTGCCGGCACCGTGTGGGTCAACTGCTACGGCGACGGCAGCGACGACATGAACTTCCCGTTCGGCGGATACAAGCAGTCGGGCAACGGTCGCGACAAGTCATTGCACGCGCTCGACAAATACACCGAGCTGAAATCGACCATCGTGCGGTTGTGACGCATCACGCATCACGCACGCGCGGCAGGCCGGCATGCGTCTGCCGCGCGCGTGCATGAACGTCACTGCTCGGCCCCCTCCGCATCCGCCGTCTCGCCGAGGAACCCGCCGCTCTGGTGCGCCCAGAGCGCCGCATAGATGCCGCCCGCCTGAAGCAGCTGCAGGTGCGTGCCTTCCTCGACGATGCGCCCTTCGTCGAGCACGATCAACCGGTCCATCGCCGCGATCGTCGACAGCCGGTGCGCGATCGCGATCACCGTCTTGCCGCGCATCAGGCCGTCGAGGCTGCGCTGGATCGCGACTTCGACTTCGGAGTCGAGTGCGCTCGTCGCTTCGTCGAGTACGAGGATCGGCGCGTCCTTGAGCATCACGCGCGCGATCGCGACACGCTGCCGCTGGCCGCCCGACAGCTTCACGCCGCGCTCGCCGACTTCGACGTCGTAGCCGCTGCGCCCGTGCCGGTCGCGCAGCCGGTCGATGAAGTCGGACGCTTCCGCGCGCACGGCCGCGTCGTGCATCTCGCGCTCGGTCGCGTCGGGGCGGCCGTACAGGATGTTCTCGCGCATCGTCCGGTGCAGCAGCGACGTATCTTGCGTGACCATCCCGATCGCTGCGCGCAGGCTGTCCTGCGTCACGTGCGCGATGTTCTGCCCGTCGATCCGGATCGCGCCGCCATCCACGTCGTAGAAGCGCAGCAGCAGGTTCACGAGCGTCGACTTGCCGGCGCCCGAGCGGCCGATCAGGCCGATCCGCTCGCCCGGCAGGATCGTCAGGTTCAGCCCGTCGAACACCGCGCGCTCGTTGTCCTCGTGCGCGAAGCTCACGTTGTCGAACACGATGCCGCCGCGTTGCACGGCGAGCGCCTTCGCGTCCGGTGCGTCGACCACGCTGCGCACCTTCGTCAGCGTGTTGATGCCGTCCTGGACCGTGCCGACGTTCTCGAACAGTTCGGTCATCTCCCACATGATCCAGTGCGAATAGCTCGACAGGCGCAGCGCCATCGCGATCACGGCCGCGACAACGCCCGCGCTCGCCTCGCCGTGCAGCCACAGATAGAGCGCGAGGCCGGTCGAGCCGACCAGCAGCAGCGTCGACAGCAGGTGGTTGACGACCTCGAACGCGCTGACGAGCCGCATCTGCGCATCGCCGGTGACCTTGAACGCCTCCATCGCGCGCCGCGCGTGGTCGGCTTCCCGGCGCGTGTGCGAGAACAGCTTCACGGTCGTGATGTTCGAATAGGCGTCGGTGATGCGGCCCGTCATCAGCGCGCGCGCGTCGGCCTGCCGGCTGCCGACCGCACCCAGGCGCGGCACGAAATACGCGCACGCCACGCCGTAGCCGAGCGCCCACAGCGCGAGCGGAATCATCAGGCGCCAGTCGAAGCTCGCCGCGAGCGCGAGGATGCCGATCAGGTACGCGCCGACGCCGATCACGACGTCGACCGACATGAACAGCGCGTCGCGCACGGCGAGCGCGGTCTGCATGATCTTGGTCGTCACGCGGCCCGCGAACTCGTTCGCGTAGAACGACAGGCTCTGGTCGAGCATCAGCCGGTGAAACAGCCAGCGCAGCCGCATCGGGAAGTTGATCGCGAGCACCTGGTGCTTGATCATCGTATGCAGCGCGATCAGCAATGCGCTGCCGGCAAGGATCGCCGCGAAACCGGCAAGCGTGCCGAAATGCCGGCCGCCGAATTCGGCCGGCGTCGTCGACGACAGCCAGTCGACCACGCGCCCCATCATCGCGAACAGCACGGCTTCGTACGCGGCGGTTGCGGCCGACGTCAGCGCGATCAGCAGGATCCAGCCGCGCGCGCCTTTCGTGCACGCCCAGACGAACGAGAAGAACCCCTTCGGCGGCGTGACGGGATCCTCGAGCGGGAACGTCGGCAGGCGCCGTTCAAACCACGAAAACATTGAACCTTCTCCTTGATGCGGCGCGGGCAGGTGGCCGGCCGCTCATGCGTGTCTCATGTGCGCCGAGCGTAAGCGACGCATCCGCGTGCGCGCGGATTGCGTCGTTTTCGCATCGTCCGGCGGCAAGTGTCGCATCGATTCGATCCGGCTGCAGGGCGGTTGCCCGCAGTCGCGCACCGCGCCGGCAGCCCGCCCGGCGGCCTTTGTTGATACGATCGCGCGTATCGTCCACGCCGGCGCGACACGCCGCCGGCCCATCGGTCGCGCGTCTGCACGATCGCGCGGCCACGTTCGGGAGAAGCGCTTCATGCTGCAGGCGTTCGCGGTCTTGCTGACCTTCCAGTGTCTTGGGGAAGGGGTGTCCCATTTGTTCGGCCTGCCGGTGCCGGGCCCCGTGATCGGCATGCTGCTGCTGTTCGGCTTCGTGATGCTGCGCCCACAGATGGCCGACGCGATCGAGCCGACCGCGCTCGAACTGCTGCGTCACTTGTCGCTGCTGTTCGTGCCGGCCGGCGTCGGCATCATGGTGTCGGCCGACCGCGTGCGCGGCGATGCGCTCGCGGTCGTCGTCGCGCTTGCCGTGAGCACGTCGCTCGCGATTGCCGTGACCGCGCTCGTCACGCGTGCATTGCTGCGCCGCCAGCGGCGCGCGGACGGCACGGCGGAGGGCACGCAATGACGGCCTTTCCGAAACTCGGCGCGATCTGGGTCTACCTCGCCGCGACCCCGCTGCTCGGCCTGACGATCACATTGATCGCGTACCTGATTGCACAGGCCGTCTATGCACGCGCGCGCTTCAACCCGCTCGCGAACCCGGTGCTGATCGCGGTCGCGCTGATCGTCGTGCTGCTGACGATCACGCACACGCCGTATCCGACGTATTTCGAGGGCGCGCAGTTCGTCCACTTCCTGCTCGGCCCGGCGACGGTCGCGCTGGCGCTGCCGCTGTACCGCCAGTGGTCGAAGCTGCGGCGCGCCGCGGTGCCGCTGCTCGTCGGGCTGCTGGCCGGTTCGCTGACCGCGATCGTGTCGGCGGTCGGCATCGCCGCGCTGTTCGGCGCGTCGCACCAGACGATCGCGTCGCTCGCGCCGAAATCCGCGACCACGCCGATCGCGATGGCCGTCGCGCAGGAAATCGGCGGGATTCCGTCGCTGACCGCCGTGCTGGTGATCTCGACCGGGATCTTCGGCGCCGTGTGCGCCCGCGTGATCCTGAACGCGCTGCGCATCGAGGAGCCGGCGGTGCGCGGTTTCGCGCTCGGCGTCGCGTCGCACGGGATCGGCACCGCGCGTGCGTTCCAGGTCAGCGAGGAGGCCGGCGCGTTCGCCGGCCTCGGGATGGGGCTGAACGGCGTGCTGACTGCATTCGTCGTGCCGATCCTGCTGCCGGTGCTGTCGCGCTGGATCTGAGCGGCGCCGGGTGCCGGCGGCGCGCGATGCTATCGGTTTCCCTGATGGCACGTGCGTCACGCCGTCTGGCCGGGCACCTGCCGCGCATGTATCGTTGCCGTTATCAGGAGAATTCAGGAACGGGCACGGACAATTGCGCAGCGATCGGCTAACGTTGCATCGGCGCCGTGGTCGCACGCCGACGTCCGTCGCGTGCGTGCCGGCGTTCGACCCACAACCAACAATCGACAAGGAGATCCGGCCATGACGAAGTCTCGCGTGGTTTCGGTGGCAGTGGCAGTAACGGCGTCGTTCGGTCTGCTGTTGACCGCCGCGCCGGCGGCATACGCGCAGGATCCGGCGTCCGCGCCGACGCAGAAGCAACTCGACAAGGCGCAAAAGAAGGCCGCCCGCAAGGCGGCCCGCGCGCGCCACGCGACGGACCTGAAGGCGATCGGCACGGGCACCGGCTACCGGCTGACCAACGATCAGAGCAATTATCCGCAGAACGCGGTCGAGAAGGCGCCCGCGACGAAGGCGGCGCCCGCTGCTCCGGCCGCGCCGGCATCGGGCCAGTAACGGCCGGCGTTCGCGCGACGGAAAACGGCGCCGGGTCGACCGGCGCCGTGCTTGCTCGTGCGTGTCGCGCAGGCGGCACGCGCCGCGGTCCCGGGCTTTCCGGGATGGACGGCGCCCGCGTTACGACGCGAGCTTCGCGGCGAGTTCCGCGACGTGCTTGCCCTGGTAGCGCGCGATGTCGAGTTCGTTCGCGCTCGGCTGACGGCTGCCGTCCGCGCCCGCGAGCGTGGTCGCACCGTACGGCGTGCCGCCCGTGATTTCGTTCATGTTGACGAGCCCGCTGCACGCGTAGGGCACGCCCACGATCACCATTCCGTGGTGCAGCAGCGTCGAGTGGAACGACGTGATGGTCGTTTCCTGGCCGCCGTGCTGCGTGCCGGTCGACGCGAACACGCTGCCGATCTTGCCGACGAGCGCACCCTTCATCCACAGGCCGCCGGTCTGGTCGAGGAACGTGCGCATCTGGCCGGCCATGTTGCCGAAGCGGGTCGGCGTGCCGAAGATGATCGCGTCGTAGCCCGCGAGTTCGTCCACGGTGGCGACGGGTGCGGCCTGGTCGACCTTGATGCCGATCGCCTTCGCCTGGTCGACGGGAATGGTTTCAGGCACGCGCTTGAGCGTGACCTCGACGCCGGGCACCGATTTCGCGCCTTCCGCGACGTGCTGCGCCATCGTTTCGATGTGCCCGTAGGACGAGTAGTAGAGAACGAGTACCTTGGCCATGTTGCGAATCTCCGAATAAGAAGGCCCCGCGTTCAGCGGGGCACGATGTTCCGAACGGGCGTCACGCCCACTCGGCCGTCACTTCGACCGGACGCAAATCGAATACCAGCACTTCGGCATCCTTGCCATCCGTGAACGTCAGCGCCTGCTCGTCGCGGATACGTGCGCCGTCGCCTTCGCCGAGCGTCACGCCGTTGACCGTCACGCTGCCGCGTGCGACATGCACGTAGGCGAAGCGGTCCGGTGCGAGTTCGAGCGTGGCGCGCTCGTCGCCGTCGAACAGGCCCGCGTAGATCCGCGTGTCCTGGCGGATCTTCAGCGAACCGCCGCTACCGTCGGGCGACACGATCGGCGTGAGCTTGCCGCGCTTGTCGTCCGCCGCGATGTTCGTCTGCTGATAGCGCGGCTCGGCACCCTTCTCGGAAGGCCCGACCCAGATCTGCAGGAAGTGGACGGGCGTCTCGTGCGAGTGGTTGAACTCGCTGTGACGCACGCCGGTACCCGCGCTCATCAACTGGACGTCGCCCGGCACGATCACCGACCCGGTGCCCATCGAATCCTTGTGCTCCAGCGCACCGTCGAGCACGTACGACAGGATTTCCATGTCGCGGTGCGGGTGCGTGCCGAAGCCGCGGCCCGGGGCGACGCGGTCGTCGTTGATGACCAGCAGGTCGGAGAAGCCGACTTGCTTCGGATCGTAGTAATTCGCGAAAGAAAACGTGTGACGGGAGCTGAGCCAGCCATGCTCGGCACGGCCACGTTGGTTTGCTGCACGAGTCTCGATCATGATTTTTTCCTGGATCTCGCCGGACCTCGGAAGTGGGTCCGGCTGTTCGTTGAGATGAATCTTAGGTCAATCGATTTGACAAATAAATGGCTGTAGAGATAATGACTGTCACTCTGAGGTGGACAATATGGAACTCAACGACCTGAGGATCTTCGTCGCGACCGTCGATGCGGGCAGCTTCACGGCGGCGGCCGACCAACTGATGCTGTCCAAGCAGTTCGTGAGCCGGCGCACCATGGCGCTCGAGGCAGCGCTCGGCGTGCGTTTGCTGCATCGCAATACGCGCAATCTCGCGGTCACGGAATCGGGGCACGAGTTCTATGCGCGTGCGCAGCGGATCCTGGCCGAGGTCGCCGACGCCGAGCAGGCGATGTCGGTGCGCAGCACCGAGCTGCACGGCTCGCTGAAGATCAGCGCGCCGCTGTCGTTCGGCATCACGCACGTGTCGCCGCTGATCGCCGAATTCCTGTCCGCGCATCCGGCCGTGCGGCTCAACGTCGACCTGACCGACCGGCGTGTCGACCTGATCGGCGAGGGCTTCGATCTCGTGCTGCGGATCGGCACGCTCGAGGATTCAACGCTGATCGCGCGGCAGCTCGGCGCGTGGGAGATGATCGCGTGCGCGAGCCCCGCTTACCTGAAGCGCCACGGCACGCCGGCGACGCCGGCCGACCTCGCCGGCCACACGTGCCTGATGTATGGGCGCGAGCGGCGCGTCGGCTGGGAGTTCCGGGTCGACGGCGCGGCGCGCACGTTCGACGTGCAGGGGCCGCTCGTCGCGAACAACGGCGAAGTCGTGCGCGACGCGGCGATCGCGGGGCTCGGCATCGCGCTGCTGCCGCATTTCATCGTCGGCGCGGCGCTCGACAGCGGCGCGCTCGTGCCGGTGCTCGACGCGTATGCGCCGTCGCCGATCACGCTGAATGCGGTGTTTCCGCAGCACCGGGAAGGGTTCGTCACGCTGCGCACGTTCATCGGGTTTCTGGCGGAGCGGTTGGGCGCGCGGGGGTAGCGGGCGCGGTGAGCGTGGGGTGCTTTTTTTGGTTCTTCGTGGATTTCTGGGGGAACGCCGGCGACGAACGTCGGCGTTCGGCCAGAAGCGGACCCTCGGCCGATGCGTTGCGCGGTCATCCAAAGGGCAGTTGCACTCAGCAAGCGGGCGTTCAATCGACACGCGTAGGCGTCGCGTGATATTGAGCTTTGTTCGAAGCCTGCGCCTGTCCGCCTAGGTGATCGTAATCGCTCTTCTTTTCAGATGCGTTCGTCATGGCTGGTTTATTGCATGTTCGGGGCATATGCATACAGCCGCAAACATGAGACTCGGCCGGGGGTGGCAGCCCACACGGCGCATCAGACTCTTCGGCTAGGCGTGTTGGTTCCCTCATAGTTCAGGCACCAGCCGTGTGGCCGGATATCATCAAATCAAGTTGAAGCACACCGTACAGTAGATCCTGAAAGGCGTACTCGTCCGTTATCTCAAGCGTTTACCTCGATCCACAAAATCGAGAGTTTTATAGGCCGTTGATTTTCTATCAACTTTTAGCGAAACTTCTATATGAAAATCGCCTACCCGTAGTTGAAATGGGATAGATCGATATATATTGGCCCAATATTATACCCTCCGGTCGGAGCATCTATGTCGCATCATGCGCAGGTGAAGGTTCGAGCAGTTGCCATCTTCACGGTTGCTGTTGTTGCGCTGTCGGGCTGCGCTGCCACGCCGCCAGCCCCACCTGATCCGCAGCAGCAGCTCGTCATCACCACGCGGGACGACAACGTGCGCTACACCAAGGCGTTAAATGCGTATCAAGCCATGGTTCGCGAATCCAAGGCCCACAGCCGTGCCCAGATACTGGAAGCCTATCAAGACCTGCTGTTTCAATACTCCGTCGCTACGACAGGTTGGGTCCGGGTCGTCTACCCGACAGGGCCGCAAACCTTGCCGCCAGCGTTACGACCATTTCCCACACCTACTGGAACTCCCACGCTGGCGGATGTGAATCGGAACTATGAGCACGCGCTCGAAATCAACGTCGCCGTGTGGGAAATCGGTAAGGCGGCAAATTGGGGCAAACCATCGAAACAAGGCATACCGAAATACACCGGCCCGCTGGTGTTCATGCCCGTTGCGCCGCCGCTGCCGCCCCTGCAGGAAGCGAGCGATCCGAAGTTTGCGCGGCTGGTTGCCATGACCAAAAAGGTTGAGGATGCCCAGAAAAAGGATCTCATCACGCAGCAAGTCGAGGTCGGCCAGGCACTAAGTGCGTCTCGAGCAATGGGGTCCGCACGTTCCTCAGAGGGTGACGCCTTTAACCCGATGACTGGCCGACCGTATGCGACGCAGCAGCAGCCACAGCCACAAGAGGTTCAGCGCTGGTGCACGTGGTCCACCCCAGGAGTGAACGCCCGCGTGCCCTGCTGAACGCAAACGCATGATCGGACTGTGTCGGCTCCCCAGGCCGGAGGTTTGCATCAGCGGGGGTATTTGCTGATTTCCGATCCCACCTGCGGATGCCGAGTGAACGATGCCGATGCGCGGCAGAAAGCGGCCCTCGGCAACCGGCACCGCAAATGACGACTCAGGGGCGATCTGCGCCGGTCGCGCGTTGCAGGGCGACGGCCGGCCGCGATCGGCCACGAACGGACACTCGACAGGCGGAGCTAGATTGCTGACAATTCCGTCCATCGCCGCACATCTAGGGCGACACCTTTCATACCCAGTGCAAACAACGCCTTGCTGAAAGGCATCTATAGTGCCGACCCGCCTATGAAACTCGATATGGAAACGTGGTTGATTGACGAAGGCGACCGAGTCATTCAGAAAAGATCACTCGAGGGTTTCGACAGCCTGACGTTGATCGAACGCGTCGTCTACAGCATGTGGGTCATTGACTACGCCGTTCGGAACTCCGGCACTCTCGAACCAATGAGGGAGTTGTACCCTGATGCCCCGCATGAACTCGAAGCCTTTGCTGCCTCGAACAATGCGGCGAATCTCCTCGCGTTATTGAACTTATCGTCGAACGAGAAACGATTCTGTGCCGAATACCACGAGCGATTTGATCGCGCCTGCGGCGACATAAGACACAACTTTGACCAATGCGCCTGAGTCGGTCGTTTATTGGGCTCAGATCGGCCACGAACGGACGCTCGACATACGAGGCTAGATTGCCGACAATCCGGCGATGTCCGAACTGAAAGAGTGACTCAACTGATGCAGTTGCTATGTTTGCCGCCCGAGATCGCGCGGCAATCGATTTCACCAAGGGAAATCGTCCTCCCGCTAAATGCGGCTATCGCAGCGATCGACTACTGTGCGAGCAACAAGATTCGCATCCTGGGGTGGGAAGGATGGATTCAGTCGCCAGATGGACGGGGCGGACACGGTAACGCGCCGCAGGGAACGACGAGTCTTGAGCATCTTTCGATACCGGAAGCCGCGGATTTCTGTCGTCGGACAATCGCGGCGGCGGCATGGGAGTGGACGAAAAATAATCTCGGAACGAGGGACCGACTGCACTTCTGTATTACCGTTGAAATCAATGATGCGGCGACAAGTCCATAGGCATCTGACGGCCAGAAGCGATCGGTTGACGTTAGTGCCGGAGTCGCCGACGACCCATGCTTCTAGCGTCGTGCAGATACGACCCGCATATACGTTACCATCGCAAATCTCATCGATCTTCTGAGGTGCTGGAGCAATGAGCCGCGAAGAAATGAACAGCGCTCTAAATGCGCACTTCGTTCCTGCGCTTCGTCAGCAAGGTTTCAAAGGTTCCTTGCCTCACTTTAGAAGACAGCGGGAAAACAGGGTTGATCTCGTCACGATCCAGTTTGACCGTCACGGCGGAGGCTTCGTCGTTGAAATATCCAGATGTGCTATCGAGGGTGTTACGACCCACTGGGGTAAGCACATTCCAGCGAGCAAGGTTACCGCGCATGATCTCCACCCGAATCTGCGTCACCGGCTTGGAACATCCGGAAAAAACACAGACCACTGGTTTAGGTTCGACCAAGGCGTATCGCCGACGGTCGTCGCAGAGTCACTGCGCGCCTGCCTCGACGAGGCGGAACGTTGGTGGGCGGCCAGCTAAGCCTTCGACTGTCCGTTAACGGAGGCGCCAATTGTCCGCTTAGGGTCGGCAAGCGACGACCACAGAAATCCACGAAGAACCTCTTTTTCCACCCGAGGAAGGAAACGTTGCGCGCGCGGTGGAAGTCGCGATGACTTTCGTCGAGCGGCATGGCGAGTGACGTGAGCGCGTTGGCGTCCCGAATGCGGGCCAGTGCGTCGCGCGCGGCGATGGTTCGTTTCGGCGCTCGCGCGCCGGTATCGGATGGCTTTCCATTCGCACGCACGCGATGCCGCGCGCCGATTGATCGGCGGCGCGCATTCGCGTTAGGCTTCGCCGGGGCGCGGGCCGACAGCGCATGCCGGGCCGGGTATTTTTTACCTCGAACCGAATCGGGCGCGTACATCGGGCACGTAGCTTCTACTCACCGCCATCCACGACGAGTCCAGTCCAATGACAATGAAGAATCGATCGAATGCTCGCGCGGGCGAGCGAGGGCAGGCCGCACTTCACGGCCGGCATGCGTGGAGCGCGAACCTGCGATCCGTCATGATGTTGGCAATGCTTACGATCTCGCCGATTGCCGCGCACGCGGCCGGCTTCGATTGCGCGAAAGCCGTTTCGCCGACCGAAAAGGCGATCTGCGCGGACGCCGGGCTGTCGTCGCTCGATGGCGAACTGGCCGCGGCATGGAAGAAGGCGCTCGCGAAAGGCGGCGATACGGCCGCGCTGAAGGCCGCGCAGTTGAAATGGCTCAAGCAGCGGGATCGCTGCGGCACCGAAGCGTCGTGCCTCGGCGACCGCTATCGCGAGCGGCTCGCGATCCTGAGCGGCACGTCGCTTGCGGCCGACCGCTGGCAGCAGACGTGGTATCGCGACAGCGCGAACCCGTCGGTCGGCGGCGTGCTGACGTTCACCGGCACGGCACCGCGTCTTCACTTCGAAT
Source organism: Burkholderia sp. RF4-BP95 (assembly GCF_001521985.1). Classification (NCBI taxonomy): domain Bacteria; kingdom Pseudomonadati; phylum Pseudomonadota; class Betaproteobacteria; order Burkholderiales; family Burkholderiaceae; genus Burkholderia; species Burkholderia sp. RF4-BP95. The sequence continues at coordinate 30,658 of NZ_LOSX01000096.1, read as the reverse complement.
TGAGCGGCAACAACGGCGCGAATACCGGCGGACTCAGCGGCGATATCGAATTGCACGGCGACAGCGCCACGTTTCGCCAGGACCGATGCCGGCTCGATTTCAGCCGCAAGGGCGGACGCGTGCGGGTCGCGCAGCAGGGCGGCGATGCCGATTGCGGCGCCGGTGCGGGCGTCGTGTATTCGGGCGACTACGTGACGGCGTCGAAGGCGCAGGCGGGTCAGGCGGCGGATCTCGTGACCCTAAAGGTGCTGGCGGACGCGCGGCAGAACGCGATCGCACACAAGCTGCTGGGCGCCGATTATCAAACGCTCGTCGACACGGTCAACTCCAGCGCGGACGAACAGGATCTCGACGGGCTGAATGCCGGCGTGAAGTCGTACTGGGTACGCGGCATCGCGACGACGAACGCCGCGATCGTGATGCGCCGGGGCACCGATTTGTGGATCGGTCTGTTGGTGTTCGATGCGCAAGACAAGGTGCGGATGCGCTATTACACGAGCGCGCCGGCGTGGAAAAAGACCGTGCCGAAGACCATTCGCGCATGGCACGACAATCTCGACAAGACGCTGCCGGTCGATTTGATGTGATCCGGCGGGCGGGCGCGCCGGCCGATGTACCCGGCCGCGTATGACACGTTTGTTACGTGACAATTGTCCACTCAATCGCGACAGCCAATCTTGTTTCGACGGATTGATGATTTCCGGTGAGACAGTAGACTGCAGCCGTGCTTCGCCAGAACCGCTCCGCAGCGCGCCACGACGGCGCGACGGGACGGATTCCTCGGCAGCGGGCCGGCCGGCCCGCCGTTCGATCGTGCGAGGAGGGTTCGTTGCCGATCCGTGGGTTCGCCATTGCGGCGGCCATCGGCACCGAATGCGTCAAACCGTCAATTCAAGGTGATTGCTATGCGTTACGTTTCGCTGGAGTCGAAGAAGGACGAGCTGCTGCTGGCGGCTCGCGTGCTGATGATGATCCTGTTCGTGCTGTTCGGCTGGCAGAAGCTGAACGGCTTCTCGGGCACGGTCGCGTACATGGCGTCGACGGGCGCACCGTCGCCCGAGCTGTCGGCGGTGATCGCGGTGGCGGTCGAACTGGTCGGCGGCGCGCTGATCGCGGTCGGGTTCTACACGCGTCCGCTTGCGCTGGTGTTCGCGGTCTACACGCTCGCGACCGCGTTGATCGGGCATCGCTACTGGGCGTTGCAAGGCATGGACCAGTACCTCGCGATGATCAACTTCTACAAGAACATCAGCATCATCGGCGGGCTGCTGTTGCTCGCGGTGAGCGGGCCGGGGCACTATTCGTTCGACCGGAAGTAAGCGGACGCGAGGCTTCGTGCCGCACGACAGGCCCGGTGCGCGCAATCGCGCATCGGGCCTTGTTTTCATCACGCGCACGTCGTCGACGTGCGATCGAAATCGACATCGGTTGCGTGTTCTCGTATAGATTGGGGGCCCTCATTCCCTTTCATCGTTGGCCACCGTGTCGCATCCGACCATCCTTCTCATCGGCGCGTCCGGCCTGCTCGGCCGTGCGGTTGCCGCATCGCTGTCCCGCGAATCGTCGCTGACGCCGATCGGAACGATCCGTAACCCGGACACCGCGGGCGCCCGGCGCCTCGCGTTGCTGCCGGAAAACGTCGCCCGACTCGACGCGCTCGATCAGCCGGCGCTCGAACACCTCTTCGCAACTCGCCGACCGGCCGCCGTGATCATCTGCGCCGCCGAACGCCGCCCGGACGTTTGCGAACGCGACCCCGCCGCCGCGCGCGCGATCAACGTCGACGCGCCGGCCCGCATCGGCGCGCTCGCGGCGCGCTACGGCGCATGGACGCTCGGCATCTCCACCGACTACGTGTTCGACGGCAAGGCCGCGCCGTACCGCGAAGATGCCGCGCCGAACCCGCTGAACATCTACGGCCGCACCAAGCTGGAAGGCGAGGCCGCGTTGCTCGCCGCATCGCCGCTTGCCTGCGTGCTGCGGCTGCCGTTGCTCTACGGGCCGATCGTCGACTGGCGCGAGTCGGCCGTCACGAGCCTCGTGCCGGCGATCGTCGCGTCCGCGCGACCGGGTGCGGATGCGGTCGGGATGGACGCATGGGCGATCCGCTATCCGACCTACACGCCCGACGTCGCGGCGGTCATTCGCGACCTGACGCTGCGCCATCTCGCGGGCTCGACCGTCACGGGCATCCGTCACTGGTCAGGCGAGGAGCCGATGACGAAGTACGACATCGCGCAACGGATCGCGGTCGCGCTCGGCGTCGATGCGGCGCTTGCACGGATCGACACGCCGGCCGACGCGACGCCGCGTCCGTACGATTGCCACCTGGATGCGTCGCGCGTGCGCGCACTCGGGATCGATCATGCGACGCCGTTCGCGACCGGGCTGCAAGCCGTGCTGGGCGACGCGCCGCCGCTGCCGTAAGCGCGTCGAACCGTGATGCCGCGACGCGTGGCAGCGGTCATCGCAGGTGCACGGCAAGACGCCACGCCGCGCAACCTTCCCGTTCGGCGGGAACGTCGAGGCTGAGGGGGCGGTGCGTCGGGTTCGCCGATGGCTTGACGCATTCGAACAATCACGAGAGCAGAGAGCGCCCATCGCGCTGCGTCTGCGTATCGAATTCAATCGCGTGCACGACCTCGCGCGTGCCCGTTCCCGGCCAGGCTGCCTTCTGGCCGCGTTGCCGGGAGACGTGAAACGTTACGTCATCCATATCGATGCTGGAACGTTGCACGCGCCACGCATCGGCATGCGCGTCGCGCGCGGCCAGCGCGGTCGTCAGATCGGGGCCGCGCGCGGCACGAAGCTGCATGCGCTGTTCGCGCGAGTTGCGTGGGCCGGGTGCCGCTTCGGCACGTAAACCGCCGCACCGGCGCCGACGCGCGCCGGCTGGCGAAGGCAAGTGTGCGCCGGACCGCAAAAGTCCTCGAACATGACGGATGCGCACTGCTATCATTCGCGCCATGCCGCGCCTGTGCATGGGTGCGGCGCCATGTGTTGCGTGCCGATGCCGTGCGGTTTTCGACGATGGCGTGGCGTTCGGTACACTTCGAAAGCGTTACAGGTCCAGGCAAACGATTCACATATCGCAACACCGATTGGCGGAACTTCGTGATAGGTTCGGCCATCGGAGGTTTTTTTGAATAAAAACATGCCCAAAGAGGATGAATACATGACCCAGGCCCTGCAGGATCTCGAAGCACAACTTCGGGACCTGAATATCAAGCTGTCTGAAGCCAAGCAGAAGGAGAAGCAAGCCGCACTCGCGGCATTCAAGGAGCAGGTCGAGTTGTTGGGCATCTCGCAGCAGGAAGTGCTGAGCGCCCTCGGCTACATCGTCCAGCGCAAACGCAAGGCGCCTGCCAAGTATTACGATCCAACGACCGGCCGCTCGTGGTCGGGCCGTGGCCCGCGTCCCAAGTGGCTCGAAGGCAAGGATCTCGATACGCTGCTCGTCGACCGCGAAGCCAAAACCTGGTGGCCCGGCGACGATCGGGGCTGAGGCTGCACCGCACCGGCACCGCTCCGGTGTCGTTCGACCCGCGCCGGCGGCGACGCCGGCCTCGCAACACCCGCTTCATCGCGTTCATTCGGTGTCCCGCCTGACTGCGGACCGCCGGCTTCAATGTCTTTCAAATTCATTACCGACGCTGCCTGCTTCCGTTCCCGGAAGCGGGCGGCGCGGCGCTTTCCGCGTGCGCGCGTCCGGCGCCCGTCATGCGCGGGAACAGGCTTTAGAATGTCGCCCGGACATTTCCGGCAGGACACCATGGCAGCAAACATGAAATCTTCGGCGCTCGGCGATCCGGCGGCGCCGCGCGGCGAGCAGGTCGGCGCGTACGCGTGGAAGGCGCTGGCCGGCTCGGCGATCGGCTACGCGATGGACGGCTTCGACCTGCTGATCCTCGGCTTCATGCTGCCGGCGATCACGGCGGCGTTGCAGCTGACGCCCGGGCAGGGCGGCGCGCTCGTCACGTGGACGCTGATCGGCGCCGTCGCGGGCGGCATTCTGTTCGGTGCCCTGAGCGATCGTTACGGCCGCGTGCGCGTCCTGACCTGGACGATCATGCTGTTCGCGGTCTTCACCGGCCTGTGCGCGTTCGCCCAGGGTTTCCGCGATCTGCTCGTGTATCGGACCATCGCGGGCATCGGCCTCGGCGGCGAGTTCGGAATCGGCATGGCGCTCGCGGCGGAAGCGTGGCCGGCGAGCAAGCGGGCACGCGTGTCGTGCTACGTCGCGCTCGGCTGGCAGGCCGGCGTACTGCTGGCCGCGCTGCTGACGCCGCTGTTGCTGCTCCATATCGGCTGGCGCGGGATGTTCGTGGTCGGCGTCCTGCCCGCGCTGCTCGCGTGGCTGCTGCGCAACCGGCTGCACGAGCCGGAAGTCTTCGTGCAACGCGCGGCGCGGCCGCGGGCCAACGCGTTCCGGATGCTCGTCGCCGACGCCCGCACCGCGCGCACGAGTCTCGGCATCGTGATCCTGTGCTCGGTCCAGAACTTCGGCTATTACGGGATCATGATCTGGCTGCCGACCTTCCTGTCGAAGCAGATGGGTTTCTCGCTGACGAAGTCGGGGCTGTGGACGGCGGCGACTGTCGTCGGGATGATGATCGGCGTCTGGACGTTCGGGCAGCTCGCCGATCGCATCGGCCGCAAGCCGACCTTCCTGCTGTACCAGCTCGGTTCGATCGTGACGGTCCTCGCATATGCGCGCCTGACGGACCCGACGGCGATGCTGTGGGCCGGCGCGCTGATGGGGATGTTCGTCAACGGGATGGTCGGCGGCTACGGCACGCTGATGTCCGAAGGCTATCCGACCGCCGCGCGCGCGACCGCGCAGAACGTGCTGTGGAACATCGGCCGCGCGGTCGGCGGCTTCGGACCGGTGGCGGTCGGCGCGCTCGCCGCACACTACTCGTTCCAGACGGCGATCGCGCTGCTCGCCGGCCTCTACGTGCTCGACATGGTCGCGACGCTGTTCCTGATTCCCGAGCTCAAGGGCGTCGAACTCGAATGACGACGCGCGGCGTGCGCCGGGATTCGCGACCCGGCGCACGCCGCGGTTCAATTCAACTTCATCACCGGAATTCACGATGCAACGCAACAACCGAACGATCGGCGTGATGGGCTCGGGCAAGGAACCGTGGCTCGCGTTTTCCGAGCCGCTCGGCGCATGGCTCGCGCAGGCCGGCTTCAACCTGCTGACGGGCGGCGGCCAGGGCGTGATGCTGGCGGTCGCGCGTGCGTTCGCCGGCGTGCCGGGACGGGCCGGCCGGTCGATCGGCATCGTGCCGACGCAGGCCGATCCGCACGCGGGCTTCGTGCCGCTCGAAGGCTATCCGCATCCGTTCGTCGAGATCCCGATTCTCACGCCGCTGCCGCGCCGCGAACCGGGCGCCGAACCGCATACCATCAACCGGAACTACGTGAACGTGCTGAGCAGCGACCTGATCGTCGCGCTGCCCGGTGGGCACGGGACGGCCGAGGAGATCGCGCTCGCGCGGCGCTGGCGCAAGCCGCTCATCTGCCTCGGGCCGGACGGCGCGTTCCGGGAGCTTGCCGCGGGCGCGACGTGCACGTCGTCGCTCGACGATGTGATCCGGTTCATCGACGCCACGTTCGCGGCCGCGTTGCCGCATGCGGCGCGGGCGCAGCGATAGGGCGGCCGTGGCCGTCGCGAGCTGCCCCGTCAGCGCCCGGTCTTCAGTTGCGCCCACAACCGGTTCTGGAGCCGACGAATTTCGGGCGGCATCGGTTTGAGCAACGTCATCTTGCTCAGTACCTCGTCGGCCGGATAGACCGACGGATCGCGCGCGACCGCGGGCTTCACGAACTGGCGCGCGGCCTTGTTCGCGGTCGGGTAGAACACCGCGTTGGTGATCCCCGCGTTGACCTTCGGGTCCTGCAGGTAGTTGATCCACTTCAGCGCGGCGTCGCGGTTCGGCGCGTCCTTCGGGATCACCATCATGTCGAACCACAGCAGCCCGCCTTCCTTCGGATTCGCGAAGCGGATCTCGTACGGACGCTTCGCTTCCGCTGCCCGGCGATGCGCGATGCCGACGTCGCCGGAATAGCCGAACGACACGCACAGGTCGTTGTTCGCGAGATCGTTGATGTAACCCGACGAGTTGAACTGCGTGATGTACGGGCGCACCTTCTTGAGCACCTCGTACGCGGCGCGGTAATCGGCCGGATTCGTGCTGTTCGGATCCTTGCCCATGTACTGCAGCGTCGCGGCGAACACGTCGACGGCCTGGTCGAGGAACGATACGCCGCAGCTCTTCAGCTTCGCCATGTTGGCCGGGTCGAACACCAGCGCCCAGCTGTCGACCGGCGCCTTGTCGCCGAGCGCTTTCTTCACCGCCTGCACGTTGTAGCCGATGCCGTCGGTGCCATACGCCCACGGCACGCCGTACTGGTTGCCCGGATCGGCGTCGGCGACCATCTTCATCAGCAGCGGATCGAGGTGCGACAGATTCGGCAGCTTCGTCTTGTCCAGCGGCTGGTAGACGTTCGCCTGGATCTGCTTGGCCATGTAGTTCGATGTCGGCACGACGATGTCGTAGCCGGAGTTCCCCGACAGCAGCTTCGCCTGCAGCGTGTCGTCGCTGTCGTAGTTGTCGTAGCGCACGTGCAGGCCGGTCTGCTTCTGGAAATTCGGGATCGTGTCCGGTGCGATGTAGTCGGACCAGTTGTAGATATTCAGCTCGCCGGCCGCCTGGGCGTTCGTGTTGCCGAAGGCGGCGATGCCCGCGACGGACATCATGGCGGCGGTAGCAGTGGCGCGGCGAAGGGTGCGGAGTTGCATGGCATGTCTTCCGTTTTGGAGCGCGCGGTGCTCGGCGGTTGGCGAGTCGCCGCGCCGCGGTTCAAGGGTGGACGTGTGTAACCGGCCGGCATTCGAAACGAGCGCCGGCGATGCATGATGATCGGGAGTCCATTCGGTCTACGAAGCGAATCGCACGGACACGATGCGCAGGTCGAACGGAAGGCAGGGGGCGCTAAGGCAGGAGCGATGCCACGTCGTCGGTGTGGATCGCAACGAACGCGCGTGCGGCGACGGCGTTGTGACGGCGGACGGAACGGCGGGACAGGATGGTATAGATCGACAGATGCAGGCGAGGACTCTGCCGGCGGTCACTGTCGTCGGCGGACGAGATCGCGACGCGCACGTTGCGCGCATCGCCTCGTCTCCACCGCACCAGCGGGCCACGGATTCTCACGTTACTCTCGACCGGGTTGTTGAAAGTATTGAACACCTGGCGACTCGCGGACGCTTGCCGTTTCATGCTTCGATCGTCGCGCTTGCCGCGCGGCGATATCGAAGCGTTGAAGCAAAACGAAAGCATGTTGCAAAGTGGAATCGCCGAAACATGACGTTCCTGTGAATCATCAGGTAAATCGCTGTAAGGATGTCTCCGGATTTTCCCTAGTGATTTGAATGCCGTTGGGTTCGGTCGGCGAATGTGAGCGCGCGGGACATGCGTGGTGCGCGCCGCTTGGAATGCCGCCGAAGTGACGAAAATATTCGACAGATCGCCGGTGGCATTTGCACCATGCGCGGTTCGCGCGCGAAGTCGCGGATATCGGCCGCGATGCGAAGCAATGCGCGTGCAGTCGTCAGGCGACCCGGATCCCCAGATTCTCGATCAGCATCGCGGCCTGGTCATACGAGATGGTCGCGCCGCGCAGCACGCCCGACGCGAGCAACTTCGGCGTGCCGCCGAGTTCCACGTCGCGCAGATCGGCTCCATCGAACCGGACGTCGTTCAGATGCGCGTTGCGCAGGCTGCCGCCTTCGAACACGGCGTCGCGAAAGTCGGTGCCGGCGAGATCGGCATCCGAGAAGTCGAGCGCCACGAGCCGCGTCTTTCGGAACGAGAAACGGCGCAGACTCGCGCCGACCAGCAGCGTGTTCGAGAACTCGATGCCGAGTGACTTGCATTCCTCGAAGTCCGCGCCGGTGAGCCTGCATTCGTCGAAGCGTGCGGAGCTCAGCTTGCTGCGGCGCCAGCTCGTGTTGTTGAGATCGCAGGACTGAAACTGCGCGTCCTCCAGGTCGGCCGACGCGAAGCTCGTCTGGCGCGCGCGGCAGCGAATCCACGTGGTCTGCGCGAGGGTCGCGCCGACGAACGATGCTTCCGCGAGCGCGCAGCGCTCGAATCGCACGCCGCGCAAATCGAGCCGCGACAGGTCCGCGCCTTCGAGGTCGCAGTCTTCGAGACGAATCGGCGCGGGCGAGCCTTCGACGAGAAGCAGCAGGTCGGCGCGATCGAGCGTTCGGCCGGAGACGGAAACTCCGCAGGTCGTCATGAGGGAATCCAGTGTGAGTTGAAAGGTTCGTGGCCGGTATCGGATGGCATCGGCCGGGTTGCGCGACATCGCGCGCGTTGTCGTTCAGCGCGCCGCCTTCATCCTGGCGGCGACCGGCTTGCCGGCCGGCTCGGGCCGGAACGTCCACAGGATGCGCATCTGCGCGCGCATCGCCTGCTCGTCCACCGGAATCAGGCAGTACGCGAGCCCGATGCGGCTGATCAGCGCGATGATGTCGTCAAGTGCGGGCACCTGCGCGCCATGCAGGGCGACGTATTCGCGGTACGGCCGTTCCAGCACGCGTTGCCACATCGGCGCGACGTTTTCGACGATGTAGCCGAACACCTCCGTGGAGACGCTCGTCGCGAGATAGTTATGGTGAAAACCGCCGTGATGACGATCGCGGTAGCGCACCGCGAAGCACATGCTTTCCTCGCAATAGGCCTCGAAGTCGTGCTCGAAGCCGGTGAGCGCACGCTGCATCTCGTCGAAGAACGCGGCATTCTCGACGCCGATCACACCCTGGATCAGCTCCTTCTTCGTGCCGAAATAGCGGTACAGCGTGCGTCGAGAAATGTTCGCGCGACGCGCGACGTCGTCGATCGACAGACGGTCGATCCCGTGCTCGATCATCGTATCGAGCGTCGCACGCAGGATGGCATTTCGCCCGTCGTTGACGCTGTCCCTCCTGCTGGCGTCGCCCCAGCGCAGTTGCCGATCCATGCTTTTCCTCGATGCCGTGAGTGTCGTGAGTCGCGCGGCGTGTGCCGGTGTGCCGACCGAATACGCCGGTTCGGAATTCTCGCACACGTTGTCACAAATTGATTGATCTGTGACATAGCGTGGGACGCATCAACCCGCCCTGCATGTTCTCGAGCCGCGGGCACGAGACGCCGGATTCGCGGGCTTTCATGCATCATGCGGTTGCATCGACCCGTCGAGCAGCGGGGTCGTGCGAGTCATTGCGTCCGCAACCAATCCGGAGAACCGACCGCCATGCATTCGAATCCCTTTCGCCTTCATCGCGCCCGCCTGCTCGCCGCGCTGACGCTCGTCACCACTGCCGTCGCCGCGCACGCAGCCGACTGGATCGTGTCCGGCAACGACGGCAAGTACCAGCGCGTCGAAGGGCGCGATACTTATCTCGCGTCGCCGCCCGCCGACACGCTGACGCTGCTCGACGCGAGCGTGGTTCCGCCGAAGGTCGTGCTGCAGGTCGATGTCGAGAATGGCATCCAGGGGCCACCGCAGGCCGTCGCGATCGCGCCCGGCGCGAAGCTCGCGCTGGTCGGCGCGCCGACGCGCTATGACCAGAACGCGAAGCAGCTCGTGTACGACACGTTCCTGCAGGTCGTGAATCTCGATGCGTCGCCGCCGGCGATCACGCGTATCGAACTCGGCACGCACCCGCAGGGGATCGCGATCGACCGGTCGGGCCGGCTTGCGCTGGTGGCGAACGTCGACGGCAGCGTGTCGATCCTGCGAATCGACGGGACGCAGGTGACGCTCGACGGCAACCTGAGGATCGGCAAGAAGCGGCTCGCGGGGATCAGCTTCACGCACGACGGCAAGCATGCGCTCGTGTCGCTGCGCGACGAGCAGGGCGTCGCGGTGCTGAACGTCGACGACGGCAAGGTGACCGACAGCGGCACGCGGCTGAGCACGGGCGTCGCGCCTTATACGATCGACGTGTCGAGCGACAATCGCTGGGCCGTCGTCAGCAACGTCGGGCTCGCGGGGCTGCCGGGTTACACGGGCACGCTCGCGGGCGATGCCGATTCGGTCGCGCTGATCGACGTGTCGCGCGCGCCGTTCCGTACGGTCCAGTACCTGACGGTGCCGTCGCTGCCGGAAGGCGTCGCGATCTCGCCGAACGGGAAGTGGATCGCCGTGCAGGCGATGGACGGCTCGAACCTGACCGCCGACAACCCGGGTCGCCACAAGCTCGGCAGGGTGGTGCTGTTCGAGATCCGCGACGGCCGTGCGGTGCAGACGAGCGACGTGCCGGGCGGCGAAGCCGCGCAGGGTATCGTGTTTACCGCCGATAGCCGGCACGTGATCGTGCAGTTCAACGTCGAGCGCCAGCTCGCGCTGTATGCGGTCGAAGGCGGCAAGCTGCGCGATACGGGCAAGCGCATTGCGCTGTCGGGCGGGCCGTCGTCGTTGAGGACGTTGCCGCGGTGATGTGTTGAAGCGTTGACGGGCTGGTCGTGTTCGCGCTGCGCCGACCGCCGTTACGGGCGCAGCAGGTCGAATCCGCCGAACACGACCACGCCGCTGAGCGCAATCATCGCGACCGAATGCTGGCCGAAATAGAGAATCGCGGCGGCGAGCCACGTGGTCAGGCAGAAGGCGCCGATGCGGGCCATCGTGAGTTCCTCGAAATGCGTGATGAAGGGTGTGCGTGCCGGAGTCGGCGCGTCGTGATGTCGATGCGGGCGCGGGGCTCGCGCACCGACGCGCCGGACGGCATCGCGTATCGGGCCCGATCGGGCGGGCGCCGACGCGGGGTAGCCCGCGCGGCCTTGCCGGAAGCAGCCGGTGTGCTGCGGCAGCGGCCAGCGGGCGATTTTACCAGCGTCGACGGTTGGCTAATCTGGCCCCTTCGCGACAATCGACGGTGCGCGTACGGCAGCCACGGCGCAGGTGCCGTTTCAAAGCACTTCGGAGGGTGGAGCTAAAGTTTTGTCCGACGAATGCCGTAAACGAGTTGCAAGGTATCCCTTGTTCAACCGACCCGAGTCGCACACTCATTACGGACCGACACGATGCAGATCGATCTTTCTTCCGCCGCGCAGACTTCGCTCACCGCCGGTCAGACGGCCACCGGCGCCGCGTCGACGGCGACGTCCACCGCGTCGTCGCCGACGGGCAGTGCGGCGCCGGCCGACAGCGCGGGGCAGACGCCGGGCGCGTCGGGATCCTCGTTCGAGGATCCCGCGGTCAAACAGCTGAAGCAACTCATCGAGCGCTTGCAGAAACAGCTCGCGCAAGTGCAGCAGCAAATGGCGGCCGCCGCGCAGCGCGCGAAGAACGATCCGGCCGCGGCGATCGAGCAGCAGACGCTGAGCGCGGAAGCCAGCACGATCTCCGCCGCGCTGTCGACGGCGATCGCGCAGCTAGCGCAGGCGATCCAGAAGTCTGGCGGTTCGACCTCAGGCGGGCTGGTGTCGACGCAGGCCTGACGGCACGGCGCCGCACCGTCGCGCAGAGCGCGGACGCATCGCGGCACGCCACCCCGCGCATTACAATCGCAAGCTCGTCTCCCTCGTAAGGATGGCAGAACGATGAATGCGGAATTCACCGACGATGATCTCATCCGTTTCGACGCGCAAGGCGGCACGCCGCTGCCGTCGGCCGACGCCGAAGGATGGCTGGACCACGACGGCGCGCGCATCTGGCACGCGTCGTTCGGTGATGGGCCGCCGGTCGTGCTGCTGCACGGCGGTCTCGGCCACGCCGGCAACTGGGGCGACCAGGTGCCGGCGCTGCTCGCTGCCGGCTACCGCGCGATCGTGATCGACAGCCGCGGCCACGGCCGCAGCACGCGCGACGATCGCCCGTATTCCTACGAACGCATGGCCTCCGACGTGCTCGCGGTGCTCGATGCGCTGCACATCGGGCGCGCGCGCTTCGTCGGCTGGAGCGACGGTGCGTGCGTGTCGCTCGTGCTGGCTGCCCGCGCGCCGGAGCGAGTGGTGGGCGTGTTCTTCTTCGCGTGCAACATGGATCCGGGCGGCACGAAGGAGATGGTGCCGAGCCTGCTGATCGACCGCTGCTTCGCGCGGCACCGCAAGGACTACGCGCGGTTGTCCGCGACGCCGGGCGAGTTCGATGCGTTCGTCGCGGCCGTCAGCGAAATGATGCGCACGCAACCGGATTACAGCGCGGCCGACCTCGCGGCGATCGCCGTGCCGGTCGCGATCGTGCAGGGCGAGCACGACGAATTCATCCGCCCCGACCATGCAGCGTATCTCGCACACACGATTCCGGGCGCGACGCTCACGATCCTGCCAGGCGTGAGCCACTTTGCGCCGCTGCAACGGCCGGCGCGCTTCAACGCCGCGATGCTGGCGTTTCTCGACCGGTTGGCGGACTGACGTCCGCATGGCCGGTTCGCGCGCCGCATAAGTTTTTCTTTAGGCTCGCGCAAAATTTCATCGATTGTTGGCAAGCGGCCGGCGGTGGATAGTCCTGCTCGACAGGCCGGCTGCCGCAGTCCTCGCGCGGCGCGGCCGGACCTGTTGTTCACGCAACCATCACAAAAATAGAAGGAACCGCAATCATGCGATTCAACGCGATCCGCATCGCCGCGACCCTGTTCGTCGCCGCGTGCGCCGCCGCCATGGCCGGCCGCTCGGCCGCCGCCACGCAGGACGAAATTCACGACACCGTGACGCGCCACGTCGCGCCGCTGATGAAGCAGTTCGCCATTCCCGGCATGGCGATCGGCGTCGTCGCCGACGGCAAGCCTTATGTGTTCGACTACGGCGTGATGTCGACGCAAACCGGCAAGCCGGTGACCGGCGATACGCTGTTCGAGATCGGTTCCGTCAGCAAGGCGCTGACCGCGACGCTCGCGGCCGACGCACAGGAAGGCGGCGAACTGTCGCTCACGGACCCGGCCGGCAAGTACCTTCCCGCGCTGCAGGGCAAGCCGTTCGGTGTCGTCACGCTGCTCAATCTCGGCACGCATACACCCGGCGGAATGCCGCTGCAGGTGCCGGACAGCATCCGCGACGATGCGGACCTGATGCGCTATCTCGACGCATGGCGGCCTGCGTATGCGCCGGGCACGCGTCGTACGTATTCGAACGTCGCGATCGGGATGCTCGGTTTTCTCACCGCGAAGGCGATGCACGAAGACTTCGCGGTGCTGATGGAACAGCGGCTGTTCCCCGCGCTCGGGATGACGCATACCTACATCGACGTGCCCGCCGCGCGCCAGGCGGACTATGCGCAGGGTTATACGCAGGACGGCAAGCCGATCCGGATGACGGGCGGCATGCTGTGGCAGCCGGCGTACGGCGTCAGGACGACGGCGGCCGACCTGCTGCGCTTCGTGCAGGCGAACATGGGGCTCGTCGAAACGTCGCCGCGGCTGCAGCGCGCGCTCGAACGCACGCATACCGGCTATTTCCGTGCGGGCCCGTTCACGCAGGACCTGATCTGGGAACAGTATCCGTATCCGGTCGCGTTGCCGACGCTGCTCGCGGGGAATGCGCCGCCGATGCTCTACAACGCGACACCCGTGACCAAAATCGAGCCGCCGCTCAAGCCGCGCCCGGACACGTGGATCAACAAGACGGGGTCGACCAACGGCTTCAGCACGTATGTCGCGTTCGTTCCCGCGAAGCGGATCGCGATCGTGATGCTCGCGAACCGCAGCTTCCCGATCGAGGATCGCGTGAAGACCGCGTACCGGATCGTCGAGTCGCTGCAGGGCAAGCCGTAACCTGCGTCGTGCCGGCCCGCGTGGAATTGCCGACGATCGGCGTGCAGTGTCCGAGAGCGATCCGCGCGACGAGCGAGCGGGAAGGGTGGCGGATCAAAGCGTGATCGCGCCGGACGCCGTGACGCACACCGGCGCGTTGCCGCCCGAGCCTGGGCTCGGGCATGACGCACATGCTCAGGCGAGCGCGGTATCGGTGGTGTGCGAGGTCGCCACGCCGGACCCGCTGGAAGAAGACGCACCGGCCAGACGCCGATAGCGCGCGAGCGCCCACAGCGGGAAGTACGCGGTGTAACCGTGATACTTCAGGTAAAAGATGCGCGGAAAGCCCGGCGCATTGTGCGATCGGTGCCACCAGAAGCCGTCGTCCTGCTGCACCGATTGCAGATACGCGATGCCGCGTTTCACCGAGTCGGATTCGCAATCGCCGAACGCCATCTGCGCGAGCAGCGCCCACGCGGTGAAGTTCGACGCGCTTTCGCCCGCGTTGGTGCCGGCGAGCGCCGGGTCGATGTAGCTGTCGTTCGTTTCGCCCCAGCCGCCGTCCGCGTGCTGTCGCGCGCGCAGCCATGCGAGCGCACGGGCGATGTACGGTTGCGACGGGTCCTCGCCCGCGAGCGCCAGCCCGGCCAGCACGCTCCACGTGCCGTAGATGTAGTTCGTGCCCCAGCGGCCCCACCAGCTGCCGTCGGGTTGCTGCGTGCGCTTCACGTAGTCGATCGCGCGCGCGAGCGACGCGCGGTCGTCCGCGCGCTTCGTGACGCCGAAGCACAGCAGCACGCGGCCCGACACGTCCTCGGTCGGCGGATCGAGCAGCGCGCCGTGATCGGCGAACGGGATCGCATTCAGGTACATGCGGTCGCAATCGGCGTCGAAGGCCGCGAAGCCGCCGTTGCGCGATTGCAGGCCACGCATCCAGTCGAGCGCGCGTGCGACGCGCGCCGCATACGGGTGCGACCCGTCCGCGTTGCGATGCGTGCGGCCGCGACGGTCGAGCATCGCGGTGACGACCGCGGTGTCGTCGATGTCAGGGTAGTACGGGTTCGCGTACTGGAACGCCCAACCGCCCGGTTGCGTGTCGGCGGGCGCGTTCTCGACCCAGTCGCCGCGCAGGTCGTTCACCTGGCGCTCGGCGAGCCAGTCGTACGCGCGCGTGATGCGCGCGTCGAGTTCATCCAGTTCACTCGCGGGTGCGCCGGCTTCCGGCGCGGCCACGCCGCGTGCCTGTTCGAGCGCCATCGTGCTCCACGCGGTGTCCCATACCGGCGACAGGCACGGCTGGCAGTAGACGCTGCCGTCGGGCCGCGTGACCAGCAGCTTCTCGAGTGCGTTCTCGCAGTCGCGGCGCAACGGATGATCGTCAGGATAGCCAAGTACGTCCATCATCTGATAGCTGTACACGATCGGCGGAAAGATTCCGCCGAGGCCGTCCTCGCCGTTCATGCGCTCCGCGCACCATGCTTCCGCATGCCGGATCGCGCGCTGCCGCAGGCGTTTCGGCAGCAGCGGCTCGACGTGGCGCACCACGCGGTCGAGCGCGAGGAACGCGCGGCGCATCCCGCGCGCGGGCGGGAAGTACTGGCGTTCCTGGTCGGGCGGCGTGACGAACAGCTCGGGAATCGCGATGTTGCGCGGGTTGCGCGCACGCGCCTTCAGCGAGCACAGCACGAGCAACGGCACCATCGTCGTGCGCGCCCAGTACGCGACCTTGTACATCGAGATCGGCACCCACTTCGGAAACAGCACGAATTCGATCGGCATGAACGGCGCCGCACGCCACGGCACCTGGCCGAACGTCGCGAGCAGGATGCGCGTGAACACGTTCGAGCGTGCGGCGCCGCCGAGCTTCAGGATCGCGTCGCGCGCGCGGACCATGTGCGACGCATGCTCGCTGTCGCCGGCGGCCTTCAGCGCGAAGTACGCTTTCACGCTGCACGACACATCCGGATCGCCGTCGACGTACAGGTCCCACCCGCCGTGCGTGTCGAGCCGCTGGATCGCGCGCAGGTAGCGCGCCATCTGCGCCTGGCGCGCGTCGTCGATCTTGTCCATGAAATGCATCATCAGGATGTATTCCGCGGTGATCGTCGCGTCGGACTCGAGTTCGAAACACCAGCTGCCGTCAGGCTGCTGAAGACGCATCAGCGCGTCGCGTCCGCGGGCGATCGCGGCGTCGAGCGCGGACCAGTGGGAGGGGGCGGGTTTGTTCATGCGGCGGATCATACCATCCAGACGGAATGTTTATATCGAGACCGCGAGTGCTAACATCGCCCCCATGAAAAAACGCCCAGAATCCGCTTCGCGCGACATTTCCACGCCTATCGACACGGCAGGGCCGGCAGGCGCACCGGAAGCACATGAAGCCGCGCCCGCCGCCGGCGTGCGGCGAAAAAAAGCGCCGGAGCAGGTGCGCGCGCAACTGCTGGAAGCCGCGTCCGAGATCGCGACACATCAGGGCGTGGCCGCGTTGACGCTCGACGCGGTCGCCGAACGCGCGGGCGTGACGAAAGGCGCGCTGCAGTATCACTTCGCGAACAAGCAAGGCTTGCTCGATGCGCTGTTCGGGCAGGCGACCGAGCGCTTCGCATCGCAGATGGCCGCGCACCGGGCGGCCGATGCACATGACAATGGCGCGGCGGCGCGCGCGTATCTGCATGCGGTGCTCGACACCGCGCAGCCGGCCGCGAGCACCGACGTGCTGCGCGTGCTGGTCGCATCGATGATCACCGAGCAGGAGACACGCGCACGCTGGTCGGTGCCGATGCGCGAATGGACGCGCCCGGACCCGGTTCCGCTCGAGCAGGCGGCGACGCTGATGATCTGCCGGCTCGCGGCCGACGGGCTGTGGATTTCCGAGCTGCTCGACAGCGTGGAGATTTCGGCCGAGTTGCGCGCGGAGATCGTTCGGCAACTGGACCGGATGAGTGCGGGCGAACCGCCGGCGGGCAAGAGCAAGGGCTTGCGCGGCCGGCGCGGCTGAGCGGGTTCGGTCGCCTTACAGCGCGCCGGGACCGGCGCGCCTTCTCACACGCGTTCTTGCGAGGGTCGCCTTGATCTCGCTGCGCACGGTGCTGATCCGCACGCCGTGCATGCCGCTGTCGATGTCGGTCGTGACGGCCATTTCCGCACGCGTGAGCGTGCCTCGGACATCCCCATTTCCTGATTGCCGCGGGCGTCGCATCGCACGGATGCGGTGCGATCGATTCCAGCAGATATCCTCAATATTGGGGATGCCGCCGCGAAGCGGAGCATCTACGATCGTCGACGGAGGATCGAGTTGCGGATGCAACCGACGCGGCACGGCGGCGACGTTTCGACGGCTGCGCGGCAATGATCCGATGATATGAACCAAATCGTTGCACCGATCGGCGGTGTTCTGGCACAGAGCGTGCGCGCGACGGGCGTGGCCTGGATGCTCGGCATCGGACGGATCGGCGGCGTGGCCGGTGCGTTGCATGCGATCGGCCGTTGCCACGCGGAAATCACGGAACAGGAGCGCGCGAGTGGCGCCGCCGTGCAGCAACACTGATGCGGCGGGGGGACGCCGAGCACGCGCGGGCGCGTTGCTTCGGGGCGGGGCATGAACAAGAAAAGCCACGGAGGGCTCCGTGGCTTTTCTTCTCGATCACGCAGCCGTGTCACGGCCGCGTACCGCACTGCATCGTGCGAGCGCGCTTACGCGATGCTCTTCGACCAGTTCGCGTACCAGTTGCGGAACAGCGTGTACTGCGCTTCCGCGTAGTTGCGTTGCGCGTCGCTCAGTGCGTCGGTTTCGTTGAAGTGCAGCGTGTATTCCTTGTCGCCGTTCAGCACCATCAGGTGCTTGTAGAACAGAACCAGGTCGCAGCCTTCGTCGAACGACGACAGCACGGCCAGCGCCGCTTCCAGTTCCTTCGCACGTACGCGTGCCACCGCATCGCCTTGCGCGGCCTTCTTGCACAGGTCGACGAGTTGCAGCACTTCGCGCGGCAGCGCGTTGCCGATGCCGGTGATCGCGCCCGCGGCGCCGCAGTTCACGAAGCCGTGGAAGACTTGCGTGTCGACGCCGGCCATCAGCGTCACGCTGTCGTCCTGCGACGTGATGTTCTCGGCTGCGTAACGCATGTCGGCGGCACCGCCGAATTCCTTGAAGCCGATCAGGTTCGGGTGCTGGCGACGCAGTTCGAAGAACAGGTCGGCACGGGTCGCGAAGCCGTAGTACGGGCTGTTGTAGATCACGGCCGGCAGGTTCGGCGCGGCGTTCAGGATCGCGGCGAAGTGTGCCTTCTGCGCGGCCGGCGATGCGCCGCGCGACAGCACGCGCGGGATCACCATCAGGCCGTGCGCGCCGACCTTCGCGGCATGCGCGGCGTGCGACACGGCTTCCTTCGAGTTCACCGCGCCGGTGCCGACGATCGTCGGGACGCCGGCTTCGACCAGGCGCGCGACGCCTTCCTGGCGCTGCGTTTCGGTCAGCAGCGGCCAGTCGCCCATCGAGCCGCAGTACACCACAGCGCGCATGCCGAGTGCCACCAGTTCCTTGCCCTTCTTCACCAGCGCGTCGAAGTCCGGCTGACGGTCAGCGGTGCACGGCGTCATCAGGGCCGGAATGGTGCCGGTAAAAATGTTGTCGCTCATCTCGTTTCCTCACATTCAGATAGGGTCAACTGCCATTGCTGGCAACGTGGGCGGTACGCGCGCTCGCCGTCTCGTCGATGCTTCACGTGATCCGGACGGCGGCTGGCCACCTCTTGTTTGCCTCGGTGCCGAAACGTTGCCTCCGGTTTCGCCCGAGAGTCAGTCATCGACGAGTGCATTCTAGTCAGTTCGCATATTTTATACAATATAAAATAAAAAGGGCATGACGAAGACCATCGTTCCGGGGCAGCGGGGCGGGCGGCGAACCCCGGCGCGCCGGCCTCCGGCGAGGATGGCGGGCGATTCCGGCGAAGTAGGCGCGATGCTGGTCCTGGCGCCGCACGATGGTCCACAAAGCCGGACCAGCGTTGCGTTAGCCTGTTCTCGTCGCGCTTTTATCTGACCGAAATCCGCTCCCTCCGATGACTTTCGAAGCGATCGACGGTGGCACGCCGACGTGTCGCATTTCCGCCGAATGCATTTTTGAGATTGCTTGGATTGTGTATTGAATATTGTATAAAATCTTTCGGCGCGCTTACCCGCGAACCGGCCCGTCAAGGGAAATGGAAGACAACGAGAGGAGATACGGAGATGACAAGTCAGGTCGGCGAGGCAGTCTCGCCTGGTGGTGTGGCGGCCGTGCAGGACACGGCATCGAAACGGGAATTGAAGCGGGTCGTCGCGGCGTCGATGGTCGGGTCGGTGGCGGAGTGGTACGAGTTCTTCCTGTATGGAACGGCGTCGGCGCTGGTGTTCGGCACGCATTTCTTCAAGAAGACGGGCAACCCGATCGACGGCCTGCTCGCGGCGTTCGCGCTGTACGCGGTGGGATTCGCCGCGCGCCCGATCGGCGGGCTGGTGTTCGGCTATTACGGCGACAAGTTCGGCCGCAAATACCTGCTGCAGGTCAGCCTGATCGTGGTCGGCATCACGACGTTCCTGATGGGCTGCCTGCCGACCTTCGATGCAATCGGCTACTGGGCGCCGGTGTTGCTGGTGTCGCTGCGCCTGATTCAGGGCTTTGCGTTCGGCGGCGAGTGGGGCGGTGCGATCCTGCTGGTCAGCGAGCACAGCCCGGACAACCGCCGCGGCTACTGGGCCAGCTGGCCGCAGGCCGGCGTGCCGGCCGGCAACCTGGTCGCGACGATCATCCTGCTGGTGCTGTCGAGCTCGCTGTCCGAGGCCGACTTCCTGGCGTGGGGCTGGCGCGCGGCGTTCTGGTTCTCGGCGGTGGTCGTGCTGATCGGTTTCTGGATTCGCCGCAAGGTCGACGATGCGCCGATTTTCAAGGAAGCGCAGGCGCGCCGCGCGCAGAAGCAGGAAAAGCAGCTCGGCGTGGGGCACGTGCTGAAGTACCACTGGCGGCAGGTGCTGATCGGTATCGGCGCGCGTTTCGCCGAAAACATCCTGTACTACATGGTCGTCACGTTTTCGCTGACGTATCTGAAGCTGGTCGTCGGCTTCGATACCACGCGGATCCTGAAGCTGATGTTCGCCGCCAACGCGATCCATTTCTTCTTCATTCCGCTGATGGGGCTGATGTCGGACCTCGTCGGCCGCAAGCCCGTGTACCTGACCGGCGCGGTGCTGACCGCGGGCTGGGGCTTCGTCGCGTTCCCGATGATGGACACCGGCAACGACTGGATCATCATGGCCGCGATCGTGCTCGGCCTGTTCATCGAATCGATGACCTACTCGCCGTATTCGGCGCTGATGACCGAGATGTTCCCGACCAACGTGCGCTATACCGCGCTGTCGCTGTGCTATCAGGTCGCGCCGCTGATGGCGGGCTCGCTCGCGCCGTTGATCGGGCTGTCGTTGCTCGAGCGTTATCGTTCGTCGACGCCGATCGCGTTGTATCTGGTCGCGGCGGCGGCGATCTCGATCGTATGCGTGGGCCTCGCGAAGGAAACGCGCGGCAAGTCGCTGCGCGACGTCGACGCCGAGGCAAGCCGACGGACCCACGCGTGACGTATGCGGCCGAAGCCTGCTTGAACGCACCGAAGCCACCCGCGAGGGTGGCTTTTTTTCGGTTCATCGCGGATTCCCGGGGGAGGGCGGGGAAGACGGTCGGTGGCCTTCTACGAATTGCCTGGAGCCCTTGACGATCGCGGCCGCTTTCAGGAATTGCTCTGGTTTCCTATGGATCGCGAGCGTGCAGCCGCGACCCGCGCCGGCGCGGCGACGGTCCTGCTCGACATGTCGCGTCAGGGCAAAACATCGCCGCCGCGGGGCGATGATTATCGACAGCCGACGGGATTCAGGCTGCTGCCGCCTGATGAATCGCGTCGTCTCGATCGCCGCCCAGGATATCGACAAGATCGGTCAACATCCGCCCCAATTCGCCCGTCATCAGCGTGACGTCCGAGTCGAAGCGTTCGTCGTCGTTTTGCGCGGTGGGATCCGTCGCTTCCTTGATCACGTCGAGCGGCGTGACACGCTTGATCGTCAGCGACGGTGTCAGCACGAAGGAGATCCGGTCATCCCAGGTCATCGCGAGGCGCATGCATTGTTTGCCGGCCTCGATGTGCCGGCGCATGTCGTTCGCTTCCAGCGCGTGGCCGACGTATCGCACCGTGGCGCCGCCTTCGCCGCTCGAGCGCAACTCGGCATCCTGGTCCACGGTGAATCCGCCCGGCGCGTCGCCGGACAGCAGCCAATCCGTCATCGCGGCGACCGGCGAAAGCGCCACCTGAACGCTGGCGAGCGGCAATTGATCGATCGATTTGACGAGCAGGCCGCGGACGTCGTCGGCAAGCGCCTGTGCAGCCGCATCGATGACGAGCCAGCCGTTCACCGTATCGATCCACACGCGGGTATCGCGGCGAATGGTGAACGCGCGCGGCAGCAGTTCGTCGGTGACCTGCTCCTTGAGTTCGCGCAGTTGTTTTCGTCCGACCTTGAAGCCCTGCTGCTCCTCGACTTCAAGCGCGCGTGCCTTGGTCACCTGATTGACGACCGAGGCCGGAAGCAGCTTCTTTTCGGCACGAAACGTCAGCAGCATCTGCCGGTTGATCGAATACACGAGCGCGCCGTCGTCACGCGGCGACGCCCATCCGACGCGCTGCATTTCGACGCTGGTGCCCGGCTGAAACGCGTGAGGCGCCAACCATGCTTCCATCTGATCGGGGGTAACGGCCCACGGTGCCGGAAGACGATGAAGCTGAAGATTCTTGAACCACATAGGCGTGCGGGCAAAGCGCATCATTCTATATGACGGTGACGTTTGCGGGCCAGGAAGCGCCGTCGGCCTGCATGCACATTCGGATACTCGATCGACCGCTCCGGTTGGCAAACGGACGTTCCGATGTGAGTGATTCGGATTTCGTCATCCGCCAAAGTGCTCCCGACCGGCACTCAGGATGTTCAGCATCTGGTGAATTCTCAACCCGACAAATTGGCGTTGCGGCGACATGCTACGATCAACGCGATCCGACTTTCATCCCGACGCACGATGACGACAATGTATGAATTGCTCGGTGTGCGCGAGAACGCCACCGACGAGGAAATCAAGCGCGGCTACCGAAAGGCAGCGATGAAAGCGCATCCCGACCGCAACGTCGGGTGCGAAGCGGACGCGCATGCGCGATTTCAGGAGATCAAGGAGGCATACGCGATTCTCTCGAATCCGGAGCTGCGCCGCGTCTACGACACCGTTTACGCAGAGGAAATGCTCCGTCACGCACGGCTTCGCGAAGAAGAGGAGCGCTTGAAGGCGGAGCGCGAAGCGGAATATGCGCGATTCGTGGCATGGGCGATGCGCTTCGCCGAGCAAGGGCACAACCGCGACGTCGTGTTCGGTGTTCTGCTCGGCCGCGATTGCGATGTTCAACTCGCCGAGCGCATTGCCGACAGCGTGGTCGAGCTGCATGCGTCGCGCCAGCCGGGCGCATCGCGGGACGGACAGCATGATGAGCAGATGCCGCAATGCGACGAGAGGGCGACGCAGGCGGCATCGGCGCAAGCGTCAGAGAGCGACGCGCGAAGGCGTGACGAACACGCGCATACGGACTTTTTCCGCGCTCTGTGGCACGGCATGTTCGGGCTGCGCCAGTGAGTCCTGGTGGGCGACCGGTTTTGCGAACGCGGAACTCGAGCGCGATCGGTGCCGTCTTCGGGGGAGGTTCTTCGATCGACTGCTTCATGAATCGATGGCTAATTGGGTTGAATGCGCACCACTAAAATTCCCGTCGACGACGATGAGTTGAGAGGCCCGAGACGGCAATACGGCCGTTGAACAGGTGCGAAGGCGCACGGGCCAAACATCGGCGTCAGGCGGCGCGTTGCATCGTCCGAATTCGCGGCACCTGTCCGGGTGCGACTCATGCGATCATGTGCCGTGACCAACATGAGAGATGGAATGACGACCACGTTCGACGAGGCGACAACGGCGGCGATCGCCGCGTTTGCCCAATTGGATTTCTACACGGCGGTGCAAGCGATGCGCGCCGAGGCCGATTACGACCGCGAGCGAGACCAGTGGATCTCGCGCTATATCGACGAGCACGGCGGCGGGGCGGACGATGCAGCATACGATGCGCTGCACGCGCAGGCCCAGGCCACCCCGGAATACGCGGAGTTCGTCGATGCGGTTCGCCGGGAAATCCTGGAATACTTCGGCGTGACCGACGATCAACTGGACTGCATGGTCCTGCTGCGCGATGACGACAGCGATGAGCTGTGGGCGGAAGTCAATCGGCAGCGGAGCGCGCTGGGAACCGGTGAAGTGCGCGGAGATCTCTGATCGTCGCTTGCCATTGTGGTCTCGAGTCGTGCCGGGCGCAGTGGGGCGGCATACGACATCCGCAGGCGGCCGAACGAAGGGCGCGACAGCGTGAAGCCCATGCGGGGGCGGTTCGACGACACGGGCGCTCTGCTAATATTGTAGAAAATATGCAATATCCGCCGCCGCGCCGGCACCCTGCCTGACCGCCTTCCCCAGCCCGAACATGAACGAGAAACGCCCTGCTCTTGTCTACGCCACGCGCGCCGAAGCCGCAGCGAACGAATTGCGCCGCCGTATCCTGACAGGGGAGTATGTCGACGGCTATCAGCTTCGCCAGGATGCGCTGGCGACCGAGCTCGGCATCAGCCGGATCCCGTTGCGCGAAGCGCTCGTGCAGCTCGAGAGCGAGGGGCTCGTCAAGATCCTGCCCCACAAGGGGGCGATCGTCTCGGAACTGTCCCCGGAAGACATCACCGAACTGTTCGAACTGCGCGCGCTGCTGGAACCCGTGCTGCTGAAGAAGTCGATTCCGAAGCTGACCACCGACGATTTCGCGCGGCTGGATGCGATCCTCGAGGAATACAGCGAGGTGCTGCATGCGAGCCAGTCCGGGCGCTGGGGCGAACTGAACACCGAACTGCATCATCTGCTGCTGTCGCGCGCCGACCAGCCGAAGACGGCGGCGATCGTCGCGTCGCTGCTGCAGCAGACCGACCGCTACACGCGCGTGCAGTTGTCGCTGTCCGAGGCCGCGCGCGACGTGGCCGAATCCGAACACGCCGAACTGGTCGCGTTGTGCCGCAAGGGCGATGCGCGCGCGGCGGCATCGCTTCTCAAGCGGCATATCGAGCATGCGGGCGGCGAGCTGAACGCGTTTCTGCGTGATCGACGCCTCGGTCGTTGAGCGCGCGTCCGGCCGGGACGCTGCGAACACCGCGTTGCAGCGGATTCCGGCATCGAGGCGCGATCGCGTGCGCGTGACGTTCGCCTACCCGCCGCCGATACCCTGCAGCACCTTGCCCGTTCCGCCGCACACCGTGCACGGCTGTCCTTCGACCATGCCCGTGCCGCGGCACACGCCGCACAAGTCCTCGCCCACGCCCGGCGCATCGGGCGGCCCTTCGTCGCCCGGATTCAGCGGTGTGTCCTGATTCGGCCCTGCCGACATTCTGGTCGTCTGCATCGCATACCTCCTTTCGCATTTTCGATGTCGCCGCGAGGACGCATCGCGCGTGCCCGCGGCGACTGCATGCGTGTGGACGCCGGTCCGTATGCCGGAAGTCGTCATCGTATCGTCATTACAACGACGGCGCCCACATCGAGCCACGTTGCGAAGCGTGAGGTTCGCATCCGGTTGATCGTCGAGGCCTGATATCGCGTGGCAGCGATTGTCGTGTGGTCGGTCATCCTACAACTTGCAAAATAGAAGCGAATACCGGCGTTCGGTCTCGGGAAAGCGATGCAACGTCGTGCCGATCCAGATGCGGACCCATTTCCGGAAAACGTTTCGCTAAAAGTTACCCGAATAGGGACGACTTCTTCCCATATCCCGCCGCAATCCCTTGCCTGTGCCAGTTATAGGGTATGCACCAAGTGAGTAAAACGATTAACCGCCGTACATTCGCTCCGACACATCATACAACGTATGACTGCGATTCCTCGACGGGCCGTACGTCGATGCATGCGGATGCCGCCCGGATCGCCGCCAAATAACGAGCAACCAGCAAGGAGACTGACGATGAAGCACCGATTCACCCGCTCCCGTAACGCACTGGCCGTCGCGCTGATGGCTGGCTTCGCGGTGTCCGCGCAGGCCCGCGTGTTCCGCTCGGCGGACGTGCACGGCGACAGCTTCCCGACCAACATGGCGGTCAAGTACATGGGCGACGAGCTGTCGAAGCTGACGGGCGGCAAGGACTCGATCAAGGTGTTCGGCAACAGCGCGCTCGGCTCCGAGAAGGACACGGTCGACCAGGTGCGGATCGGCGCGATCGACATGGCGCGCGTGAACGGCGCGTCGTTCAACGAGATCGTGCCGGAATCGCTGATTCCGTCGTTCCCGTTCCTGTTCCGCGACGTCGACCATTTCCGCAAGGCGATGTACGGCCCGGCCGGCCAGAAGATTCTCGACGCGTTCGCGGCGAAGGGGATGATCGCGCTGACGTTCTACGAGAGCGGCGCGCGCTCGATCTACGCGAAGCGCCCGGTGCGCACGCCCGCCGACATGAAGGGGCTGAAGGTGCGCGTGCAACCATCGGACCTGATGGTCGACGAGATCCGGGCGATGGGCGGCACGCCGACGCCGATGCCGTTCGCCGAGGTCTACACGGGCCTGAAGACGGGCCTCGTCGACGCGGCGGAAAACAACCTGCCGTCGTACGAGGAAACCAAGCACTTCGAAGTAGCGCCCGACTACTCGGAGACGCAGCACGCGATGACGCCGGAAGTGCTGGTGTTCTCGAAGAAGATCTGGGACACGCTGTCGCCGCAGGAACAGGCCGCGATCAGGAAGGCCGCGGCCGATTCGGTGCCGTATTACCAGAAGCTGTGGACCGCGCGCGAGGCATCGGCGCAGCAGACGGTGACGAAGGGCGGCGCGAAGATCCTGCCGGCCGCGCAGGTCGATCGTGCGGCGTTCGTGAAGGCGATGCAGCCGCTGTGGGCGAAGTACGAGAAGACGCCGCAGATGAAGCAGATCGTGGACGAGATCGAGGCAACCAAGTGACCCGTCGCACTTCCCTGAACGGCGCGGCGGCCGTGGGCGCGCCGGATGCGGCCGCCGCGGACGGTGCGGCACCATGCCGGCCGCGCACGGCCGCGCCGCGCCTGCGTTGCGTGAACGACCTGCTGTTCCGCGCGCTGGCCGTGGTCGCGTCGCTGTGTCTCGCGGCGCTCACGGTGCTGGTGTTCTACGCGGTCGTGATGCGTTACGTATTCGAGAACGCGCCCGATTTCGTCGAGCCGATCGCGCTGCTGCTGGTGATCGTGATCGCGATGTTCGGCGCCGCGATGAAGGTGCGCGACGGCGGCCACATCGGCCTCGACTCGCTCGTGCGGCGCCTGTCGCCGGGCGCGCGCACCGTGGTGATCGCGATCCAGCACCTGAGCCTGATCGCGTTCGCGATCGCGATCATGGTCGGCTGCGGCAGCATGGCCGCCGAGACGATGGGCGACCGCATCCCGATCATCGGGCTGCCCGAGGGCGTGCGCTACCTGATCACGATTCCCGCGGCGATCGCCATCATCCTCTTCTCGCTCGAGCACCTGCTCGCGCTTCGTCGTTCTTCGTCGGGCCAATAACGTCATGGAACTCGCGATCCTGTCCGTCAGTTTTCTGATTTTCCTCGTGCTCGGCGTGCCCGTTTCGTTCGCGCTCGGAATCGCCTGCGTGCTGACCTATATGGTCGAAGGGCTGCCGATCGCGACCGCGATGCAGTCGATGATCTCGGGAATGAACGCATTCTCGTTCCTCGCGGTGCCGTTCTTCATCTTCTCCGGCGAGCTGATGCTGCACGGCGGCATCGCGGACCGGATCCTGCGTTTCGCGCAGGCGACCGTCGGCCACTTCCGCGGCGGCCTCGGGATGGCCAACGTCGTCGCGTGCACGCTGTTCGGCGGCGTGTCGGGCTCGCCGACCGCCGATACGTCCGCGATGGGCGGCGTGGTGATTCCGCTGATGAAGCGCGAAGGCTACAGCGCGGCCTACGCGGTCAACGTGACGACCCACGCATCGCTCGCCGGCGCGTTGATGCCGACGTCGACCAACATGATCATCTACGCGTTTGCCGCGCAGGGGATCACGGGGATGTTGCACGGCCAGCAGGTGAGCGGCGTGTCGATCGGCGACCTGCTGTTCTCCGGCCTCCTGCCGGTGCTGTGGGTGATGGGCTTCGTGCTCGCCGCCGCGTACTGGCAGGCCGTGCGTCACGGCTATCCGCGCCGTGAAGACGGATCGTCCGCGCTGCCGGCGTTCCCGGGCTGGTATGCGGTGCTGCGCAGCTTCGTCGGCGCGGTGCCGGGCCTGATGGTGATCGCGATCATCCTCGTGTGCGTCGCGAAGGGGATCGCCACCGCGACCGAAGCGGCCGCGATCGCCGTCGTGTATTCGCTCGTGCTGACCGCGATCGTATACCGCACGCTGACCGTCGAGAAACTGCGCCGCGCGCTGTCGCATGCGGCGCGCACGACGGGCGTCGTGCTGCTGCTGATCGCCGTGTCCAACATGCTGCGCTTCCAGATGTCGTACCTGGAGATTCCGGATGCGATCGAAGGGCTGCTGAAGCAGTCGACCGCAGCGCCCTGGCTGATGCTGCTGTACATCAACATCATCCAGGTGTTCCTCGGCACGTTCGTCGACATGGCCGCGCACATCCTGATCACGACGCCGCTGTTCCTGCCGATCGCGATGGCGTGCGGCGTCGGGCCGGTGCAGTTCGGCATCATGTTGCTGCTGAATTGCTCGCTCGGCCTCGTTCATCCGCCGATCGGCTCGGTGCAGTTCGTCGGCTGCGCGATCGGCAACGTGTCGATCGGCGAGACGACGAAGATGGCGTGGCCGTATTACCTCGCGATCTTCAGTGCGATCAACATCGTCACGTACATGCCGTTCTTCTCCACCTGGCTGCCGAGCCTCATCAGCGGGCACGCGGTGTTCTGATCGCGCGTTTCGCGCGCCGCGGCGCCGGATGACCGAGGTTGTCCGGCGCCGCGGTCACGTTAACGGTTGCTTCACGCACGGCGAAGTCACAAGAGCATGAAGACATGCATGGCGCGTCTGCGCGGCCGCCGCATTTGCGCGGGCCACATCGCTCGCGCATGCGGCGACGTAAGCGTGTGTCTCGAACGGCGACAGCCGCGGCATTCCGGCATTCCGGCGTTCGGCGTCGTCCCGGTCGCACGGCGGAAGTGCGCGACGGCAGTCATACGCAATGCAGCAACCTGTGCGATGATTCGGCGCTTCGCGTTCGCGGTGCCCGATTCCGGGCCGCCGCCGATCGCATTGACATCCGGAGACGACATGCCCGCACACATCGTTCATGGCAGCACCCTGCATTACCAGGATCACGGCACCGGCTTTCCGGTGCTGCTCGGACACAGCTACCTGTGGGATTCGGCGATGTGGGCGCCGCAGATCGACGCGCTATCGAGCCGCTATCGCGTGATCGTGCCGGACCTGTGGGGGCATGGCGCGTCTGGCCCGCTGCCCGACGGCACCCAGACGCTCGACGACCTCGCCGCACACGCGAGCGCGTTGCTTGATGCGCTGGAGATCGAGCAGTGTGCGGTCGTGGGGCTGAGCGTCGGCGGGATGTGGGGCGCGCGGCTCGCGTTGCGCGAACCGCAGCGCGTGCGCTCGCTCGTGCTGATGGATGCATCGCTGGAGGCCGAACCCGACGCGACGCGGCTGCGTTACTTCGGGATGCTCGATGCGATCGCCGCTGCTGGCTGCATCGCGCCGCCGCTGCTCGATGCGATCGTGCCGCTGTTCTTCCGGCCGGACGTGAACCTCGCCGACCCGGTGCCGACCGCGTTTCGCGCCGCGCTCGCGAACCTGCCGACCGATCGGCTGCGGCAGTCGATCGTCCCGCTCGGTCGGCTGATCTTCGGGCGGCCGGATACGCTGGCCGCACTCGCCGAACTGGATGCCGAGCGCACGCTGCTGATGTGCGGTGCGGGCGATATGGCGCGTCCGCCGTCGGAGACGGTGAAGATGGCGAGCGTGATCGGTTGCCGCCATGCGCTGGTGCCGGACGCAGGTCACATCTCGAACCTGGAGAATCCCGCGTTCGTCACGAGGACGCTGCTCGACTGGTTCGACGAACAGCAGCTCGCGGCGGGCTGAGCGCCGCGCGGCGTCGCAACGACTTGCGTTACTGCATTAGTGGATTACGCGCGTTCGCCGACCGGCGTGAACTTGCGGTCGCGCACGCGCTCCTCGTCAACGCCGCGGCGAATCAGGTCCTGCGCTTCCGCGCGGCTTGCGACACACGGCGCGGAGCCGGGCAGCGGCCGACGTGCGGTTTCGCGCAGCGCGAGCACCGACACGATGCCGATGAACTGCGAATGCACGGCGGCGGCGATTCGACACTTGAACCGCCGCTTGCGCATCAGAACATATGGCGGATCCCGACGTTCGCGCCGACGGTCGTGCCGGTGACCGCGTAAAGCGCGTTGTTGATCCCGAGCCCGGTGTTCATCGCACCGTGGTTGTTGACCATCGCGACCTGCGCGTACAGCGCGGTTGCCTTCGACAGGCTGTAGGTCGTGCCGACGGCTGCGAGCAGCGAGTGATTGGCGGTGTCGTTGCGATCGCTGGTGAACCAGACGCCGCCGTTCAGGTCGACGGCGGGCGTGACCTGGTAATCGAGGCCGCCGCCATACACGTTGTTGCTGAACGATCCGCCGACCTTGTAACTCGTGAACGATGCCTTCGCGGTGACCGGGCCGAAGCGGTACGCGGCGCCGATCGTGCGCCCGACGAACGCGACGGTGCTCGGCGTCGGCGTCGGGTTGGTGCCGTCGTTGCCGTCGTAGAACGCGGCGTCGATCATGAAGCCCTCATGTTCATACTTGAGGCTCGCCGAATACTGGCGGCCGGCCTGGAAGTCGCCTGCCTTGCCGCCGAACGCGA
This sequence comes from Burkholderia sp. RF4-BP95, assembly GCF_001521985.1. Classification (NCBI taxonomy): domain Bacteria; kingdom Pseudomonadati; phylum Pseudomonadota; class Betaproteobacteria; order Burkholderiales; family Burkholderiaceae; genus Burkholderia; species Burkholderia sp. RF4-BP95. The sequence goes on along the minus strand of NZ_LOSX01000096.1, from coordinate 916 downwards.
ACATCGCGCTGCCGGTGAGGCCGGCGATCGTCGGGCTGGTGTACGACACGGCGTTCGGGTTGAACAGGCCCGTCACCAGCACGTTGTCGACGTAGTTGATCAGCCCGCTGCCGAAGTGCGAGAAGCTGCGCGGATCCGAATCGAAGATCGCGAGCAGGAACGGCGAGTACTGCACGCCGGCCTTGACCGTGCCGAAGCCGCCATCGAGCCCGACCCACGCCTGGCGGCCGAAGAAGTTGCCGTTCGAATGGGCGAACGCGCCATTGGTGACGGCAAAGCCGCTTTCGAGCTGGAATTTCGCCTTGAGGCCGCCGCCGAGATCCTCGGTGCCGGTCATCCCGAACGTCGTCGGCGTCATGCCGGTGTCGGTCATCGCGAACTGATGGCCGGCGTTCGCGCCGGTGGCGGCGTCGAGCGTCTTGCTCGTATACAGCAACGCGGCGTCGAGGTTGCCGTACAGCGTCACGCTGCTCTGCGCGAAGGCGTTGCTGCCGATCATCGCGCCCGCCAGCGCGGCGCAACCGATCACGATTCTGCTTTTCATTGGGTGTCTCCAGTGTTGTTGTACGTCGATGCATCGAACGGGGAATGCGCCGGACATCCGAAGCGGTGTCCGGTGCGCGGGCCGCATACGCAGGATGGGGCGCGGCGGAACGCACGTGCGCGGCCGGGTGTTGGCCGCATGCGACGCGTTCATGGCGGGGATGGGCGCCCGAACGCGCGTGCGTCGAAGAGGTTGGGTAGGGCCGGCCGATGCCGGCCCCGTCGTTCAGAGTGGCTGGCCGAGCTGCTCGAGGATCGCCGGGTTCTCGAGCGTGGACGTGTCCTGCGTGATCGCCTCGCCCTTGGCGAGCGAGCGCAACAGGCGCCGCATGATCTTGCCCGAGCGCGTCTTCGGCAGGTTGTCGCCGAAGCG
>NZ_LOSX01000095.1:0-4486 GCF_001521985.1 Burkholderia sp. RF4-BP95 | reverse complement strand
GAGTCCGGATATAAGTCCGCAACCACCCTCCTCGCCACGATCAAAATTGCCTTGCAAATGGGAGGCGACCATATAAGTAATGTCCGGACCGGACATTTGAATCTGGCTTTGACATTGTGTGTAAGAGCAAAGTTGTAATCTATGGCCAGCCCGAATTTTGCAACCCCTGGTTCTGACGTTTTTGGCTTGCGCAAATCTATCCGGAATCTGAGGTTACGCCTCGTTCCACGATGAAAACCGCACCGGTCGATCCTCAAAATGTCGGCAGCTGCTGGGAGCTGTACAACTTGTCAGGTTCTTCGTCCGGTCGCTGTGCCGTTGGATCATCAGAGTTACCGCAGTCGCAAAACCTGGTGGGACAAAATTTCAAGCACGACACCCGAGCGATGGATCGTACGCGGCGTGCTTGGTCAGTACAGCCCAAGCGATTCGAGCGAGCTTGTTGGCGACCGCGCACGCCACCACGTTCGAATGGCGTCGTGTGAGCATCGATCGAATCCACTCGCCAAGCCCATCGGTTCGCAGCGCCACTCGCTGGATGACGGCTCGCGCACATTGGACCAACAGGTGACGCAGATGCTTGTCACCTCGCTTGCTGATTCCATACAAAACGTTGCGGCCTCCGGTGCTGTGTTGCTTGGGAACTAGGCCGATCGACGCGGCAAAGTTGCGCCCGCCTTCATACTGACTAACGTTCCCGATCTCGGACGCGAGAAGACTTGCCGTGACGACACCGATCCCGGGAATCGACAGTAGCCGGGCCGCATTTTCGTCCTCGCGTAACTGCAACTTCAGATCCTTGTCGATGTCATGGACCTGCTGATCCAGATATCGGTAGTGTTCGTGCAATCGGTGCAGCAGCTCGGCCAGTCGAGATGGCAACTCATTGGCGCCCAAGGCATCGGATATGCGATTCAATACAGCTTTGGATGTTGGCAGAGTGATGCCGAATTCCAGAAGAATGCCGTGAATTCGATTGATGGTGGCCGTGCGCTCAACGACGAGTCCCTCTCGAACCCGATGCAACGCAGCAAGTGTTTGCTGTGCCTCTGAGCGAGGTGCTACAAAGCGCATGGAGGGTCGCGCCGCAGCCTCGCAGATCGCTTCGGCGTCGATGTAGTCGTTTTTGTTGCTCTTCACAAAGGGGCGGACAATCTGAGGCGAAATGAGCTTGGCTGCATGTCCCATGGCGATCAATTGACGTGCCAGCCAATGGGATCCCGCGCAGGCTTCCATGACAACCGTCACGGCCTTCAGATTTCCGAAGAACGGCAGGAGCTGGGCGCGCGTCAGCCTCTTGCGAAATACGTATGCGATTCATTACCGACGCCCTTGTCTAGAAATCGCTGCACTCTGATGCTACGTGTCCACGTGGACAGCTGGCATCAGAGGGTATGACAGAAAAACGAGACTTGCGTAGCCGACTGGTGGTCGGTCGGAAACGGGATGGCCGCCGTGAATACGACGATGCTGCCCGAGACGAATTAGTGCAGTTGTGCCTGCAGCCCGGCGTTTCGATTGCGCGGACGGCTATGGAGCATGACCTCAATCCCAACCTGCTGCGCAGTTGGGTCGCACGACATCAAAAGATCCAAGCCCAGGTCGAGCATGAGCGGATGGCCCGGACACCTGTTGTTGCCGATGGCGTTTCAATCGATATTCCAAACTCACCGCCGGCATTCGTGCCAGTCGTGTCGGTGACCACTCCACGGATGGCGCTTTCACCGAAGCCGTTACCTCCAGCTTCTTCGATGGCACTCTCGCTGCACGTACGTCTGTCGAATGGCGTCGAGTTCGATCTCGGTGAGGCGAGCATCGACGAACTGACCACTGTCATCCACATGCTCGGGAGGCTTCCGTGTTCCGGTTCGACGAAGACCTGAAGGTGTATCTGCACCGCGATCCTGTCGACTTCCGCTACGGCATGAACAGCCTGTCGATTCTCGTCGAACAGTCGATGCGACTGAACCCGATGGATGCCTCGCTCTACGTGTTCGGCAATCGGCGTCGTGATCGCATCAAGATCCTCGGCTGGGATGGGAACGGCTTCTGGCTGCTGATGAAACGCCTCGAGGCCGATCGCTTCACTTGGCCAGACAAGAAAACCGAAGTCGTGTCGATGACGACGGACCTGCTGCACGCGTTGCTCGACGGTGATGACATTACCACGATCCAGCGGCATCCGAGACGCGAATATCGTCGCGTCAGTTGAACTCGGGATCGGCATGCCGATCCAGGTCGCCATCACCGCCGACGAACTTGCCGCGCTGCTCGCGATACGCGAAGCGTATGGTTTGCTTCAGCACGAGCATGAAGAAGTTCGCGGCACGCTGCGTCTCGTGACGGCGGAACGCGATCTCGCCGAGGAGCGGCTGCGCGCCTATCGACACGAATTGTTCGGCGCCAAAAGCGAGGCACGAACCTCGGGAAAGCTCGGTCTGTTCAATGAAGCCGAAGCGTTGGGCACGAACGCAACGCCGGCGCAGGAAGACACTCCGGAATTGACGGTCACTGCGCATACGCGCAAGAAACGCGGCCACCGCAAACCGCTCGATCCCACCCTGCCGCGCGACGTCGTGCGACACGAACTGCCCGAAGCTGAACGCTTCTGCGCAAACGATGGGCACGCGCTCGTCGAGTTCGGCGTGGAGATCAGCGAGCAGCTCGATGTGATCCCCGAGCAGCTTCGTGTGATCCAGCACCAGCGCGTCAAATACGCGTGTCCGTGCTGCGATCTCGGCATCAAGGTCACGCCGGCGCCGCCGCGCATCATCCCGCGCGGACTGTTGAGCGAATCGGCACTCGCGTGGATCGCTACCGGCAAGTACCAGTTCGGCATGCCGCTGTATCGCCAGGCTGGCCTACTGCGTCGCTTCGGCGGCGACATCTCGTCGAACACGATTGCTGCCAGCATGGTCCGCGTCGGCCTCTCGACGCAGCCCGTGATCAACCTGATGCGCGATGCGCTGCTCGATTCCGAGCTCATCTACTGCGACGAGGCGACGCTCCAAGTGCTGAAGGAAGAAGGCCGTCGACCGCAATCGACGAGTTACCTCTGGGCGCAGATGACCGGTTCGGGCGTTCCCATTCGTTGCTTCACCTATACCCCGGGACGCGGTGCCAAGCTGGCCGACAAGCTGTTCACCGGGATCCGCGCGGGTGCGGTCATGATGACCGATAGCTACGAGCCCTACAACGACATCGCTCAACGTCACCAGTTCGTGCATCTTGGATGCTGGGTTCACGTGAGACGGTACTTCGTCAAAGCGGAGGACAGCGTCCCGAAGGCTGCTCGAACGCCCAATCTGCTCGCGACGCGCTTCATCAAGCTGATCGGAAAGTTGTTCGCTGCCGAGACACGTAGTGAAATGTGGCCGGCGCAGCGACGACAGCGATTGCGACGACGATACAGCGTACGCGTACTCGACGCCATCCACGCGTTGATGCTCGAGCAGTCATCTGGCATCGTACCGAAGAGCCTGCTTGGTAAGGGATTGACTTACCTGCGCGCGCAGTGGCCAAAGCTCATCCGTTACGTCGAGAACGGCGACTGGCCCATCTCGAACAATCCCTGCGAAAACGCGATTCGTCCGTTCTGCGTCGGGCGCCGCGGGTGGCTGTTCTCGGACACCGTCGACGGCGCAAACGCAAGCGCCAATCTATATACGCTCGTCGAGACCTGCAAGGCGAGCGGCATCGATCCCTATCACTATCTCACCTGGCTGTTCCAGCGTCTCCCGCTGGCAAAGACCGTCGACGATTACGACGCGCTGCTGCCGTGGAAGATGCCTACGGCCTCGCATTAACCAGCCATCTCACATTCAACGGAGGTAAACATGTCCGATCCAAAGCAAATCAAAGCGTACGTCCAGGACGCGTCAGGACAGTTGGTACCCCTTACCGCAGACTCGCTCGTTCTGGAATTCCCATCAGGTGACTCTCTAGAGGTCTCCTGGGAAACGCAGCATCCTGATGACCCTCGTCCAGCATGTCTGGCAGTATGGGGTGGACGTCGTGTTTCAAAACCCCTGTCGGAAGAAGAAATCAACGCTCAAACTCGTGCGACATCGGTTGCGATTTTACCCTCAGCCTCGAACCTCGTACTCGTTCATCCGTACTCGCACCCCATCCGCAAGCGTACCTAAAAATCGGCACCGTTCCGGAACGACGCCTCCCCATCAACCTCCCTGAGAGGCGTCAATGATGGATCGCTTACCGAAATACCTCGTGACCTTTCACGTCTTGCCCATGCAGATGAAACACATGCTTGCCCAAATCGATACCGATCAGCGTGATCTTGTTCATGGCGCTCTCCTCTACCGTGGACCGAACTTCCTATCGCAGAACGGTCGCGGGGATCGGGCTGGCCATTTCATTATGTCCGCGGACATTTGAGAATGTCTTTGACAGACAGACAGACAGACAGACAGACAGACAGACAGACAGACAGACAGATAGATAGATAGATAGATAGATAGATAGACAG
>NZ_LOSX01000094.1:0-539 GCF_001521985.1 Burkholderia sp. RF4-BP95 | reverse complement strand
TGGCGGAGCGGACGGGACTCGAACCCGCGACCCCCGGCGTGACAGGCCGGTATTCTAACCGACTGAACTACCGCTCCAGCTTTCTGCACCGTTACCTGCAGGACGTCGGTTACGTTCCTGCAAGCGTTGCGACACTTCTACCATGAAACGCCGCTGAATCTGGCGTCCCCTAGGGGATTCGAACCCCTGTACTCACCGTGAAAGGGTGATGTCCTAGGCCTCTAGACGAAGGGGACAACATACTGCTTACATCTTTAATACAAAAGCCCGCTCAAAAACGTCCATTTGAACGGGCTTCGTTCTGGCGGAGCGGACGGGACTCGAACCCGCGACCCCCGGCGTGACAGGCCGGTATTCTAACCGACTGAACTACCGCTCCAACTTTCTGCACCGTTACCTGCAGGACGTCGGTTACGTTCCTGCAAGCCTCGCGACACTTCTACCACGAAACGCCGCTGAATCTGGCGTCCCCTAGGGGATTCGAACCCCTGTACTCACCGTGAAAGGGTGATGTCCTAGGCCTCTAGACGAAGGGGACA
>NZ_LOSX01000093.1:0-1529 GCF_001521985.1 Burkholderia sp. RF4-BP95 | reverse complement strand
CTTGATCGACGGCACGACGACACGCGTATCCTTGGCCCGCACGGGACGCTGATCGTCAATGTGTGTCTGCGCAGCCTTCAACACATCGTCAGACGGCAAACCATCCCCGGTCACGATCACCACATCGACGGTGCCCAGTCCGCGACGCAGCGGATAGACGAATGCTGCCGTCACGCCCGGCACCTCCATCGCCCACTGCCAGTAGTCGTATTTGTTGCCACCTGCCGCCGGACGACGGATGCGTTGCAGCAGGCGTGCGAGCAGGCTATCGAGCGTCTCGATTGCCGTCCCGCCGCGCAGCGTCACGATGATCAGCGTCGCGTCGACATCGATCGGCGGCACGGTGAGCGTGAGCGTATCGCCGTCCTGGCGGTTCCCGATGGTGCCGGCGTCGACGGCCGCTACCGACACGACGAGATTTCCATCCGCATCAATCGTGCCGCCGCTCGTCGTCACGTAGGCGGTGCCGTCCTGATATTTCGCGCTCAGACCGCTGGCGATCTGGACACCAGGCTTGCCCTTGGCGCGTGCGGTGCCACTCGCGACGACAGGCGACTTGCGATCAATGCCGCGTAGGCGCGCGTGGAGGATGAGATAGTCTTCGTCGGCCGTGTCCGGGAAAATCTGCCGCGCCGTCCAAGCGATACGCGCATACAGACCTTCGACCGCGCTGGCCGTGCCGCTCGCACGCACGTAGTGATCTGAATCGTCGCTGACGTCGGCGTCCGGGCGCTGGTTTTTGATCTCGCGCAGAATGTTCGCGCGGACCTGGTCGAGAGTGAGAACGGTCGCCGGCATCACGACACCTTGACCGGATGCTGGAAGTGCTGGACGTTGCCCGTCGCGTCATACACGTCGATGAGCAGAACGAGCCAGCCTTTTTCGCCCGCCGTGGCCGACACCACCACCTTGCTCGCGCGACCATCCTTGACCAGCGGGGCGAGCGCTTGCTCGGCGTATTGAACAGCGAGGCCGCGCACGCGGGGCGTGTCTTTCTCGCGCGCCAGCGTGTGCAGCAGCGACCCGACGTCGGGCGCAGCCCACCAGGAGCCGAGCGGCGTGGCGAGGCGGATATACACGGCGTTCGCGAGCGTCGTCGTCTGCGTGCCGGTATATCCGCCTGTTTGCGGGTTCAGAAGTGCGTCCATGCCGCGATTGTCATCGCGCGCGCGTGAACGTCTTACGTGATGGAGGTCAGTGGGATGCTGCCGCTGTCGTCACATGACCGGCGTGCCGGTGATGTTGCCGGTTTCCGGATGCTTGTGGCCGTTGAAGCTCTTATTGCCGATCACCACGTCCTGGTCGACGCGAAGATTGTCGATATGTGCACCGTCGCCACCCGACATCGACAAGCCACCCTTGCCGGTGATCTGCTCCGCGACGTTGAGCGCGTGCTTCATGTTGACGGTCGGCGTGTCGATGTTCACCGACTCTTCGGCGCTGATATTCAGCGTCTTCGTCTTGATGTCGATGACGCGGCCGCGCGAGAAAACGATCGAATCGCCTTCGTCGGTGTAGATCGCTACCTC
>NZ_LOSX01000092.1:0-297970 GCF_001521985.1 Burkholderia sp. RF4-BP95 | reverse complement strand
GTGCATGTGTCCACGCGGACACTTAGCATCTGACCTTCTGCCTACCATTGGTAGGGCGTCGTTTATTGACGGCTTACAGACCACCGTCTTGGACCATGAGTTAAACGTAGCAAACAAGTACGGGCTTTTCTGGGCCGGAGCCTTGGTTGAAGACGAGGAAGGCAAGGCACTGGCGGACGGCTTCTACATCTATCAACCCGAAAGGTTCTCCGACACCTTCTTTCTTCTCTTCGACAAGCTGAGACAGCTCAATGATTATTGTTTCAACCAGCTTCTATCCACGGAGAAGCGGCTGCGCATGCTTGCCGGCCAAAGAAGTGCAGCCGCTGCTCAGAAACATTGTGGGGCCGAAGAGGTGGATTATCTCGATGATCAGATTCCAATGTGGGAGGACAACGTCGAGGTAGTTGGAAGGGCTACATCAATCGTACTTCTTTGCAGTTTTGTCGAATGGGGCCTTAAACTGGTCACGAGGGAACTCTGTGGTGCTATCCCTCGCAAGCGGGCGCACTCGATGAGCGATTTCGAGTTCATGCTCGATCATCTTGAGCACAATGGCGGACTCCATCTTGATGTTGATGACGAGTCGATTGACGTTGTTAATTCGTTTCGCCGAATACGGAATACGTTCGCTCATGGGGATTGGACGACGTTGAACGAACAGTTGAAGTCGGTCTCTCTGCGTGCTTGCTTCGAGGCTGTCGCACGAATTTTTCAGTGTATTGAAGAATCCGCGTGGCAGAGCCCGTGGGGAAATCTCTCTTCTTGATCTAGGCAGCATGTCGATGTGGCGTCGTCGGGCCCGCCGGCTGGACTCTGCACCTCTGGCAAGTGACAGTCCGCCCTCTTTACCTGTTCACGGGGGCGGCCCACTATGAAGCGCCACGAGTTACATAGGAATAGCAAGCTCCTCCACGTTATCCTGCCCAAAAAGCCGGCTCACCGCCGCGAGCGCAGTGTCGGACAAGGTTTGTGTGGCGAGAATGGCAAGTCGCGTCATGGGCCGCGAAATAGAAACATAGAACAGATTACGTGCCCGATAGAACGCTTTCGTGTTTTTTGCGTTCAGCGCCCCTGTCTCTAGAAGCTCTAATAGTTGTGGCCAGTTGTAGTGATTCCAGCCACCACCAAGCACTACAAGAACGTTCTCAAACTCGGCACCTTTGACGCTATGCTGCGTGGCAAAGGGTGTCTGCTTTTCGACAAACTTGACCACCTCGATTATCTCGTCATAACGAACATTTCGGAGTCTGCTGTAGCGCTGAAGTGCAGTGGCGTCATCAGGTATGGGTTCGCCATTGAGCGCTGCAAGTTCATCATCGCGCCGCAAAAGGCGATCGGGCGGCGACGGGCGCCTTGACTTCTTTAGGTGGTCAAGGATTTGCCCGACCGTCCCTTCAGTACGCAGCTTTTGAAGGGCATCCATATCGCCGCGCCAAGATGCCTTGTCCTCATGCTTCGTAATGGCAGGACCAGAGCCAAGCACCTTAAACATGTCGCCATAGCGAGAGGCATCATAGGCTGCACACATGGGCTCGACTGTTTCAGCAAAGAACTTGATTGCGGGATCTTCCTTCTTTGCGAACAACTCGGTCCGGCCACTGAATATCTCGGCGACGGTAGGGTACCCTTGCTCGGCGGCCAGAACATTGTGGGTGAGCATGAGAACCTTGGTCTTGCCAAGTTCCCAGCCCTCGGTCTGAAGTCGCTCCATCAGACTTTCGCGCGTGCTTCGCGCCAGTTCGGGAGGGAGGTCTTCCTTCGAGTTTCGGTCGTTGGTTCGTTGCCCTTGATAGGCATTGGCGTGAAAAAATCTTGCTTCACCAATCGCCTCTGGATCACGAACGGCCTGTTTCAGTTCTGGTCGAAGTCTGTTGAGTACATCCACGATGACCGGTACTGATCGGAAATTGGAGCCTTTGCCAATTTCTTCAATCGGATACTCGGCGAGTTCGTATTCACTGCGATAGATGGTCTGCCAATGATCCCCAAATAGGCCGACTAGCGGGCCAGTGTTGGGTTTTAAGAAATGCTCGGTAATCGCCTCCATGAACTGGCGATGGGTGTCCTGATACTCATCGATAAAGATGACGGGAAATTGCTGGGTTAGCACACGACGAAACTTTTCGCGCGTCAGAAGCGTCGCCATCATTTCCGGAATGTCGTCATGACCGAGTGTGATTCGATCGGCGTCGACACCGAAGAAGCCGAGGTCATAGTCTATGGGCTTTGAACCTACGCCTCCGCCCTGTTCGATCTTCTCGCGCCTGTCTTCCATTTCCGTGACGAGGTCGCGCAACGCCTTCTGAAATTGGCGTAGGAACGCCCACGAGAAGCCGTGGATGGTGTCGACGAGAATCGCGGGATGATCTTCGATCTCCTGCGCAATCTCGTTTCGGGCAACCTCGGTGTAGGTAATGCAAGCAACTTTTTGTCCTGCTTGAACCAATGCCGGTCCACGCTCTGCAATGATCCGCTTTAAAGCGGCAACGAGGGAGTACGTCTTTCCCGCGCCTGCACCGGCTTCAAGGCGAAAGCTGCGGCCCGCATCAAGGGCTTCATCGATCTTCCTTTGAGCTTCCTTGGCGGCAATGAGTGCCGGGTTTTCGGCAGCTTCGATCATGCTGCCTCCACATTGGCCGGTGATTCCATTTTTTCTAGTGGCGGCGCTGCCCCCGGAGGGGGAGGTTCGGAGAGCCATGCAAGGCCCTCTCGAATGTAGCGCGGTACCGTCCAGTCCTTCTCACGAATAGCAAAGCGCAAAGCTGTATCAGCCTTCGCAAGCCCCTGCGCAATTTCCCATGCCTCGGTCGCCTCATCTTGCTCTTTAGGCCATTCAAATCGATCTGGGTTTGCAAGGACAAGTGCATCTTCGTAGCTGCGGGCACAGACATTGGAGTCGGCTGCCTCCGCAATCTGGTAAGCAATTCTGCGGTAGCCGCTCTGCTTTTCTGCAGGCGTCTTGGTCGCAAGTTCAGCAGGCGTGATTTGCCAGTTGTCCTTATCCCTCTCGTCTTTTGGGCGAAACCACTCTTTGATGGCAGCATTAGACGTTCGTTCGCCTTCCGCGACCGGGCACTTCTCCCACACTTTGATCTTCTTTCCCTGCTTGTTCTCCTTTTCCACTAGCTTGATTGAATCGATGTCGGTGATAACGAGCGTCTTGAGTTCAAGAAAATCGAGCAGGGGATAGAAGAGGTGCGCGTAGGCACCACCCACTTCGACACATGTCACGTACTGTCTGGCTAGCCTATGCTTTTCGCCGAGCGTTTTGTCAACCAGCTCGCACAGGCGCGGCATGAGCAGTCGCTCCGTGGTTCCTTCCACCATGATCGCTTTGTCTGCAAAGTAGAGGTCACACTTGGTTAATGTCATGTACTGGTGAAGGAAGTCCTGGTCCTCTGGGGGGATCGTGGTCATCCCTTTCTTGAAGTCCTTGACCTTAGTGTGCCGAGTGCTCGCCGTCTCCGTTGATTCATTCAGAAAATACCGTACTGCCTCGAACGACGCAGCGTTCGCAACATGCGGCGAATGCGTCGTAATAATGAACTGAACTTTCCACCCAGGCTCGTCGGGATAACTGGCCGACAGCTTGCCAATGGCTGCATTCAATTGATTAATGAATACCTCTTGCATCTGCGGGTGCAAGTGGGCTTCAGGCTCTTCGATAAAGATCAGGTGAGTGACAGGGCGGGTTGCTTTTGCACGATAGCTCTTATGAAAGCTCTCAAGCTGCAACAGCATATAAATCAAATTGCGAGTGCCTAGACCGTTATAGCCTTCCGGCAAGTGAACGCCGTCCGCGCCTGTGTAGACCACTTTAGTATGGTCCGAAAGAAGCGCCTCTACATTCAACGAGGTTTCCGGTCGAAGCTCCGTGTCGTTGAGGCTCGAGAAGCCCAGCACTTCCATGGCCGGTAGCAGCTTCTTCAGCATCTCGTCGAAGTCTTCTTGAACATTTCGTTCAATACCTTCGACGGAAGCCTTCAGCTTGGCGGCTAGCTCCTGATCTGCCGCCGCCGCTGTTGGTGTCGTGGCAGTCTTGAAGAGAGTGCTGAGCAACTTGCCAATAACGTCGGTGTCGCCGTGTCTGGCATGGTCAAGGGTGCGCTGTGCACGGACGAAATTACATTGCACCAAAGCAGCTAGTGCTGCCGTTCCCTCAAAATCGCGCCGGTTGGTGTCGTCCGTCGGGTCGATGGCGCATACGTGGATGCTGTACGCCTTCGGTAGGGTTTCGCGCAATGAGCGGAGAAAATGCGTATTCGGTTTTACACCTTCTGCTGCCGGCGGAATATCGAGCAAGGTGTGGAGTGTCGCCAATGTTGGACCATACTCGACGCGCGCAATCGCTTTAGTGGATGCAACGTCTAGGTCGATAACAAACGGAGCAAGGGGGCCCAAATTCGGTGCCGTGCTGTCGTAGGCGAAGGTGAGCGTCAGCACGATTTTCGGAAGCGCGGCGAGTATTTCCTCTGGGCTGGCCTCCTTTTCTCGCAGCGTCTTCGCATCGAAAAATTTGCTACGCGACGCGGCCGAGAAATCTTCCAGACGGAAGCGGGCACCGGTTTCTCCTGTGAAGCGATCGAATATATCGGTGAGGGAGGTCTTCCCACTGTTGTTCCGTCCCACGATCACAGTGGAATTGGATTCCAGCATGATCTCGACATCCTGAAGCAGTCGAAATCCTTCGACCTTGACCTTTTCAATGCGCATTCCTGCTCCCCGTATTTGTCCTTAATGACTGCGCGGCTCGATGGATGTGTACCTGCACTGATATCTGACGCCCCGCCAATTATAGCTTTCTGTTTATAAACCATGCCTGCTATGCGCGTCTCCCGGCGAAGCCGGGCCGCGCTGTCGTGCTTCGCATCGAGCCTCGCTGCGCGAGTCTTGCCCCGTTCGGGCTTCCATCGCTGACGCCTTCGGCCCGGCTCCCTGATCCGGGCCTGCGCGCTTCGCTTGCGTGGGGTCTGCGCCAACTGCGGCCGGTTGCCTGTCCAGCCGTCTTCCCTGACTTCATCCCCTTGTCCGCGACTGTAGCCCGCGGCCGTGCGCCGTCAAGGCGCGCAGGGCCGTGTCCTCGGCTGCGCCTGCGGGCCGCACCAACCCTGCACTTAATCCCTTGACGGCCCCCGTCCGCGCGCTCCTGACCGCCGCGGGCGATGAACTCAGGAAAGACGGTGGCAACGAGGCCGGCCCAGGTCTCCGCGCCGACCCCACCGGAAAAGCCGAAAGGCGGGCTCCGAATCTAGGAATCCGGTTGCGGTTTTTCGACAGCCAACCTTTGCAGGAGAAGGACCATGCAACTCGCATCCCGCTTCGCTCCCCGTTTGCCGGTGCTGCGTTCCGAACGTCCCTTGTCTGACGACCAAATCCGCGCCGTAGCACCGTCCATTTTCGCGGACGCGCCGCACGAAAGCCGTTCGGAACGGTACAGCTACATCCCCACCGCGACCGTGCTGCAAGAACTGCGCGGTGAAGGTTTTGAGCCTTTCATGGTGTGCCAGACCCGCGTGCGCAACGACGACCGCCGCGAATACACCAAGCACATGGTCCGGCTGCGTCACGCCAGCCAGATCAACGGCCGCGAAGCCAACGAAATCATCCTGCTGAATTCGCACGACGGCACGAGCAGCTATCAGATGCTGGCCGGCATGTTCCGCTTCGTGTGCCAGAACGGCCTCGTTTGCGGCGACACCGTGGCGGACGTGCGCGTACCGCACAAGGGTGACGTGGCGGCGCAGGTCATCGAGGGCGCTTACGAAGTCTTGCACGGTTTCGACCGGGCGCAGGCATCCCGCGATGCGATGCAGGCCATCACGTTGGACGCCGGGGAGTCGGAAGTGTTCGCCCGTGCCGCGCTGGCGTTGAAGTACGACGAGACCACGCCCGCGCCCATCACCGAATCGCAAATCTTGATGCCGCGCCGTCACGACGATGACCGCCGCGACTTGTGGAGTGTGTTCAACCGCACGCAAGAAAACCTCATCAAAGGCGGCCTGTCCGCCCGCGCAGCGAACGGTCGTCGCCAGACCACTCGTCCGGTGCAGGGCATCGACAACGGCATTCGCCTGAATCGCGCCCTGTGGTTGCTGGCCGATGGCCTGCGCCACTTAAAAGGCTGAACCCCACGCGGAGGGGCTTTCAATATCTCGGCCCCTCCATTCCTTCCGCTGTTGTTCCGCTCACGAATGGAGTTATCACCATGAACGCCGTAACTAAAACCGAAACCATCGCCCTCGAAGCTGCCGCGCCGCTGGAAGTGGCCGACCCGACCAAGAACCTGATTCTGGTTCCGCTGTCGCAATTGCTGCCGCGTCGTTCCAAGCGCAACGTCCGCACGACCCCGCGCCAGTCCATCCCCGAACTGGCAGCCAGCATCGCCCGCGTCGGCCTGCTGCAAAACCTCATCGTCATCCTCGCCGCCGATGGTGAGCAGTACGAAGTCGTTGCGGGCGACCGCCGACTGACCGCGTTGAAACTGCTGGCGAAGAAGAAGCGTATTGCCGCAGGCTATGAAGTGCCGTGCCTGCTGGTGGCCGATGCGTCCGCCCGTACCGTGAGCCTCGCCGAGAATGTGCAGCGGGAGAACATGCACCCCGCCGACCAGTTCGCGGCCTTCGCCGCGCTGGTCAAGGAAGGCCGTCCCATCGAGGACATTGCAGCGGACTTCGGTGTGTCCCCGCTGGTGGTGCAGCGCCGCTTGAAGCTGGCGAACGTCTCGCCGCGCCTGCTGACCGACTATCGCGCCGGAGCTGCCACACTGGAACAGTTGATGGCCTTGACCATCACCGACGATCACGCCGCGCAGGAAGCCGCTTTCTACGGTGCGCCGGAATGGCAGCGCGGCCCATCCGCATTGCGCGAGCGCTTGACCGAGCGTGAAATCACCGCCACGCATCCGCTGGTGCGTTTCGTCGGGCTGGACGCATACACAAAGGCAGGCGGAGGCATTCGCCACGACCTGTTCGCGGAAGGCGATGCCGGAACTTACCTGACCGATGCCTTGCTGCTGGAAACGCTGGTGCGCGACAAGCTGGATGCGCAGGCCGAGGCCGTGCGTGCCGAGGGCTGGGCATGGGTCGAAGCCGTAACGCAGTTGAGCCATGCCGACCGGCAGACGTTCCAGAACGCTCAGCGCCAACGCCGCGAGCCGCCCGCCCGCGAAGCCCGCCGCATCGCCTCGCTGGAAAACCGTCTCGAAAAGATCGACGCCGAACTGGAAGACGCCTACGACGCGGAGGACGAGGACAAGACCGCAACGCTGGAAGAACGGCGCGAGCAGGTAGCCGGGGAATTGCAAGCCATCGAAGAAGGTTTGCGCGACTACGCTCCGGATGTGCGCAACGTGGCCGGTGCCATCGTCACGCTCGACACCAACGGCGAGTCCGTGATTCATCGCGGCCTGCTACGCGAGGCCGAGGCGAAGGCGCTGCGGACGCTGGCAAAGCTGCGGCAGGGGTTCAGCGCGGGCGGCGGCGCGAATGACGAGGAAAGCGACCACGCCGACGAAGCCCCCAAGTCCGCGAGCCTGTCCGATAGGCTGGCGCAGCGGTTGAGCGCTCACCGCACGGCGGCGCTGCAAATCGAAGTTGCACGGCATCCGCACATCGCACTGGCCGCGCTGGTGCATGGCATGGTGCGTGCCGTCTTGCAGCACGGATACCACAGCGATGGCTTACCGCTTGGCGTGCGTCTGGCCGTGCAAGACCGGCTGGAAAGTATGGCCCCGGACTTGTCCGAATCGCCTGCCGCCGTGGCACTGCGCGAGTTGCAGCAAGTCGCGGGCGGGGCGTTGCCGGAGGACAGCACCGAACTGTTCGCCGTGCTGCTGGAAAAATCGCAAGACGAACTGGTGCGCCTGCTGGCAGTGTGTGTGGCATCCACGGTGGACGTGGTAACGCTCCGCGCTTCGCAACACCAACCCGGCGCGGAGCTGGCGCAGGCTGTCGGCTTGGACATGGCCGCATGGTGGAAGCCGACCGCCGAAGGCTATTTTCGCCACATCGCCAAGCCTGCGATTCTGGAAGCCGTCAGCCAATACGCCCCGGCGCACGTCACCCGCCTGTCGAAGTTGAAGAAAGGCGACATTGCCAGCGAAGCCGAACGGCTGGTGGGCGGCACCGGCTGGATGCCTGTCGTGTTCCAGAACGACCACGACGCCAAGCCGGAAGGCGCACCGGAGGCGGTGGACGAAACAGATACGCCGGAAGACGTCGCCGACGAAGTGGAAACGCACGCGCTGGCCGCGTGAGGTAAGTCCCATAGCCCCGGTGCAGCGCGCCGGGGCTGCTCCTCAAAATCCGGGCGCGGCGGTGGCCGCGCCCGGTTTCAACGTCTACAGCAAAATCGCCCCGTCGCCGCCTTCGGCCAAGCGGCGACGGGGCGGCCGCGCAAGTGCCTTGCACGCGGCGCGGCGAATCAGCGCCCGCTGGCGCGGACAGGATGCCGATGGCGCCCCGCCACAATGGGCGAGGCTTGTGCGGGGCTACGCCCCGGCTTGCTGCGGCAGGTTGTGCGAAAGCGTGTCGTCTTCGACGCTGGCGGTTCGTCGCCTGGTCGTCACGAAGGACGGTTCACCTACACGCCGCCCGGCCTTGCCTATGGAGCTTCCACGCCACGCCTCACGCATGAGGCTGCAAGATGCGGCAGAGGCGTTCTCGCCTTGTCGTTGGTGGTTGGCCTTGCCCGCGGCAGGGTGCAAGCCGGTGCAGCCGTCATGCGGGGATGCCGAGATCGGCCATGTCTTCTTTCGGGAGCGGGCGGCCCCTGCGTCCTTGGCTTGTCGTGAATCCTGGCGAGGGCACGGCTACGCCTTGGGCTTCATGGCTGCAACCTTCCAGCGAAAACAATTTCCACGCCTTCTCACTGCGTTCGGCGGCTTCCTCGCGCAGCAAATTCTTTTCGCTTCCAGGTGCTCCACGGTGTTGCGCCCGCTGCGCGGTGCCGCCCGCCCAGCCCCCGCCGGCCGGTTCACAACAAGGACGCGATGGGCGCGACCTCGTTCAACCCGAAAGGAGAAACATCATGGCTAACATCGGCACCTTCACCGCAGAGAAAGACGGCTTCACCGGCACGCTCCGCACCCTGATGCTCAACGTCAAGGTCAAGCTGGTTCCCAACGACAAAGGCGACAGCGAGAACGCCCCCGACTTCCGCGTGCAGGCGGCAAGCCACGATATCGGCGCGGCGTGGAAGAAAGTCAGCAAGGCCGAACGGCCTTACGTGTCCGTGACCCTCGACGATCCTTCGTTTCCGGCAACGGTCTATGCCCGCCTGATCGAGAACGAGGACGGCACGCATGACCTGATCTGGTCGCGCAGCAAGCCGCAGCAGCAGGGGGACTGATTTCAGCCATCGCGCCCCGCCCGTTGCGGCGGGAGCGCCTTCCGGCGGGTCGCGGGAAATCAGCCTGCCGCAGGCGGCAGGTCATTCAATCGGACGCGCTCGACGATCATCCGCGCGGCTTCCAGCGGCGTGTATTCATCAAGGTCCACGTAGCCGTCGATCGAGAAAGCGCCGCTCACATCTGCGCGGTCGAAGCGCATGAACATGATCGCGTGATCATTTTTGTTCTTGATGATGTTGCGGATGGCCCGCCATTCCAGGCCACACCACTCTTTGCGCTCGTATTCTGCACAAAGGAAGACGACGACCAAGTCGGAATTGCTGAGATAGATGCGTTGTAACAGCGTATCGAGGTTCGGACGTGCCAGTTGGGCGGTGAAGTCCTTGTCGTAGAAAATCGCATCACGCCCCAGTCTCTTCTTGACTTCCGTCGCCACGGCAGCAACGTATTCGCGCTTTTCTCCTGGGAACGACAATGCAACCCGGAACCGCATTTCTTCGACGCGACCGGTGGGGCGTCCTTCGCCGACGTAGCTTGCGTCAACAAGGCCCACCGAAGCCAGAAGTTCGAAGAGGTCTTCGTCTTTCACGGCCCAGTGTGTGCGGGACATCTCCCACCCTTGGATATCCAGCTTGACCTCCAATGGCTTCAGGCTGGAGAAGTCGAAAGCAGGAACGTTCTCGTCGAATTCATACTCAACGAGAACGCTTCGCCCGCGCTCGCGAATTCTTCGGATATACCCGACACGTACAGGCTCGTCGTCACCCTCGTATGTGAAAAGGGTTGGCAGGGACTTCAACTCTTCCTGGGCCTGGGCATCCAGCTTGGCGAAGCGCGCTTTGACGCTGTCCGCCGTGTATTCGAGGAACCTGGTTCGGTCAAATTCATACGCAGGCAAATCCCACGCGCCCTGGGCCGCCGTGACAAGTAGGTTGTACATGCTAGACCTTGTTTATTGTTGATTTCGGCTGGCAAAACCAACGGTCAGCTTTCGTCGTCGTTAGAGATCTCTTGCAACTCTTGTCGAACCTGCGCCAATAGCTGGTCGACGTTCCGCTTGCTGTCGCCAGCGTAAGCCAAAGTCAGCAGCGTTAGCGGATGCACTTTCATGACCCCGCACAACTCGGCCAACTTGTTGAACGTTGGGCTTTTTAGGTCGCGCTCCAGCAAACTCAAGTAGGTGCGGCTGGATACGTCGGAGAACGCTTCCTGGCTCAAGCCACGGGCTTTCCTGACCGTCCGTATCGCCGTTGCCAATGAGTGCTTTGCTGCCACCGATGGTTTCCCCTAGAAAACCAAGATGACAACCGATTGCGCACTATAGGGCTACAAACTATAGTGCGCATATGATGCTGCGAATTTCCGTATTCGTGCCTTTACGGAAATCCGCATCGACGGATTTCGACAGAATCGGGGAACCGTATCCGTGTCTTTCCTGAACCTCACAATTCCGCCTCTGCGTTCTTGTGCTTGTGCGGATTCGTCGGCTTGCGCATCCGTGCTTGAACAGGAAAACACAGATGCGGCTTGCCACTTGCGTGCTTTGACGGAAGAGCGTTTCCGTGCATCCTCGGCTTTGCAGGGTGCCTGACCATGGCCGCACTGCTGACCACAGCCGACCAACGTGCGCAATTGCTTGCCAACGGCGTGGCACGTGCCGCCGGCCAAGACATCGACCCGCTGCCGGTCGTGCGACTGTTCACGCTCGACGCGCACGCGACCTGGCTGTTGGCTGCGCTCGATCCGGCCGATGGCGATACCGCCTGGGGATTGATTGACCTCGGCATCGGGATGCCGGTACTGGGAACGGTCAAGCTGTCCGACTTGGCCGGCATTGTCGGGCCGCGACAGTGGCCCATCCTGCGCGACCTGTACTTCCACGCCACAAGGCCGTTATCGGAGTACGTCCAACTCGCGCAGCGCGACGGTTCCATCCCCGACTGACCGGGGCGAATTGTGTCTTTCTCGGTCTAATTCCAGACGGCTTCGGTCCGGATCGGCACTCTTGCACGAACCAGATGCGAGCCTGATCGAAAGAGACATGAAGCGCAGCGCGACTTGCGACAGGGTGCCCTGTGCTGTGTGCGGTTTCCCCCTGCGCAGCCGTCGCGGTGGACGTTCCATGTAAAGCTTCGAGGCTGATCGGTCTTGGCACTTCGTACTGCACCTTGAGTTTGCGCTTCGTTGATGGCGTTTTGATTGCAGCAGCTCTCGTGTTGAATGTCCCTTGCGACGTTCCTATTGAACAGGAGGTCGCGTCATGGCTGATCGAAGCACCGATGCCTGGTATCCCGCCGCTGCGTACCTGTACGTGCTGCACTTGGATGGCCCCGCGCTGGCATGGGAGTACCTGCGTCGCCACCCCGACTACCGGCGTGATTGGCTTCGCCGTCATGGGCAACCGCAGAAGGCGCAGGCTTGGGGCCTGCGCCTTCTGGAAGACCCAGCACTCGATGCACGCGAAGCGCATCCGGTCTGGTTCCCCGACCACGACGCCGTGCTCCAGCTCTACCCGGACGCCGACCCGCCGCCTGGTGCGGCATTGTTTGAATTCTGGCGTATGCCCGGCCATAAGCACCTGACCCACGATGGCAAGCGCCTGGTCATGGTGTCGCGCTGGCCAGGCTGCTGCATGCGGCTCGTGTTGGCACCGGGCTTGGCCGATGGTATGGCCTACCTCTATGCCGTTCGCGCGTGCGCCTCACCTTGCACAAGCAACCGCACGGTCACGGCCCAGCTGGACAAGTTGGCGACGGCGGACGGAGCCGCGCGTGCGGCGGCCCGTTCCCGGCCTACGCCGACCGAGCTGCTGGAACTGCATACCTTGCAGGCGCTCGACGCGACCCTCGTGGGCGCGTCCTTGCGCGAAATCGCCGAAGGACTGTTCGGCGCTGAGACCGTCGCCGCCGGCTGGTACGCCGACGGCGGCCTGCGCTCGCGCGTGCGCCGCCTAGTGCGGCGCGGCCAATCGCTGATGCGCGGCGGCTACCGCCGCCTTGCACAGATTGATTGACCTGCACAGGGTCGTTTTGTCTTCGCTGCAAAACGACCCTCTGCGCAACGCATCGCTTTCCCAAGACTGCCTCCATCCGGTCGCGTTGTGTGGCCGGGCGTTCCTGACCGATGGAGGTTCACCCGATGCGTCCCGCTCCCTTGCGGCCTGCTGCCGTTGCCGTCGCTACGACGGCGCAACCCCAACGCTACCTGACCAATGACGAAGCCGCCGAGTACCTGCGGCTGTCGCCGCGCACGCTGGAAAAGCAGCGCGTGATTGGCGGCGGACCAAAGTTCCGCAAGTTTGGCCGCCGCGTCATGTATGCGGTGGCCGACCTCGATGCATGGGCCGACCAGCGCAGCTTCGAGGCTACGTCCGACCCCGAATACGCCGAGCATCACTCGGCCGACAGTCGTGCGCGCTGACGGATGGCTCGCCGGTGGCCATCTCCATGTCCAGCCCATCGCGGGAGCGGGAACAGCTCGACCTGTTCCGCGCCTTGCCTGGCGACATGGCGCCGCGCGACGCTCAGGACCTGATGGCTTATCCCTTCTTCTCGCTGGCGAAGTCGCGGCGCACGGCACCGATCGACTTTCGCAGCGGAAACGTCACGATCCGCGTGGAAGGAACGCGGGAGCACGGCATAGCGACCATATGGGACGCAGACGTGCTGATATGGGCAGCCTCGCAGATCGTGGAGGCGCGCGACGCGGGCCTGCGCCCGTCGCGCCTAATGCACGCCACACCCTACGAGATCCTGCGTTTCATCGGGCGCGGAGTGTCGCTGCGCGACTACCAACGTCTCAAGGCAGCGCTCGATCGGCTGCAATCGACCACGGTGGCGACCTCCATCCGCGAGACGACTGGGCGGCGCCTGCATCGCTTCTCGTGGATCAACGAATGGAAGGAGCTGGCCGACGCCCGCGGCACGCCGTTGGGCATCGAGTTAATCCTGCCGGACTGGTTCTATGCCGGCGTGCTCGACGCCGCCCTGGTGCTGACCATCGACCCGGCGTATTTCCGGCTGACCGGCGGTATCGAGCGGTGGCTGTATCGGCTTGTGCGCAAGCACGGCGGCAAACAGCCCGGTGGCTGGCAATTCGACTTTCGGCATCTACACCGCAAATCTGGCAGCACGGCGAAGCCCTACGACTTCGCCTGCGACCTGCGCGCGTTGGTCGCGCGGCAGTCGCTGCCTGGCTATGTGCTCGGCATCGAGCGGATACCGGGAACCGGCGCGGAACTGCTGACGTTCCGACCCGTGCCGTTCACGGCACGGGGATAACTCTGGGAAATCGTGTGGACGGCCTCGTGCTATCAGGCGTGCCGGGTATCGTGCTATCGGGCGTGTTCCTATCGTGCTATCAGGCGTGCGAATTCGCCAGAAGGCCAATAACGGCGCGGGTTTCGGCGCTCTCTAACTTCCCTAACTTAAAACCTATAACTTTTGATAGAGGCGCGCGGTTTCGGTGGACAACCGCCAAACGGCACGCTCTGGCTGGCTTTCCAACACGGAGGGCCGCGCCATGATCGTCGCATTGCTTAACCAGAAAGGCGGCGTCGGCAAGACCACGCTCGCCACGCACATCGCCGGCGAGCTGGCGATGAGGGGCCAGCACGTCGTTCTGCTCGATGCCGACCCGCAAGGTTCGGCGCTGGACTGGACGCAGCGGCGCGCCCAGCAGGGCTTGCCGCGTTTGTTCAGTGCCGTGGGCCTCGCGCGCGAGACATTGCATCAGGAAGCGCCAGAGCTGGCACGCCGCGCCGATCACGTCGTCATCGACGGGCCGCCGCGCATCGCCGCGCTGGCGCGCTCGGCGCTGCTGGCGGCCGAGCGCGTGCTGATACCGGTGCAGCCCAGCCCCTACGACGTGTGGGCCTCTGCGGAGATGGTGGCGCTGATCCGCGAGGCGCAGGTGTTTCGGCCTGCGCTGCGCGCAGGCTTCGTCGTCAATCGCCGTGTCAGTACCACCGTCATCGGCCGCGAGGCGCGCAACGCGCTCGCAGATCAGCCGCTTCCGGCGCTGCGCTCGGAAGTGCATCAGCGCATTGTGTTCGCCGACAGCGTGGCCGCTGGCCGGCTTGCACGCGAGACGGCGCCCGACAGCGCCGCCGCACGCGAGATCACCGCACTGACCGACGAGCTGCTGCGGTGGCCGACATGAACCAGCGCAGCGGCAAACGCATCGTCATTGGCGCGCGTCCGCCGGCGAACCCGCACGCCGAGGCGTGGGTTCGCCAGGGCGACGCCGACGGCCTCCAGAAAGGCGACCTCTACACCGCGCGCCTGACCCTCGACATCACACCCGCGATGCGAGCGCGCATCAAGGTGTCGGCATTCACGCAAGGCGTGACCGTCGCCGAACTGCTGCGCGCGCTGCTGGAACGCGAGTTCCCGGAGAAGACCATATGAACGCATCCGCTCTGGCGGCCACGGCTGCGCCGCCACCGTCGCTCGCGGTGCTTGCCGGCAGGGCCGGCGACGCGTTGCTGACCCGCGTATCGCTCGCCTACGTTGAACAACGCATCAACCTCTATCTGCGCTTCGGTGAGCCGGCCCGCATTGTCCGGCTCGATCGCTGGCGACGTGTCGCGGTATTCCTGCCGGGCGCGCTGTTCTGCCGCATCCGCTGGCAAGCGAATGACTACGGCACGATTCGCTGGCAGCTCATGGTGATGCAGGCTTGCACACCGCTGGACGCGGCGCAGCGCATCCCCGGCGTGTTGCCCGGCGCGCGCCTGTTGCTGCACGCCGAGGGCGAACCCGCCGTGCGCGCCGTGCTGACGCAGTTCGACGCCATCGAGGCGCTGGGCATCGTGCTCGCCGACGTGTCGCCCGCGTACTGGCACACGCTCGGCAACAGGCTCGCTGCACGCTTGCCACTACCGGCGTACACCGCCGAGCGGCACGCCGCTTGGCTGGCTGGGAGGTCGCTGCCATGAAGACCAATTTGCCATCCAGCACCACGCCGCATCCTCGCTTGCGCCGACGCGCTCGCTTCGTGCTGGTGGGCCTGTCCGCCTGCGGCTTTGCTGCGCTGGCCTGGGCGTCTTTCGTGTCGCCGCTGCCGCGCCTGACCTACAACCCGTCCGACAGCGTAGCGGTCGGCTGGTATCGCATCGAACCATTCGAGCCGCGCACCGCCTCGCTGCGACGTCCGTTGTCCGTGGACAGCATCGTGCTGGTGCCGTTGCCGGACGCCGCCGCTGCGTTGGCAGCGCAACGCGGCTACCTGCCGACGCACATTCCGCTGCTCAAACGTATCGGTGCGGTCGCACCGCAGCAGGTGTGCATCGTCGGTCGCAGCGTGCGCATCGACGGCGTGCCGGTAGCAACCGCTCTGCCTGCCGACCGCATGGGTCGGCCGCTGCCATCCTGGCAGCAGTGCCGTCGTCTCGAACCGGGCGAGCTGTTCCTGTTAAGCGTGACCAATCCGGCGTCGTTCGATAGCCGCTATTTCGGACCGATTGCTGCATCCGCCGTGATCGGTGTTGCTCATCCGGTCTGGCTGGAGACACACCGATGATGGCCGCCGATCCACTGCGCTTCATCGTGTCATCCGGCGTGTCATCCTGCTGGCTGTCGCCGTGTCGTCGCGCGTGTCGTGCGAGCGCATCCGCGCCGCACGTCGCGCAACATCCGGCGACGCTTTCCACCGTGCATGCATCTTGCCTTGAACGCGCCTGGCCGAGGGCAGTGGCTGCGTTCCCCGGCGCGCTGGCTGCGAGCAGCGCCGCGCCGCCGGGCCACCGACGCCCGGAGCGAAAGCGCAGGGCAAAGGCGGAAGGCAAGATAAAAGGTCGCGGCACATGGCCGCTTGAAAACCTTGTCTGCACATGGGGGGAGCGCGGCACGCGCCACGGGGCGGCAGCGTGCCGCGAAGGTGCGCAATGCCGCATCGGTATTGGCGAAGTCGCGTGCTTTGTCCGCTGGACTGCGCCGGCGTTGGATGGGGCCATACCATGAGCCAGCGCGACGACGACCGATTTCGCGTCCGGCCTGGCGCTCCGAAGCAGCGAGGCGATGCCTACGTCAACAAGGTTCTGCGGCAAGCCAACAAGGCCGGCGCGAAGCTTGGCAAGGCGGCAGGCAAGGTCAGCCAGCGACCCGGTTCCCGGCTGGGCCGCGGCCACGTTGCGGCGCGCTTCGCAGGCCGGGGACTTGGGGCCAACGCCCGGCGCGTGACGATCAAGGCGCGGCTGGTCAATCTGGCGCAGGCCGGGCCGCGCTCGACCGCCGCGCACCTGCGCTACATCGAGCGGGAAGGCGTCGATCGCCAGGGCGGGCCGGGCCACGCCTACGGGCCGACGACCGACGAGGCGGACACCAAGGCGTTCGAGGAACGCGGGCGCGAGGATCGGCACCAGTTCCGGTTCATCGTCTCGCCGGAGGATGCCGAACAGATCGACGATTTGCGTACCTACACCCGGCACCTGATGGCGCGCATGGAGGCCGACCTGGGGACGCGGCTGGAATGGGTGGCCGTCGATCACTGGAATACCGACAACCCGCACACGCACGTCGTCCTGCGCGGCAAGGACGACACCGGCAAAGACCTCATCATTTCCCGCGACTACATCGCCGAGGGGATGCGCCGGCGGGCGTCGGAATTGGCGACTGAATGGCTGGGGCCACGCACCGAACTGGAGCTGCAGCGCGCCATGCAGCGCGAAGTCGATCAAGAGCGGTGGACGGGCCTGGATCGCACCTTGCAGCGCGAGACCGGTGACGATGGCCTGGTGCGCGTCGAACGCTTCGCCGAACCTAGGTTGCAAGGCCAGCGGCAAGTGCTGATCGGCCGCCTGCAACACCTGCAGCGAATGCGCCTGGCGTCCGAGCCTCGGCCCGGCACGTGGGCCGTCCATGCCGACGCCGAACTGACCCTGCGGGCGATGGGCGAACGTGGCGACATCATCCGAACGATGCAGCGGGCCATGAGCGGCAAGCAGCGTGAATTGACTGTATTCCAGTCTGGCGAGGGTGGCCGCGCCGTCGTTGGCCGTGTCGTCGGCAAGGGGCTGGCCGACGAACTGTACGACAAGGGCTATCTGATCGTGGATGGCACGGACGGCAAGGCGCACTATATCGCGCTGCCACCGCGCGCCGAACTGGAGAAGTATCCGACCGGGGCCGTGGTGGAAGTGAAAGGGGCGGCCGACGTGCGCGCGGCTGACCGCAACATCGCCGCGCTGGCTGTTGATGGCGTGTATCGCACCGATCATCACCTGGCCGTCGCCCAAGGTCAGGCGACGCCCGAGCGCGATCCGCGCGAAGTGGTGGCCGCCCATGTGCGCCGGCTCGAAGCTTTGCGCCGCGTCGGCATCGTGGAGCGCGAGGCCGAAGGCGTCTGGCGCCTGCCCGACGACCTGGCCGAGCAAGGTCGCCAGTACGACGCGCAACGCCTTGGTGGCGGCGTGATGGTGGAGTTGAAATCGCACCTACCCATCGAGCGACAGACCCGCGTGATCGGAGCCACGTGGCTCGACCAGCAGTTGATTGGCGGCGGCAAAGGCCTGGGCGACCTTGGCTTTGGGGCCGAGGTCAAGGACGCGCTGCGCCAGCGAGCCGAGTTCCTGGCCGAACAGGGACTGGCCGAGCGTCGCGGGCAGCGTGTCGTTCTCGCGCGCAACCTGTTGGCAACGCTGCGCCGGCGCGAATTGGCGCAGGCTGCCAAGGACATTACCGCCACAACCGGTCTGGGACATCGCCCCGTCGCCGAGGGGCAGCGCGTGGCCGGCATCTACCGGCGCTCCGTCATGCTCGCCAGCGGGCGCTACGCGATGCTCGATGATGGCATGGGGTTCTCGCTCGTGCCGTGGAAGCCGGTGATCGAACAGCGGTTGGGGCAGCAGCTCACCGCTACGGTGCGAGCCGGCGGAGTGTCGTGGGAGGTTGGGCGAC
The DNA here is from genome assembly GCF_001521985.1 of Burkholderia sp. RF4-BP95. NCBI lineage: Bacteria > Pseudomonadati > Pseudomonadota > Betaproteobacteria > Burkholderiales > Burkholderiaceae > Burkholderia > Burkholderia sp. RF4-BP95. The sequence continues at coordinate 279,721 of NZ_LOSX01000092.1, read as the reverse complement.
AACGTGGCCTGGAAATTTAGGCGCGCATCTTCCACGGCGCTTCTCAAAGGTTCGGCCATTAGCCAGTCGGATACCAGAGCAATGCCTGGCCGGCCAGCGCCGCATCCAAGAAAGCGTCACTTAACTGGGAATTTTGTGGGCTTGCCGCGTTACTCCGGCGCGCTGCCGCTTCGAACCGCGACCCAGCGTTAGCGCGTAGCCCGGAATACAACGCCAGAACGTTGCCGTAGCCAGCGATTCAGGGGCGTGGAGTAGCCGCGAGACACCAGCGTGCCCAGCAGGCATGATCCGGCGAAATAGGCCAGCAACAACCCAAGCCTGGCGTCGCTTAGGAGCTGCGCCGGTGGCAGCCACGTGCGCAGCAGGCCCAGCACCAGCAGGTGCAGCAGGTAGATCTCGTAGCAGTCGCGGCCGCAGCGTGTCAGGATGCGCCGCGCCAAGCCGGGCGAACTATGTCTCGCCGCGGCGCGGCCGAGCAGAAGCAAGGCGGATCCTAGTGCCATGGCGCTGACGCCGAGAATGTTGCTCTGGCTGATCGGCCACATCAGGTAGAGCAGTGTCATGGCGATGCCAATCAATGGACGGACGTATGGCCGCTGCAACGCCGGCCATGTCCGCCGCCGCGCAAGGACACCAGCGCAGCAACCGATGGCGATGGCGTCGAAGCAGGCGAGGTAGCCATACAGATAGGCCTCACCGTTTCCCTGGTTGGCGAGGCGGTAGAGCGGGCCGGCAACAACCAGGACGGCGGCCAGCAGCGCCAGTCGCGTGCTACGCCGCAACAGCACACAAGCCAATGGAAACAGCAGGTAGAAGGCCATCTCGACCGACAGCGACCACATCACGCCCAGCGGATAGTTGATCCATCCCTCGCGGATGACCAGTACATTCATCCAGGCGCCTAGCGCGGCGGCGTTGGTCGTCCACAGCGGCACCGTGCTCGCCGCCCGGTTGCCGAACAGCGGCAGACCGGCCAGCGCGAGCGCGTCGACCGCCGCGAGCGTCAGGACCAGCATGGGAAGGATTCGCGCGAAGCGCAGTCGCCAGAACGATACCGTCCGAATGGCGTCGAGTCGGCCCCAGCGCTCCAGCGAGTTGCGGGTGATCAGAAAGCCCGATATCGCAAAGAAAATCGTTACGCCGTAGTTGCCGTTACGCGCGATGGCGCGCAACAGCGGCCAGCCAAGCAGGCCGGCAAGCGTGGTATCGCCAAGGGAATAGGCGATATTGAAATGATGCAGCAGTACCAGCAGGATCGACAGGCCGCGCAGGAGGTCGATGGCGTCGTCGCGTGTATCAGAGGCGTTCATGATCGGGCGTTGCCAGGCTTACTTGCGGGGCGTGCCGACCATGGCGGGCCAGTCGTGCATCAAGTCGTCGCGGGCGCGCAAGCCGGCGTTGGGCTTGGTTGCGCGCTCGTCCTGCACCAGGCGGGCGAACACCAACTGGCGGCCGTCCTTGCGGGCCCAGCCAACGAACCAGCCGTAGGCGTTGGCAGCGTTGTAGACGCCGTTACTGCCGGGTGAGCCGGTGCCGGTCTTGCCGTACAGGCGCCAGCCGCCGGCCTCGCCAACCTCGAATAGGCTTTCCGCCAACTCGTAGGCCGCAGCCTTGACCGGCAATTGCCGGTTGACGACTTTGCGCAGGAAGGCCAGCTGCTCCAACGGCGAAATGCGTAGCGACGAGATGATCCACGCGCCGTCCGTGCCGTTGTGCTTGCCTGGCTCGCCCGAGACATCCTCGTTGCCGTAGTGGAACGCCGAGGTATAGCGCTGGAAGCGCTCTTGTTCCAATGCCTTGGCGGCCAACTGCGAATACCAGACCACCGAGTATTTGATCCAGCGCGCTGGATCCGTGGGCTGGCGCCAGGCGTCACCGCCCCAGTCGGGGTAGCCTGGCCGATAGTTCCAGACCGGTTCGTGCGGGCTTTGCAGGATGCCGGCATCCGCGCCCATCAGGGCGATGGGCAGTTTGAAGGTCGAGGCGGGCGTGTAGCGTTCCGCGCAAGCCTGCTGCGTGCCTTGCTGGAAGACGATTCGGCCGTCGGCGGCGTCGGCGACGACGGTGCATAGGACGGTCGCACGGGCCGGGGCGGCGGCCAGCGCGAACAGGGAAAGGGCTGTGCCGACAGCGAACGAAGAGAGTCGAATGGTCATGATCGATGAAATGGCGTCGGGGGAAAGCGGGAGGAAGGGCTCACGCGTTGTCAGAACGGCCGTTGAGCAGGACCAGCGTCAGGTCGCGGTCCTCGATATGAATGCGCATGGCCAGGCAGCGCCCAGCTTCGGCGGAAGTGCCGGTCTTGGACAGGCGGATATTCCAGCCCTGCGCGCCGACCAGTGGGTTGGTGTTGTGGTAATGCAGCCGATTGCCAGCCGCGTCGACGGTCTCGGCGAGCGCAGTGGTGTCGCGCGCGATTTGCGGGTAGGCAGCGGCCGCACCAACAATCTTGCCGATGTCTGCGGCACTCGCGCGATTGGCGGTCGACAAGCCGGTAGCTTCTTCGAGCGTAGTGTGTTCGAGGTGTAGCGCCGCGGTCTTGCGCCGCAATGCTTGCGCGAAGGCTGGCTCACCGCCCGGATAGGTGCGGGCTAAGGCGTGGGCCGCGCGGTTGTCCGACGCCATCAGCGCCAGCTTGAGCAGGGTCTCCAGCGTCACGCTGGCGCCCACTGGCAGCGGCGAGGCCGCGCCCGAGGCCGTGGCGCTCGCATCGCGTTCGTCGATGAGAATGCGACGCGACAAGTCCGGCACCGTATCCAGAACCACCATGGCCGTCATCAGTTTAGTCAGCGACGCGATCGGCACGGCCTCGTTCTCGGCGCGGCCGAGCAGCGTGGCGCCGGAGCGGGCATCCAGCACCAGCACGTGGGACGCGCCGCTCGCCTCGACCAATGCCTGTATCCCCGGTAGCTGTGCCATGAGGCGTTGCTCTTCCTGCGCCGACAAGGGATGCGTTCGTCCGGAGGTCAGCGCTGACCAGGCGCCAAAGCCTGCCAGCGCAATTGATAGGGTCGTGACAGGTAGGGCCACCGCGCGCCGAGCGGAAAGACTCTCGGGCCGCACCAGACGGCGGATGCGGTCAAGCAATTCACCGTCGCGCGCGCCGGGAGCCACCGGCACCGGCGTGCCGATCTCGGAGTTGTCCAGGGCGTGCAGGGCGCGCGCCAGCGGCATGGGACTGCCGATCAACGCTGCCGCAATCTGGTCGGCGATGCGCTCGCGTTCGATACGAATAGCGCGGGACAGTGACCAGATGGACGGGTGGAAGAACAGTAGAACCTCCGCCGCATGTTGCAACAGGTTGATCAGATAGTCATGGCGTCGTACGTGCGCCAACTCATGCGCCAGCAGCGCCGCCAACAGGTCCGCTGGCATTCCGGTGACGAGCGAAGCCGGTACCAGGATCACCGGCTTAAACCATCCGGCCGTGACGGGCGTGGACAGGTTTCGCACTACCCGCAACCCAACCGTGCGCGAGAGCCGCAGGCGGCGCGCCATGTCGGCCACACGCGCCTGCCAGGCGGGATCGATCCACGGGGCGCTGGCACGCACAATGCCACGCAGCCATGTCAGTCCGAGACACACTCGCAGCGCCGCGACTGCACTGCCGACTAGCCAGGCCAACGCTAGCCACAACGGCCAGGCCAACGTTGCGCTGTCGGCTACAGCCGGGGCGTCGGGCGAGGTGGGCGGCAGGCCGCGCCACGCCAACGCCACGTCGGCCACGCCAACACCGACGCTGGAGAAAAGCGCTGTTCCGAGCAACACATAACGCAGTTTCGCGTCGTCTGGCCGCGTAAGTGACAGTAGCGCTAGCGTGGCGGCGTGGAGGCACAGGATTTTCCAAGCCAGCGCCGGCAGGCCACCGCCAATGGCCCAGGCGGTGGCAAGCAGAAGGTCGCTCACAGTTTGTCGTCGCGCAGGAGGGCTTCTATTTCCGCGCGGTCTTTCTTGCTGACGTAACCTCCGCGCAGGGCGGCCAGAACCAGTGCCTTGCCCGAGCCGGCGAAAGCCTTGCCAATCAGATCCTTGATCAGGCGGCCCTGCGTCGCCCTCTGGCTTTGCGCAGCGGCATAGACATGGGAGCGTTGGCTTTCATCGCGTGTCAACACGCCCTTGCCATGCATGATCTGCATCAGTCGCAGCACGTTTGCGTAGGTGATGCCGTCGCGCCGGGCGGCCATGGCGGCGTGGACTTGCTTGACGGTGGCGGGGCCGGTTTCCCACAACGTCTGCAGCACGTCGAGTTCGGCGGCGGTCGGCTTGGCGCTGGGCTGGTTCCTGTTGGCCATGAAAAAGGACGGTACAAGGCAAAATGTGCGTCTAGAATAAATTGTCTAGAACAGTTTGTCTACGACAATGACGGCACCTCCGACGCCCTCGGAAGTTCGCAAACTTGAGTGAACTTCTAGACCCCGCGACAGAGGAGGCAACATCGATGTCGGGAGCCGCGCAGCGCCGCTTCGAGAACGGCACCTTCCTATTGCGGCCTGCAGCGCTAGCATTGACGTGTGAGGTATGGGCTGCCTGCCGCAGGTTGAAAATTGATAACCAGCAGGTGGTCAGTTTTCGGTCGGCAGGAACGCCGTGTAGCGACGCGTCGCGAAATCGAGCGTACCGAAGCTGAGCGTGCAGTCCTCGCCGTGACGGCTCAGATAACGGTAGGCGAGCGCGTCACCATTCGCGGCGGTGCGGTGCGTGCACAGCTCGACGAAATTCCCGAACGCCGTCATTGCGCGCCTCCCGTCGCCGCTTGCCGTAGAGCCCGCCATTCGCGGCTCAGCAACGCATAGCCGTACTCGTCGGACCACGCACCTTTGAAGAAGATGTTCTCGCGATAATGCCCTTCGCGGCGAAAGCCCTGTCGCTCAAACAGACGCTGCGCGCGTACGTTGTGCGCGTCCACCGTCGCGACGATGCGGTGCTTGCCAAAATCTGCGAACAGCAGTTCGATCACCCGCGACACCGCTTCGAGCGCAAAGCCATGCTGCTGCGCGGCGACGTCGAACGTTACGCCCAGCTCGGCCTGCCGCCCTTCGTCGAAGAAATGCACCGCGACGTCGCCGATCAGCGCGCCGTCGGCCTGGTGCTCGGCCGCGATCTGGAACCACGTGCCGTCGGTGTCGAACTCAAGCGTCTGCTGCTCGGCGAAGAACGCCGCCGCGTCGGCATCCGCGTACGACGACCAACTCTGATAGCGCGCGACGTCAGGATGGTTCCTGTATGCGGTGAACGCGGCAAGATCGCCGCGTTTGAACGGGCGCAGGACGAGGCGTTCGGTGGAAATGGGAAAAGTGGTCATGCGGGTTCCTTCGTTGCGGAATCCAGACGCGCGCAGGGCACCGGGAGGTGCGCACTATCGTGACTCGTGTGCGTTTGAGACACTGCGCGTTGTTTCAATCCACCTCCGGGGTGTGAAACCGAAGGCCCCTTTGAAGTGTCGCGTCATATGGCTTTGGTCAGCGAAGCCGGCTTCGGCGGCGGCCACCGAAAGCGATGCTCCCTTCTCGAGCAGATTCCGCGTGATATCGAGTTGGCGCAAAGTGCGGAACCGGCGGGGGCTGGCGCCGAACAACAGGCGGAATTGCCGGGCGATGGTCCATCGATCCATTCCGGCAATTTGTTCCAGTTCAGTCATCTTGAACTGCCTGATCGGTTCCGCTGTAATCATGTCTCGCACTCGGGAAAGTTGCGGAAGTGCCAGAGGTTCTGTTTTGCGGATGCCACGATTTCCAGCCGCTTCTTCGAGAAAATCAGCGATAGAGACGATGAATTCGGTTCGCGACAGATCGTCGAACGGCTCATCGAAACGCATCAGCCTTCCAGTGATGTCGTCTGGCAAACGAGATATGTCTGTTACCGGCGAGCCAACAAAGGGTAGCGTGCGGCCGCGCAAGGCGGCTTGAACGAGAGCGGGATCGATATAGGCGATGCGATAGGCAAATCCTGCTTCCGTCGCAGCCTTGCCATCATGGAGTTCATCGGGATGCAGGATGTGGCATTGCCCCGGTAGGCAGTGGTGTTGCTCGCGGCGATAACGAAATGCCTGAACCCCGCTCACAGTAATGCCAATGGCATAGGTATCGTGACGATGAGCGGAAAAGGCTTCCCTGGAGAAGCTTGCTTGCGCAAGCTGCAGACCCTTGGCATCGGGTCCAAATATCAGTCCATGGCTACCGCTGCAGGGCAGCTCCGCACAATCATTCAAGACAGTCTCTCCATCGCTCATCTAACGTCAAGATCGTGATCATTTTGACGGAGCTTACATGCATGATTCAGTGGCGTGGATGCCGGGCAATTGGCAGCCGATTCTGCTCTTCGTACTCCAATCATTGCTTATTATGGGTAGCCCTGGGCCCTCAACCGTCAGTGTAACAGCCGTCGCGGCTTCTTATGGCGTTGGTCGCTCGCTCCGCTATACATGGGGTTTGATTGCAGGAACGATAGCTGCGCTAGTGTTGGTTGCGTTCGGCGTTATGGCTTTCGTGACGTCGTTTCCGTTCGGGGCGCGTGCTCTGAGCATCGTTGCGGCAATCTATATCTGCTATCTCGCTTACCAGATCGCGACCTCTCCACCTTTGTCGAGCCTTCCGGACCAAGCCGCCGCCCCTCCGTTCGTGGCGGGTTTTGTCCTTGCGGTTGCCAATCCCAAGGCCTATCTCGCAATTGCCGCTGTATTTGCGGGAGCTACGATTTACACCGAGAGCGCCATTGATGCTTGGATGAAGACATTGATCTTGAGTCTCATGATCGTTGTGATTCATTTTGGATGGTTGCTGGCGGGAACGATGCTGTCGAGGCTATTACGCCATCCTTTGACCTCACGTGTCGTGAACGTGTTCATGGCCCTTCTCCTAGTGGGGATGACCGTCTTTGAACTGATCAAGTAATGGAACAAGTAATGTAATACGTTAAATCGATGATCATTGCGGGGAAGATGCCGTTGCCATATCTTCGATGATCCCATCTTTCTTGATAATCGCCCGGCATCACCCGTGCAAGCGGCGCGCCTGAGCCAGTGGGCGGCAAGATCACGATGCGGTATTCGATACGTCGAGACTGAAACCGTATGGTTTTGCATTCGGATGCCACAACCTGTGCCGGATATATATAAGAAAGGTTCTGCAACGGTTGGACGCCGCTGCCCAAAGTCGGCAACGGATCAGAAGGCATCGTGGGTACTAAACTAAGAATCAGATTCTAATCACTAGGAGCCGATGTCGGAGCGCCAGACATGCAATATGCACTCGATGTCTTTATCGATACGTTGAAGTCTTTCGGGATCTACCCAGAGAGCGAAGCCGTCGAGCGCTCGGGGCTGCAACTCACCCAAGAGGTCGGCCGAAGGAAGACTTATCGAGACAGTCGATCAAACAAGTTTAGTGTGTACAGTGGTGTTAAAGGCAAAATCAATTCGGTCGAGATGACCCTCAGATCAACAGATATGGACAGCTTAGACGGGCCGAACGAATATGAAGCCGTTATCACTAGCTTCAATGACGATTTTGATAACGTCTGGGCGGACCTAGGCAGAATCCTCGGAAACACCGGTGTAGTATCCGAGAACCCCTATCGCGATGCCCTGCGTGCAGTTAGCTGGCACATTGACCCAGAAAATCAGCTCACTCTTGAGCTACGCCACGAGGACAAGGAGTTGCCGGTCCGCCTTGTGATGGCCTTCCTGGCGCCGCGAGAGGAAGAGTCAGCGTAGGGACGGCTTGCCGCCTCGGTTACTTCCGGACGAGTGCCGGACGTTTGTGCCAGGCGAGGCGGTGCGCCAGAGACTCGGTGATGGGAGCGCGCGGCTGGATTGCTGCCCTTCCGCGTTGATGTTCCCCTCGCGAGACAAAGGGATAAGGATGCCCGTGGTCAGATGAGGCAATTGCGTGCTCGGTAGCACTATGGGGCGGCCTAACCCCGTATTGACAGTTTTTGTGCCATTTCAGCCTGGTAACGTGTGCGTTGCCGCTGCGTGCGTCAAGGCAGGTCGAGGCCAATAGAACGAGCATCATCACATGCCCTTATCAACCAAATGAAGGCGATTGAGGGCAACTTCACCACCATGACGGAACTTTGTCCTCAAGTCACCACATGTACGCCGTACATTTCGCGCTCGATCTCATCGATGGGTTCCCAATGATCACTTGCTAGCTCGAAAAATGTATCCGGCACTTCCATGGCATATGTCGCGCCACGTTCCCGATTGCGCCTGCGGACGCGTTCCCGCCGAACCTCTCGCGGGGCATCGACTAAGTAAATTGCCAACTCGTAGCCGGCCTCACTGGCCTGAGTATAGAAACGTTCGCGGTTGATCTTCTCCACCAGTCCTAGCTCAAGGACTACGTCATGACCAGCATCAAGGACTTCCTTAGCCGTTGCCCAGATCTGTTCCAGACAGCGCTCTTTCCTAGTTATATACCAGTCCATCACATTCACCGCAGGACGATCAGGACTGTAGAGTCTGACGAACCACGCATCGAGGATGAACCCTGGTGCTGCGTATTGCTTTCGGAGCGTAGCAACGAACGTGGACTTACCGGCTCCAACGGGACCTTCAACCAAGTGAATCTTCGCCATTTCAGTTAATCCATTCAAAGAGGGGCGCAGCGAATCGCATACGATGCCTCGGTGCGGCTTTCGCCTACTCTGCAAAGGCTAGGCGCCCCTTGCAAACCTGATGAATGAGCTAGCATTAGCCCTGTTTATTCACGCAACCGGATTCGTAGGCCCAGTGGCAGCCTCCTGGACCATATCGGAAATTGTATTCGCAGCTTTGCCATGCCGATCGGCGTCCTGGTTCACGATGGGCTCGCCATTGTGGTGAAGTGTCCAGCATCCTTGGGATGCTGAGGGTGCGATCGAGATACCTATCTCCGCAATTTTTTTGTCAACTGCTTTATCGTAGGCATGTTGAAGTCCTGCAGCGGTGAGCGCCTGCTTTGCTTGCTCTATGCCGGCGACAATGAGTTCCAGTGCAAACTCCTGCTTGTTGCAGTTTAGAATTTCCGTCACCGCATCCAGTTCGGCCAGGCGAATCGCATCGATACGAATGTCAAGATCGCAAACCAGTTCTTTGCGCTGTGAAAACGCCATGAGATAAGCATTCGCGCCATAGACGTTCCCAAAGCGTTCTGTGCGTTTACTTGCCAGTATTTTCATAGCAATGAAATCCGAGAACCCGGCGCTGTAAGCGCCAGTCTCCCCCTTCTCGGCGTTTACCTTGAGAGCTTCCGAATAGGTCATGCTCATGTGAACCTCCTGTTAGAAATGAATTCCGAAATCGCATGCTGCAGGAGAGGGCCACTCCATAACAAAGCATCCCGCGGTGTCTATTCCGATAACTCCATGCGTTATCGACTTTCGTCACCTAATCGATGGCGAACGAACGGGCTATATACTGGAGCGTCTGGCTTCAGGCTTACCCCGTCAGTAAAGTCGTCTCCATGATTGAAGGGAATCGAAGGCCATGTCGACCAATGTTGCAGCCTTACGCGATAGTCGATGGCTCGTTGCTCAAGGAAGTGGCGTTGCTGTTGAGCCTCCTTACCCGATAAACCGCCACGAACGCCATGGATGAGATAGGGTTCCAGCACGGTAAAGCCAAGGTAGTGCAGCGCGTGCATGACGGGCCACAGAAGCAGACGCATATCGCCGTCGCGTCCATCCGGTGCACAAGCTTGGGCCGAAGAGCCGGCCGTGGACACAATCAGGGCCTTTTTCCCGCGCATCACGCCGCTTTCGTAACGATGCTGGCTCCGATATAAACCGCCGTAAACGAAAACTCGGTCCATCCATCCTTTCATAATGGCGGGCATCCCAAACCACCAGAATGGAAATTGAAGTATCAAGGCGTCGGATTTCTGCAAAAGCTCAATGTGTTGTGCGACTACGGGTGGCAGAGTATTGGAGCTCCAATGATGACGTTGCTCCTGCATCGGATCAAATTTCTCTCCGCTCTTCAGCGAAGAATAATGCCAGGACGCTTCACGTGGTTCGAAATCCTCTGCGTAGAGATCAAGGACGGTGGCGTCATGTCCTTGAACACCCCATGCCTGTCTGGCGAGTTCAGCCAGGTACGCATTAAAAGACCTCTGCTCAGGGTGAGCCAATACAATGAGCGCATGCATGCGGCCTCCCTCTGCACTAGTTGCCATTGCAACGGAACAATTCCCGCGATATGAAGCAGATACTAGTCTTCAGTCAATTCCGAAGAATGTCTTGTCGACTTGTACCGAAGGTGTATCAGGGGATATGGTCGTCCTTGACCGTCCACGTTGGATCGGCCGCACGGTTCGAATCCCAGCCTTTCATAGAACCCGACCGCTTGGTGATTCTGTTCGTTGACATCAGTCGAAAGGCTAGGGTGGCGCCTTATGGCTTCTCGCACGAGGACCCGGCCAACGCCCCGCCCGCGGTGATCCGGGTCGACAAATAGAGCTTCCATGTGATCGCCATTGAGTAACATGAAAGCAACGGCACGACCTGACTCATCAACCGCCAAATCCAGCGGCGCCTCAGGGAGAAATGCGGCGACCTCGGACTCAATATCCCGGCGATCCGCCGCAGCAAGGAAATGATGTGTTGCATCAACGGAGCTTCGCCAAATTTCCATTACTCGAAAACTGTCCATTGGCATTGACTTTCGTATCGTGATCATAGCGTTTTTGGTGTCGATTAAATTTTTCCGTTTAAAGGATGCGCCATGTGGTGTGCACCGTGGTGAACTGAATTCCTATTGGCTCGGCTGCCTCGTATGCGCTGTCGTCAGCTCTTCGGCGCGGCGCACTACGCTGCGCACGCCGAAGCTCATGACCAGATTTTGCCGTTCAAGCTCAATGAGGTTGACCCACTGGGCATCGAGCGCATCGTCGCCGGCCACGGGCTCTCCCTGCAGCCATTCGCACAAGACGGCAATGAGCACGAAGTGCTGGCGCAATTCGCCCTCGGAGCTGTGGTCTAAGGCCTCCAACGCGGTGAAGACGTTCCGTGGGGAGACGCTAATGGCCGTTTCTTCGTGTACCTCGCGGACGACAGCTTCCAAAATTGTCTCGCCGGCCTCGATCTTCCCTCCAGGAAGACCCCAGCGACCAGCGTCGGGTGGATTGGCACGTCGAACGAGCAGGACCTCTTGTTTCCTTAGGACGACACCAATCACGGCTGGAACGGGCTGTACGGACGACGTGACGTTCATTTGCAAGGACGAAGGAGAAGGGCCCGTCTGTTAAGGCCCTTGCAGGGCAACGTAACCATGGCACACGGCGCAATAGGGCTATTGCACTGTTCCGGTCCGCCACTCAATCGCACGGATGACCGCCGCCATGTCCAATGACCCATGCCCCAAGGCCACGGTTTCACCATAAAGTGCGTGGCAGACGTCAAGCAAAGGCGAGGCGAGACCTGCGCTTCTCGCAGACTCCGCTACCAGCCGGCTGTTTTTCAGCACGTCGGTGATGGCGGCTTGCACAGTAAAGTCCTGCGTCGTGAGTTTATCCAGCTTCACGCGGGAAATATCGCTGGCCATCTGGCCGTTGTTCAGTACGCTGGTAAATTGCGCGAGGTCCATGCCGTGGCGCTGGGCGAAGTGAGTGGCTTCCGCCAGGCCGGTGACCATCGTGATGAGGTACAGATTGACAGCGAGCTTCATCGTCAGCGCGGAAGGGACTGCGCCGCAGATAATGCTCTCGCGACACAGAGGTTTGACGATGTTGCGCACCTCCTGCATGTCCTCAGGCGCACCGGCCAGCATGACGACGAGTTGACCTGCTTCCGCGGGCTTGCGCGAACCAGACACAGGGGCTTCAACGTAATGGCCAGCGGCGGATTCGATCTCAGTTGCGAGCGCTCGTGAATAGCTGGGCGAGGTCGTTCCCATATTGACGATCACATGTTCGCGCACGCGAACGGAAAAATCGGCGGTATGGCGGCCAAGCACGGTATCGATTGCGTCGTCATCGGCCAGCATGAGAATGACAACGCGGCATTGTGCGAATACGTCGACAACTTTCTCGACCGTACATGCGCCGGCTGCACCCAACTCGGCGTATCTATCCTTGGAGCGGCTCCAGACCGCGACAGGCGCACCGCTGCGGGCGAGGTTGAGCGCCATCGGGGTACCCATGACCCCGAGCCCGATGAATCCGATTTGTTCTTGCATATTGCACCTTGCGGGTGAATAGACAGTCCTTTATATCCATACCGCAGCAGAGTGTCTTGAACGATTGTGCAGAAGTCCTGCCGGCGCCTCGTGCGAGCAGGTACTGTGGTTTGTGCCTTTACAAGCGGCGAGTGTGCTGCGCCTGCGCCGCGGCTTCCACGCGCAAGCCAGCGGCCCACCATCCGGGAAACCCGTCGCTCACGCGGTCCGCGCTAAATCCCTTGGCACGCAGCAACGCGACAGCCTGGATAGAGAGCACGCAGTAGCGGCCGCCACAGTAGGCGAGAATGTTCTGATTCCGCGGCAGTTCGCCCAGATGGCGCTCTAGCTCTTCTGTCGGGATATTGATAGCACCGGGAATGTGCCCCGTTGCATAGTCTTCTGCCGAACGGACATCCAGTAGCAGAGCGCCGTCTTTTAGTCTGTCGATCAGTTCCTCGATTGACACGCCATCGAGGTGTTCCGGGTGATGAACGCTGTCCGCGATCACGCGTCGCATTTCGGTGCGCTGATGGGCAACGTAGTCGTGCAGTGCAGCGACCACATTGGCCACCGGTCCACTGCCGATGCGGTACATCACGTGCTTGCCGTCGCGTCGGGACTGGACGAACCCAGCCCGCTTCAGTTGCAGCAAGTGCTGCGATGCGTTGGTGATCGACAGTCCCGAAAGTTCGGCCAGCCGCTCCACTGAGCTCTCCCGCTGGAAGATGGCCTCCAGAAGCGCTAAGCGATGAGGATGCCCAAGGGTCTTGGCGACATCCGCTAGATCATCTAAAGGTTCGGTGGGGCGCGCGATTGTTTTCATGACGGCAAATCAGGATCTCGTTGACAGCAAGATATCATCGATCTAACATTCCATCAATAGTTGGAATGATGTTTGTTTCTTGTGCAGAGGACGAAAAATGAGGTCAACGGAAACGCGGCAACAAACTTCATGGGGCGAGCTGCTTCAAGGACGCAACGGACTCCGCTCCATCGCGCTCGCCGGTGGCGTCGCGCTGCATGCGGTGAACATCTATGTGGTCACGACGATCTTGCCAACCATCATCGACGAGATCGGTGGCCTCGGGTACTACGCATGGAATACCACCTTGTTCGTTGTGGCGTCGATCGTGGGATCGGTGCTGTCAGCAAGGCTGATCGACACGATGGGGCCGCGCCTGGCCTATCTGCTCGCACTCGCCGGCTTTTCGCTGGGGGTGGTCGTGTGTGCGACAGCTGCGTCGATGCCCATTTTGTTGTTAGGCCGGACGGTGCAGGGGTTGGGCGGTGGCGTGCTGTTCGCGCTCAGCTATGCGCTAATCCGAGTGGTGTTCGATCCGCGTCTTTGGCCCAGGGCGATGGCGCTCGTTTCGGGTATGTGGGGCGTGGCTACGCTTTGCGGCCCAGCCGTCGGCGGGGTGTTTGCCCAAACAGGGCATTGGCGATGGGCGTTCTGGTCACTGCTGCCCGTTGCTCTGTTGTTGGCGTTGATCGTCCTTGTGCAATTTGGCGGACGTACTGTTGGCTCGGCGGCAAGCACTCGCGTGCCGTTGCGCTCAATGGTGCTGTTGGTACTCTCGGTCTTGACGATTTCCATTGGCAGCTTGTCACGGCAGCTCGCGTGGAATGTCATCGGCATCCTCATCGGCGTAGTCATCACTGTCGTCATCGCACGCATCGATATGCGAGCCGACGCGAAGTTGCTGCCATCCGGCGCCTGGTCGCTTTCAACGCAACTCGGCGTGATCTACGCGATGATGGGGCTGCTGGTGGCTGGGATGACGACCGAGATTTTCGTGCCGTACTTCTTGCAGGTGATCCACGGGATGACGCCGCTCGCGGCTGGCTATATGACGGCGATAATGGCGGGAGGGTGGACCCTCGCTTCGTTGTACAGCGCGGGGCGTGGCGAAGCTGGGCTGACGTACCGATTCATTAGGATCAGCCCGCTCATCGTGCTGATGGCGTTACTCGTTTTGGCGGTCGCAATGCCCATCACTGCATGGGGTGGCGCTCTGGTGGGTAGTGCGGTGTATTGCTTCGTTCTTGCAGCGGTCGGATTCGGTATCGGTTTGAGCTGGCCACATCTCCTGACACGAGTGTTTTCCGCGGCTGTTTCAGGAGAAGAAACGCTCGCGTCTTCGTCCATTACGACCGTACAACTCTATGCAACGGCGCTCGCCGCCGCACTGGCCGGTGTGGCAGCCAATGCTGGTGGACTGACCGATCCTGGTGGCGTCGAAGGGGCGCGATCTGCAGCGCTGACGCTGTTCGCATCGTTTGCCGTTGCCCCGCTACTCGCGGCGTTGCTGTCTGCACGCGTGCGACGCTGAAGTATTTGGAAATCATCTGTGGAGTCACGCGGTGTGGTGTAGCCCTCGTACGCGTCGATGTACTGACTCTTTCCTATCAGGGCTGCATTGTGCCTGAACGAAGCCGATGATGCTCGGTGTTTGCGTCGCGACCTGATGGAAAGTGGCTTGAGGAACATCGGTTTGCCGTTGCGCTTTACATCGATCGTGAAGGCTGCAAGGCTGGTCGTCAGGAAGGAAGACATATGGAACTTCGCCACCTTCGCTGTTTCCTGGCCGTTGCTGAAGAACTCCATTTCGCCCGGGCTGCGGAGCGATTGCATATCGAGCAATCTCCGCTATCACGCGCGATAAAGGAATTGGAAGAAGATCTTGGTGCCCAGCTTTTTATGCGCACCACGCGCAGCACCCGCCTGACCCGAGCGGGTAGGCTATTCTTGGAGCACGTGCCGCGTGTCTTCACTGCGTTGCAGCAAGCGCGAGACAGTGTGAAGGCGGCCGCCAATGGCTTTCACAGCCAGTTGCGGGTCGCGCTTTCGGATGGCATCCCGCCGTCGCGTTTCTCCACCTTCCTGGCGCTGTGTCGTCAGGAAGAACCGGAGATCGAGATACGCCTATCGGAGGTTCCACTGACACAGCAGATCAAAGGGCTGCATGACGACCTGTACGACGTAGGGTTTGCACGCTCGGATGAGGTCGACGACGGCATCATCGCTGAAGCAGTTTGGAGCGATCCCTTGATGATCGCTGTGCCTGCTCGTCATCCTTTGCTGACGTACAAGAGAATCCCTTTGGAGGAGGTGCTCCGCTATCCGCTGGTACTCGGAGATCCCCATGCGTGCGAAGGCTACTCTCGGCAGATTGAACGAGTGCTGCGGCGAGTCGACCGAGAACCGTTGATTGCGGAGCGGGTGGCATCCGTTGACTTGATGATGGCACTGGTGGCAGCAGGCTTTGCTTTGGGTTTGGCTGGTGCCTCGCAGATCGTCAACAGCCGCGAACCGGGTGTGGTTGCTCGGCCACTGGCAGGCCAAAAGCTCATGCTTACCACGTACATTCTACGTCTGGATAACGAACCTTCGGAGACGTTGGCACGTTTTATCGAACGGACAGGCACCCTCGAAGCATCTGCCGAGAAGAAGTCGTCCATACTATCCGACCTCGACGCTTCAGAGGCGATCGAGACATGAACAAATTCGTGCTGCTTTTGCTTGCTGCGGTATTGACGCGCCTGCGGCACGTCCGAACCCATCGAGACCGTGGAAACGCTTGCTGCTCATCCCAAACGGTGGCTACGGTCTTGAAAGCAAGCTAAGCGAGAGACGAGGCGGCTATCTATTGCGGAACTCCGCCTCCCTTACACGTCATGTGTTGAAATAGCATGCACATTATCGATATCCGAGAGAAATCCATTCCGGTTTCCCGATATGAAGATCCGTCCATCCCGTCCGGTGGACTGACGACTAGCCTTGTAGCCATCACGACCGATGTTATGCGCAACGGCAAACCGGTGGTCGGCTACGGCTATGCGTCGGTCGGTCGCTTCGCACAGGGTGGGCTGATCCGTGAACGCATTTGCAATGCGCCTGCTGACGTCGCCAAGCGGCAGTTTGGCCGACGAAAAGGGCACCAACCTCGACCCGTTTCGCGCTTGGCATACGATGATGGCTGGCGAAAAACCGGGCGGCCATGGTGAGCGCTGCGTGGCTGTCGGTACGCTCGACATGGCTATTTGGGATGCTGCCGCGAAGATCGCCGGTCTGCCGCTATACGCTTTCCTCGCGCAGCGGTTGGGCGCCACCGCGCAGGCATGTGTGCGGGTGTATGCGGGCGGCGGGTATCGCTATCCGCAGGACGATCTTGCACGTTTGTCCGACGAGATGCGCCGTTGCATTGATCTCGGTTTTACGCACGCCAAGATTAAGGTAGGCGGAACCGGGCTCGACGCAGATTGTCGGCGCATCGAGGCCGCGGCTGCGCGGTTGCCCGGCGCGGATCACCTCGCTGTGGATGCGATGAATCTGTACGACCAAGATACCGCATTGCAGGCCGCTGCCGCGCTGGCGCGATATGGGCTTTGGTGGCTCGAGGATATTTGCGACCCGTTGGATTTCGCTACACACGCACGGGTGGCCAAGGCGTACAGGCCGCCCATCGCAGCGGGCGAGGCACTCTTCTCGCAAGCAGAGGCGCGCCTGCTTGCCCAATACGGTGGTTTGCGCAGCGCGCGTGATGTGCTGGTCTTCGATCCGGTGCACTGTTATGGAGTGCTAGGTTACCTACGCATTATCGAAACCATGACCGCCGATGGCTGGCCGCAACACGCGTTCTGGCCGCATGGTGGGCATCTCTTCGCGTTGCATCTGGTGGCAGCGCTTGACCTGGGTGGCGCGGAGATCAGCCCGTTCGCGTTTGCACCGTTTCGCGGACTGCCGGATGGCTCGTGTATCGAGGCGGGCCGTGCCGCGTTGCCTCAGATGCCCGGCATCGGTTTCGAGGCCCATACCGAAGCGTGGAAGATGTTTCAGCAAGCATTTGTGTGAGTGATCAGGCCACCCGCCGAAGGAGCAGTCGACGTTCTCATTGTTCCGATTCGCACAAAACTTTGTCTTCCTAACTCGATACGCCGCACTGCGCCGCAGCTTGCGGCGTCTTTACTTCCCTTGTCCCTGCACGAAATCTTGCTTTTTCCTCGATATTCCTTCCGATAACGGTCTTTGACCGCCTCTTGGCCTGACGCCAATCCTTGCGACTGCGGCACACCTTTGTGTCGCGTGTCGCACAGGGGAAAGCGGAGGCCGGGATGCAAGGTCAAGACGTGCTGTTCGGACAGATTGCCGTCGTTTTCGGCATCGTGTTCACCGGAGTGTGGTCCGCCACGCAATGGACGGCCGCCGCCTTGGACTACCAACTACGCCTTGGCTCGCCTTGGTTCGACTTCTTCGGCACGCCGGTCTATCACCCTTGGCGGTTGTTCGAGTGGTGGTTCTTCTACGACGCCTATGCACCGCGCGTATTCGACATGGGCGGCGCCATCGCAGGCGGCAGCGGCCTGGTCGCAGTGCTGGTCGCTATCGTCATGTCGGTGTGGCGGTCGCGGCAATCGCGCCTCGTCACCACCTATGGTTCTGCCCGCTGGGCCGAGGTCGCCGACATTCACAAGGCCGGCCTCGACAAGCCCGCCGGCGTTTTCCTCGGTCTGCATCGCGGCCAATACCTGCGCCATGAAGGCCCGGAACACGTCCTGACTTTTGC
Source organism: Burkholderia sp. RF4-BP95 (assembly GCF_001521985.1). Lineage (NCBI taxonomy): Bacteria > Pseudomonadati > Pseudomonadota > Betaproteobacteria > Burkholderiales > Burkholderiaceae > Burkholderia > Burkholderia sp. RF4-BP95. The sequence continues at coordinate 262,018 of NZ_LOSX01000092.1, read as the reverse complement.
GCCGACGCGCTCCGGCAAAGGCGTCGGCCTCGTCGTGCCGACGCTGTTGAGCTGGCCTGCGTCCGCCGTCATCCACGACATTAAGGGCGAGAACTGGCAGATCACGGCCGGCTGGCGTTCGCGCTTCTCGCATTGCCTGCTGTTCAATCCGACCGATCCGAAATCGGCCGCGTACAACCCGCTACTGGAGGTTCGACGCGGTGCGCATGAAGTGCGCGACGTGCAGAACATCGCGGACATCTTGGTTGATCCCGAAGGGGCGCTTGAACGCCGCAATCATTGGGAGAAGACGAGTCACGCGCTGCTGGTTGGCGCCATTCTGCATGTGCTCTACGCGGGTGCGGACAAGACGCTGCGCGGCGTCGCCAACTTCCTCTCGGATCCGGCTTGCCCGTTTGAGGTGACGCTGCACCGGATGATGATGACGCGCCACCTAGGCGACGCGCCGCATCCTGTCGTCGCGTCCGCTGCGCGCGAAGTGCTCAACAAGTCGGACAACGAGCGGTCTGGCGTGTTGTCCACGGCCATGTCGTTCCTTGGCCTGTACCGCGATCCCACGGTGGCCGAAGTCACCTCGCGCTGCGACTGGCGTATCGCCGACCTGATCGCATTCGAGCATCCAGTCTCGCTTTATCTCGTCGTGCCGCCATCGGACATCAGCCGCACGAAACCGCTGGTGCGCCTGATCCTCAATCAGATCGGGCGGCGGCTCACCGAATCACTCGATGGTAGCGACGGCATCGCGCGCCGTCACAAGCTGCTGCTGATGCTCGACGAGTTTCCGGCACTCGGCCGGCTCGACTTCTTCGAGACGGCGCTGGCGTTCATGGCCGGCTACGGCATCCGCAGCTTCCTCATCGCGCAGTCGCTCAATCAGATCGACAAAGCCTACGGCCAAAACCATTCCATTCTCGACAATTGCCATGTGCGTGTGACGTTCGCCACCAACGATGAACGTACCGCCAAGCGCATTTCCGAAACGCTCGGCACCGCAACCGAGCTGCGCGCGCAGCGCAACTACGCCGGGCACCGGCTCGCGCCTTGGCTTGGGCACCTGATGGTGTCTCGCCAGGAAACGGCACGCCCTCTGCTGACGCCGGGCGAAGTGATGCAGCTCCCGCCCGACGACGAAGTGGTGATGGTGTCCAGCGTCGCGCCGATCAAGGCGAAGAAGCTCCGCTACTACACCGACGCCAATTTCAAGCGGCGTGTGCTGCCGCCGCCTGCGCTCGCGGCTGGCCGCTACGCCGATGCGCCACCACTGCGGCCCGATGACTGGGGCGGACTCGCAATCCCCGCTGTTCCCGCATCGCCTGTCACTGACATTGCCGGCGATGCCGTTACTGCTGACGACGGCGGCCCGCGCCGGCAGCCGGAGCTATCCGAGGTGTCCGAATACATCCCCGAACTGCAGACCGCCGACAACGACCTGGCGTTGCTCGATGACGACGACCTGCCGTTGCTGCTTCCCCGTCAGCTAGATCCGGCCATGCAACGCACGGCCCGGCTGGCGTCCCTCGACCAACACGACGGGATCGAGCTATGAGCCAGTACCGCCTCAACCTGTTTATTCCGCACGAACACGCCAAGCGCCTCGACGAGTTGGCCGCCAAGAAAGGCGTGTCCAAGTCGTCCATCGTCGCGGCGGCGCTTGCGTCCTGGCTATCGCCTGATGCAGGCGACCAGCGCGAGGCAGCCATCGCCAAGCGCCTTGATCGGCTGTCGCGCCAGTTCGAGCGGCTGGAGCGCGACCAGAACATCGAGATTGAGACACTGGCGCTGTTCGTCCGCTACTACCTGACGGTCAGCACGCCAGTTCCAGAAGCCCACCAGGAAGCGGCTCGCGCACAGGGCAAGGCGCGTTTTGAGCAGTTCGTTGAACAGCTTGGGCGTCATCTGATGCGCGGGCGCAGCCTGGTGCGTGAAGTGGTGGAAGAACTAAACCCCGACGCCGCACGGCTGGACGATGCGGCGACACAGGCCGAAGCGCAGGAGCGTGCGTCATGAGCGCCCGCATTTCGACCGATGGGCAGTCCTTCGCCTCCACGTCGCTCGACCGTCGCATCCGCATGTTGCGCACGGCGATGGGCCCGCTGATCGCCGCCGCGCTGGAAGACCCGGATGTGGTCGAAATCATGCTCAACCCCGATCGCACGCTATGGGTCGATCGCCTGTCGTCGGGCCGCGCACCGATGGGGGCGGAGCTGTCCGAGGAAGACGGCGAACGCATCATCCGCCTTGTCGCCGCCCACGTCGGCGCGGAAGTGCATCGCGGCCAGCCGCTGTTGACCGCTGAGCTGCCGGAAACCGGCGAACGCTTCGAGGGCATCCTGCCGCCTGCTGCGCCTGGGCCGGCCTTTGCGCTGCGCAAACGCGCCGTCGGCGTCATTCCGCTGGATCGCTACGTCACCGATGGAATGATGACCGTCGAGCAGGCCGCGTTCCTGCGCGGCGCAGTGCGCGAACGGCAGAACATCCTCATCGCCGGCGGCACTAGCACCGGCAAGACCACGCTCGCCAATGCCTTGCTCGCGGAAATCGCCGCCACCGGCGACCGCGTGCTGGTGCTCGAAGACACCATCGAACTGCAATGCGCGGCGCGCGACCACGTACCTCTGCGCACGCGCGCCGGCGTTGTGTCGATGACCGAACTGGTGCGCGCCACGATGCGCCTGCGCCCCGACCGCGTGATCGTTGGTGAGGTGCGCGGCGGCGAGGCGCTGGATCTCATCAAGGTGTGGGGCACCGGCCATCCGGGCGGCATCGCCACGATCCACGCCGGTTCCGTGCTCGGCGCGCTGCTGCGTCTCGAACAACTGATTCTCGAAGTCGCCGTGAACCCGCCGCGTGCGCTCGTCGCCGAGGCGGTCAACGTCGTCATTCACATCGCCGGCCGCGGCCGGCGCCGCCGCATCGAGACCATCGCCCGCGTCCTTGGGTTCGACGGCATGGGCTATCGCCTCGCGGATGCACTGAAGCCATTGCTTCCAGAGCTACCGCTTTCTTCCCCGTCCCCCAACCACCCTGGAGAACTGCCATGACGCAGATGCACACCCATGCTTTCCGTATTTCCGTAATTCCGGCTCTCGCCTTTGCACGCCTGCGCCGTCTGGCCGAGCCTGTGCATCACGGCCTGCTGCTGGCCGCCGCCATGCTGATGACGGTTGGCACGGCGAAGGCCGCGGGTTCCTCGATGCCTTGGGAGGGTCCGCTCGAATCCATCCTCGAATCCATACAGGGGCCGGTCGCGCGCATCGTCGCCGTCATCATCATCATCGCCACCGGCCTCGCGCTGGCCTTCGGCGACACGAGTGGCGGCTTTCGCAAGCTGATCCAGATCGTGTTCGGCCTGTCCATTGCGTTCGCGGCTTCGAGCTTCTTCCTGTCGTTCTTCAGCTTCTCCGGCGGGGCCGTCGTATGAGCACGGCCAACGACCTGCCGGGCTTCGAGGTGCCGCTGCATCGCTCGCTAACCGAACCGATCCTGATGGGGGGCGCACCGCGCACCGTGGCGATCGCCAACGGCACGCTGGCCGCTGCCGTGGGGCTGGGCCTGCAAATGTGGATTCCGGGGCTGGTGTTCTGGATCGTCGGCCATTCGCTCGCCGTGTGGGGCGCGCGGGTCGATGCGCAGTTCATGCAGGTGTTCGCACGCCACCTCAAGCACAAGCCGCTGCTGGACGTGTGAGGAGGGCGCCGCGATGCTCAACCTTGCCGAATACCGCCAACGTCCGGCCTTGCTTGCCGACTGGCTCCCGTGGGCCGGTCTGGTCGCGTCCGGCGTCGTGCTCAACAAGGACGGTAGTTTCCAGCGCACGGCCCGGTTTCGTGGCCCCGATCTGGACAGCGCGACGCAAGGCGAGCTGATCGCCACGGCGGCTCGCCAGAACAACGCGCTGCGCCGCTGCGGTTCCGGCTGGGCCTTCTACATCGAAGCCGAGCGCCGGCCAGCGGCGGACTACCCACACTCCGACTTTCCCGAACCACTGTCATGGCTGATCGATGAAGAACGCCGCGCCGCGTTTGAGGAATCCGGCAGTCATTTCGAGAGCGTCTATCACCTGACGCTGCAATACCTGCCGCCGGAGGAATCGCGCGCACGCGCCGCCGGCCTACTGTACGAGAACCGGTCGACCGAGGGCGTGGATTGGCGCGAACGTCTGACGGCGTTCATTGCGGAGACGGATCGCCTCTACGACCTGCTCAACGGCGTGATGCCGGAAATTGCATGGCTCGATGACGGCGAGGTGCTGACCTACCTGCACGGCACCATCTCGACGCGACGCTATCGCGTCGGTGTGCCCGAAGTGCCGTTCCACCTCGACGCGCTGTTGGCCGACGCGCCGCTGATCGGCGGGCTGGCGCCGATGCTCGGAGATCACCATGTGCGCGTCGTGACCGTGCGTGGCTTCCCGACCTCAACCTGGCCGGGGATTCTGGATGACCTCAACCGGCTCGGTTTCGCCTACCGCTGGAGCACGCGCTTCCTCTGCATGGATAAGTCTGAGGCCGAGAAGGAACTCGGCCGCCTGCGCCGGCAGTGGTTCGCCAAGCGCAAGAATGTCATAGCCTTACTGCGCGAAACCATTTTCCAACAGGAATCGCCGCTGGTCGATACCGATGCCAGCAACAAGTCCGCCGATGCGGACGCTGCGATGCAGGAGTTGGGCAGCGATCAAGTCGCCTACGGCTACATCACCGCGACCGTGACCGTGCTCGACACGGACGCCAACGCCGCCGACGAGAAGCTGCGCATGGTGGAGCGCGTGATTCAGGGGCGGGGCCACGTCACCATCCCCGAAACGCTCAACGCTGTGGAGGCGTGGCTGTCGTCGGTGCCGGGCAATGCCTACGCCAACGTGCGCCAGCCCATCGTCTCGACGCTGAACCTGGCGCATCTGATGCCGGAATCGGCGGTATGGGCCGGGCCGGAGAAGAACGATCACCTCGACGGCCCGCCGCTGGTCGTCACCCGCACCGAGGGCTCGACGCCGTTCCGGCTGGTGACGCACATCGGCGACGTGGGCCACACGCTGGTCGCCGGCCCGACCGGCATGGGCAAGTCCGTCTTGCTGGCGCTACTGGTCTTGCAGTTCCGCCGCTATCGCGGCGCGCGGATCTTCGCCTTCGACATGGGGCGCTCGATGCGCGCCACCATCCTCGGCCTCGGCGGCGAGCACTACGACCTCGGCGCCGATGGCGGCATCGCATTCCAACCGCTCGCACGCATCGACCAGGAGGGCTACCGCACTTGGGCCGCCGAGTGGATCGAGGGTCGGCTACGCCACGAAGGCGTTGCCATCGGCCCCGACGAGAAGGTGGCGATCTGGTCGGCGCTCGGCAGCCTCGCCGGCGCACCGATGGAACAGCGCACGCTCACCGGCTTCTCGGTGCTGCTCCAATCCAATGCGCTGCGGCAGGCGCTCGCGCCTTATGTGCTCGGCGGCGCGCACGGCAAGTTGCTGGACGCCGACCGCGACAGGCTGGGGCTGGCCGACGTGCAGGGCTTCGAGATGGAGGAGCTGATGCACAGCAAGGTCGCCGTCATGGCCGTGCTGCATTACCTCTTTGTGCGTTTCGATGAACGGTTCGACGGTGCGCCGACGCTGCTGATCCTCGATGAAGCCTGGTTGTTCCTCGACGACCCTGTATTTGCCGCGCGCATCCGGCAATGGCTCAAGACGCTGCGCAAGAAGAACGTCAGCGTGATTTTCGCCACACAATCGCTCGCGGACATCAAGGATTCGAGCATTGCGCCGGCCATCATCGAAAGCTGCGCGAGCCGCATCTTCCTGCCGAACCCGCAAGCGACCGAACCGCAGATTCGCACGATCTACGAAGGCTTTGGCCTCAACAGCCGGCAAATCGAGATCGTCGCTACTGCGCAACCCAAGAGGGACTACTACTTCCAGTCCCGCCTCGGCAATCGCCTGTTCGACCTCGACCTGGGGCCAGTCGCGCTCGCGTTCGCGGGCGCATCCACACCTCAAGACCAACGCGACATCGACCGCGTGCTGACGCAGGCCGGCGTACCCGGCTTCGCCGGCGCGTGGCTGCGCCATAGCGGCCTCGATTGGGCCGCCGACCTGCTGCCGTCCGCACCGGCGGCTTCTTTCCTTGCTTCCCAACCGCTGGAGGTTTCGCTATGAAAACCAGTGTTCTTTCTGCGGCGCTTGCTGCCGTGCTCTCCGGTTCGTTGATGCTCGCGCAGCCGGCGGTGGCCATCACGGTCATCGACCCGACCAACCTCGTGCAAAACACGCTGACGGCGGTTCGCACGATGGAAATGATCGAGAACCAGATCAACCAGCTCCAGAACGAAGCGCAGATGCTCGTCAACCAGAGGCGCAATCTGGCGAGCCTGCCGTTCAACGTGGTCAACCGGCTGCGCTCGACGCTCGCCACCACCGAACGGCTGATCGCGCAGGCCCAGGGGCTGGCGTTCGAGGTTCAAGGCATGAACTCCGAGTTTGCACGCCTGTACCCGGAGCAGTACGCCGCGACGGTCAGCGGCAACCAGATGTACCACGATGCGCAGCAGCGTTGGCGCAACTCGCTCAGGGGCCTGCAGATAGCGATGCAGATGCAGGCCCAGGTTTCGCAGAACCTGACCGAAGACGAAGGCGTCTTGACCGATCTCGTGAGCCAGAGCCAGTCCGCGACCGGCGCACTGCAAGCGATGCAGGCGACCAATCAGCTTCTGGCCTTGCAGGCGAAGCAGTCCATCCAGTCACAACAGCTCCAGCTCACGCAGGGGCGGGCGACGGCGCTGGAACTGGCACGTCAAGCTGCCGCGGTAGAACGTGGCCGCGAGATGACGCGGCGCTTCCTGGGCGCCGGCACGGCGTACACGCCGCAGCCCGTGACCTTCTACGGCAACTGACGGACACGGCCATGAACCGCGCGCCCATCCTGTTTGCCTTCGCGTCCCTGCTGGCCGGCTGCGACCGGCCGCGGGCGTTGTCGGTCGATGCACTCGCCGCCGACCCGACGCGGTTGCATGCGCTCGTCGCGCAGTGCCGCCGTGGCGAACAGGACGGAGCGGTTTGCGCGCGGGCCGCGCAAGCCGACCTGCGCCGTTTCCTCTCCGGGCATACCCGGCCTGACGAATACCAGACGCTCGCCGACCTGCCGCCGATTCCGGCGAGTTTCGACGGCCCTGATGTGCCGAAGGAGGAGCGGCCATGAACGACGTCTCGATCATCGACCATTTCCTCAACGTCTTTTCCACCTACATCGACTCTGGCTTCGGATTGCTGCGCGGCGAAGTCGCGTTTCTGACGGCGACGCTGGTGGCGATCGACATGACGCTTGCCGGGCTGTATTGGGCGCTCGGCCACGCCACAGGCCAGGGCGAAGACGTGATGGCGAAGCTCATCCGCAAGGTGCTCTATGTCGGCGCCTTCGCCTACATCATCGGCAACTTCAACATGCTGGCGAGCATTGTGTTCCGCTCGTTCGCTGGCCTGGGCCTGACCGCCACCGGCTCGACCTTGAGCATGGAGACGTTCCTGCAACCGGGGCATCTCGCCAAGACCGGCATCGACGCCGCCGCGCCGATCCTCGACCAGATCAGCGAGATGACCGGCTTTCCCGAGGTGTTCATCAACCTCACGCCCATCGTCGTCATGTTCCTCGCGTGGTTGGTGGTCATTCTCTGCTTCTTCGTACTGGCGGTGCAGCTATTCATCACGCTGATCGAGTTCAAGCTGACCACGCTCGCCGGCTTCGTGCTGGTGCCGTTCGCCCTCTGGAACAAGACCGCGTTCCTCGCAGAAAAGGTGCTCGGCAACGTGGTGTCGTCGGGCATCAAGGTATTGGTGCTGGCGGTCATTGTCGGCATTGGCACGGGCTTGTTCGCCGAGTTCCAGTTTACGCCCGACGAACCTTCTATCGACTACGCGCTGGTCGTGATGCTGGCCTCGCTCGCCATGCTGGCGCTCGGCATCTTCGGGCCGGGCATCGCCACAGGGTTGATTTCTGGCGGCCCACAACTCGGTGCTGGTGCGATGGCTGGTGCGGCCTTGGGCGCGGCGGGAACCGCCGTCGCGGTCGGCGCGGCAGCTACCGGCGCCGGCGCCGGCGGCGCTGTCGCGGCTGGGGCGCGCATGGCACCCGCCGCTGCAAGCGCGATCGGCAGCGGCGCGCGTGCCGCTGCCTCGACCGCGAGTAGCGCGCGGTCAGCGTTCCAGGCCGGTTCCGCCACAGCCGGCGGCGGGGCGAAGGGCGCGATGGCGGGCTTGGGCAACGTTGCCAAGACCGGCGCACAAGCGGTTGGTCAGAAGGTCGCCGCCGGGGCGCGCTCATTCGGTCAACGTGCAGCCGCTGCCTTCCGCGCCGACGGGGCGAATGCCGCTGCGACAGGCAGCGGCGCCGCCGCCGCGCCAAGCCAGGCGGCAGGCGAAGCGCCAGCCAACACCGCCGAACAGGCGCAGCCCGCGTGGGCCAAGCGGCTACATCGACGCCAGCAAATCGCCCATGCCGCGACCACCGCCGCGCACACGCTGCGCGGGGGAGACGGCGGTGGCTCGGCGCAAGGCCCAAGCCTGGGTGATTCCGATTCTTGAGGAGAGAGAACCATGCGATTCAAGCGACCGCAGGTGCGCTACGCCGATACGCCGCAGCCTGCCACTCCGTATCAATCCGCCGCGCAGGCGTGGGACGGGCGCATCGGCTCGGCCCGCGTGCAAGCGAAGAACTGGCGGCTGATGGCCTTCGGCTGCCTCGTGCTCGCGCTGCTGATGGCCGGCGGTCTAGTGTGGCGTTCGGCGCAGTCCATCGTGACGCCCTATGTAGTGGAGGTGGACAAGTCCGGTCAGGTGCGCGCGGTCGGCGAAGCAGCCACGCCGTACCGGCCGGCCGATGCGCAGATCGCCTACCACCTCGCGCATTTCATCACGCTGGTTCGCTCGCTGTCCATCGACCCGATCGTGCTGCGGCAGAACTGGCTCGACGCCTACGACTACACCACCGACCGAGGCGCGGCCGTGCTCAACGACTACGCGCGCACCAATGACCCGTTTGCGCGCGTCGGCAAGGAGTCGGTGACGGTGCAGATCACCAGCGTCGTTCGTGCCAGCGACTCGTCGTTCAACGTGCGCTGGACCGAGCAGCGATTCGTCAACGGCGCGCCGGCCGGTGCCGAACGCTGGAACGCCGTGGTCTCCATCGTCCTGCAAACCCCGCGCACCGAGCAGCGCCTGCGCAAGAACCCGCTGGGTATCTACGTCAACGGCCTGTCGTGGAGCCGTGAACTCGATGCGTCCGAAGGAGCCAAGCCATGAACCAGTCTTTCCGCTTTTACGCTTTCGTGCTGACCTTGGCGGCCCTGTCGGGCTGCGCCTCGCAGGGCAAGCCACCACCGCGCATTTCTCTCGACGAGCCGGTGCAGGCGCAACCGCTGCCCGAACCGCCGAAGCCTGTTGAAGTGGTGGAGGTGCCGAAGGTGTTGCCGCTGCCGGCGCAGATGAAGCCGCTGCCGGAAGTGGACGAGGCCAAGCCAGCGCCGGAACCTGCCGACGAAACCTTGCGCGTATCGCGTGCGAACGCCGAAGCGCGCATGGCACCCACGCGCGAGGGCTATGTCAATGCGATCCAGGTCTGGCCCTTCGCCGATGGCGCGCTGTACCAGGTCTATGCGGCGCCGGGGCGCGTCACGGTGATTTCGCTCCAATCCGGCGAGGAGTTGGTGACGGTCGCCGCCGGCGATACGGTGCGCTGGATTGTCGGCGACACGTCCAGCGGCGCCGGCAACTCGCTGCGTGTCAGCGTGTTGGTCAAGCCGATCCGCTCGGGCCTCAAGACGAATCTGGTCATCACCACCAGCCGGCGCACTTACCTGATCGAGCTGACATCGACGGACAAGGCGTGGATGGCGTCAGTGTCATGGGAGTATCCGAAAGACCAGATGCTTGCCTTGCAGCGTCAGGATCAGGCCGCGCAAGCGGCAGCGCCGGTCGACACTGGCCTATCGCTGGAGAAGATCCGCTTTCGCTACGCGGTCAGCGGCAGTAATCCGCCTTGGAAGCCGCTGCGCGCTTTCGATGACGGCGAGAAGGTCTATATCCAGTTCCCTCCTGGCATCGCGCAAGGCGAGCTGCCTCCGCTGTTCGTCATCGGCGCGCAGGGTGACGGGCAACTGGTGAACTACCGCTTCCGCGCCCCGTACTACATCGTGGACCGGCTGTTCGGCGCAGCCGAACTGCGCCTGGGCGGCGACAAGGGCGACGTGGTGCGCATCGAGCGCACGGACGGTACGAAGGGGAAATGACCATGAGCCAGGACGACACCCCGGACGTGCCCATCCCCAACGCTGCGCCAAAGGTCGCGCCGGAGAACGTGGCGCTGCGGGCGCAGCCACGCCCGGTAACCCGCCTCAATCGTCGCACGCTGGCGCTGCTGACCGGCGGCCTCGGCGTTGCCGTGCTGGGCGCAACCATGTGGTCGTTGCAGCCGACGCATCGGCGTGGCGGCAACGAACCGACCGAGCTTTATAACGTCGATCGCGTCTCGCGCTCCGAAGGACTGGACCAGCTTCCCGCCGATTACTCCAAGCTACCGCCCAAGGTGCCAGAGCTGGGGCCGCCGTTGCCCGGCGACCTGGGGCCGGCAATTGTGAAGTCACAACCGGCGGTGGCCAGCTACACGCCGCCCGGCCAAGACCCCGGCGCGGCCGAGCGTGACGCACGGCGCAAGGAGGCGGAAGCGGCTGCGGGATCGACGGTGTTCTTCCGCTCCAGCAACCAGCACGCCGCTACCGCGCCGGCGCAGGTGGCTGCTGCCGGTCCGACATCTGGCTTGGCGGGCTTCGATCCGCAGGCAGCGGGGCCGGCCTCGACAGCGGCGCAGCCTGCCGACCCGACCGCCGTGCAGAACCGGCAAGACCAGAAAGAGGCGTTCCAGAAAGCCGGAACCACGGAAACCCGAAATTCCGGCAACCTGCAAATGCCGACCTCGCCGTATCAGGTGATGGCCGGGACAGTGATCGCGGCGGCGCTGGTGACAGGCATCAAGTCGGACTTGCCGGGCGACGTGATTGGCACAGTGACGGAGCCGGTGTACGACACCGCAACCGGCCGCTATCTGCTGATCCCGCAGGGGTCGCGCATCTTTGGCAAATACAACAGCCAGGTCGCCTACGGGCAAAGCCGCGTGCAAGTGGTGTGGAATCGCATCATCCTGCCGGACACGTCTTCCCTGACGCTTGACAACCTTGCCGGCACCGACCCGGCCGGCTACGCCGGCCTGGAGGATGGCGTCGATTGGCATTGGGATCGCATCGTCGCCGGCGCGGCGCTGACGACGCTGCTGGGCGTCGACGCCGAGCTGGCCGCGCCGGAGAACCGCAACGGTGATCGCGTCATCATCGCCGGACGCGACAGTTTGCAGGACAGCGTGAACCAGGCCGGCCAGGAGATGACCCGGCGCAACCTCAACATCCAGCCAACCTTGACCGAGCGGCCGGGTCTGCCGGTACGGATCATCGTCAACCGCGACTTGGTGCTGCGGCCATACCAGCCGCTGTTCTTTAACCGGAGGACTTCACGATGAGCACGACGCGCAAGCTGCGGCTGGGGCCGCTGCCGAAGACCGAAAGCATCAAGCTGATCTTCGCGTGCCCGGCCAGATTGAAAGCAAACCTTGATCGCTACGCCGCGCTGCATGCGCAGACGTATGGTGAATCCGTCGATGCAACGACGTTGATTCCGTACATGCTCGAGGCGTTCATGGCAGCAGATCGGGGATTTCGCCGTGGCACAGTTGTGAATGGGGCGCTGGCGCGTCCTTCAAAGAATAACCAGGATTCTGAGTTGAAAGGCTGACCATTTAAGCCAGCTCACCAAGCACATGGGCCTGATATCCTAGTAAGGATTCGGCTGCCTTGAATGGCGCTTCAATAACACTATTTTCTAAGAGATAACGTGTGACCCAGGACAATCCCCCCAAAGAGTTTCATCGCGGGCCGCAAATGACGGTTCAAATGCAGATGACTGCTGAGCAATATGCTGCCATGAAGGAATGGTCGGCAAGCATTCCCACCTTGCACTTCCTAGATATTTGCGTCGTCAATGCAACAAAGCTCTCTGCAGCCGCTCTTCAGAACGACGCGCGTAAGGCAAGCTACGTCTCACGCCTGCAAAGCTTGGATAGACCCCAGCATTGTTTCTCGTACCTTTGTGCTCTCATTGAGAAAGTAAGCGACACACGGGGAAGTGCCTCTGATGCTGAGCTGGAAGAGCAAGTCTTGAATGACATGACCGCATTACGGGCATTCTTCAAGAGCGCCCGTGTGTATGAGCCTGATGATTTCGTGATCAGCTACCTTCGAGAGTTGAGGCGTGCCCCCCACGAACTTGCGAGGCCTGGCTATTTGAGCTTCCTTGAGACTATCAATAATCAATCCGGGCTCAAGGACCCGGTGGCACCAGCACTCAGATTCCAGAAAGCCGCAGAGATATTGAGAGAGGCAGATGCGTTATCAATATCAAGACAACATCCGGTGGTTCTGCTAACGCTCGCTTGTCTCTACGGCAACCAAGCGGCGAGGAAGCTTATGAAATTCAAGGCAGACCCGCAAAAATTCAATGCCGAGAATGCGTTGGCTGACATCATGGCGATATCAAGATTTGCGAGCCTCAAGTTGGAGGTTGAGCACATTGGGCGCCAAGGTGGCAGCTACATGCGCTCGGAGTTCCTCACCGACGATGATGGACTCGTCGGCGTGTTCAAATGCTTTGAGGCAAAGGCCGTGAAGCATGAGCAAAAGGGAGATGCCTACGAAAGTCGGATTGAGGTTAGTGTCAAGCTGGAAGAACTTCTGACCGACCTCGCGACCAAGCGTCGGGTGACGGTAAGCCATACGGAAGGAGATACGGAGCAAGGCCCTGATGAGTACGAGCAGATCCTTAACTTATTGGTCCAAGCACCGGAAGGTGCATCGGAACCGGGGGGCGCTTTTGAAACGTAACGAGAAGAATCATGCCGTTTGATTACCTGGCAGCCTTTCCCATTCCGGTTCATGTCATGCCGCCAAGGCTGCGCGGCTTGCTGGAGCCTGTTGGCTTGTCGCCAAGCCAATTCGTTGAGGTGGCGTCTATGCAGGAATCCGATCCGCATGGGGAGCATGCCGAGCATCTGCATTTGCTGATGGCTGTGGTTCCTGGGCTGGATGATGGTCCCATGGAAGTCCTCTCTGAAGCAGGCGATGGCGTAGTCGCGTTCTCGGTTCCTGCCGGCGATGAGAGAGGCTGCTCGGCCAATTTCTCACCGTCGATATCTGGGCATGACTACATCGTCGCGGCGTGGGGCAATGGTTCGTTCTATACCTTCAACTTAGCTGAGAAGGTCTGGATGACTCTTGGGCTGACACCCCGCTGCGTCGGCAACGAGCAGCAACGTCTGATCTACGATGACTTGGGACTTCCAGAGATCGGTGTGGCTGAGGGAGAAGTGTCCAGCGACTACCACTGGGAGTTGAAGAGAGCCGTCAGTTGGCGTATGTCGAACGAGTATCTCCGTCGCTACCTTTGGTTGCGTGGAGCCCGCGGCGTGCGAGTTTTCTACTACTCAGCCCAGCTGCCAGATGTCCCGGAAATCCGCGCGATCATGGGAGGAGAGTCCCATGTGGCCCGCAAGCCTGCCGACGGAGTCGCCTGGTATGAGCTGGACATCCGCGAGCACGAGGGCGGACTTCTGCTCCAGCTCTGGGCTTCGGTCGAGGCGGTGATGCCTGAACTCTGTCCAGAGCAGACTGCTGAAGGCATTCAGTGGCCTGGCGACGCTCACCCTATGACCCATGCACGCGCGAATGCCCTAATCGGTCAAGATCCGGTCTATCTCGACGATCGATTTCTCCAGAAGTACGAACAGAGTGCGTTCTACGACTCAACCCCTGTCCATGTATGGGGGCAGTGGTACTGCAGTCCGTCATACAGAGGACAGTGGAGTTTCACTGAATGTCGGCGGGTAGGAAGAAATCTTATCCAGGTGCCGATGCGTGAGTTGTACAAGCCAAAGCCGGATCGCGAGATCGTCCATGCCCGGCAATTTGCTGTCGATCCGGCCGGGTTGGCGCATGTGGATCTTGATGAAGAACATGTGGTTGCCAAGGTGCAGCGGCTACTCAATGTACTTCTACGAATGGGGGACGGCCTTTCCGCACTCGGTGCAACAGTGGGGTTGAACAAGTCGGCAGTAGAGCTGACTGGCTTTGATCGTGCAGAGGTGGCGGCCAATGGTTGGTTAGCCTATCCGGCACTTGGTAGGTTGGCCCAGGTCACACCGTTGAATATGACGCAGCAGATGTTCCTGGCTCGCTGCAAGAGCTTGCATGAGGTGTGGCAGCGTGTTCCAAACGGCTACCTCAAGTTATTGTTGGAGCGCGCCGGCTGTCCGAGGCTGGCTGTCAAGGAACTTGGAAGCATCCGGCTGCTGCAGGCACTTCTGAACGTCATCGAAAGGCTAAATGCTCACGAGGAGGCAATCGATGCCTTTGCCTCAGGCGCAGAACCAGAGGACTGGAACGAGCGCAATGAGTACATGGCACCCTTGTTCTTGAACAATGATCTCAGAATTGCCGATGCGCACGAGGCGGTGGAGCGGTGTCTGCTGACCTTGCAGCAGCTTGGCTTCGACACAGCTAACGTCAATGCAGGTTACGGATGCGCGCTCGATTTCGTCATGGACGGAGTTATCGATGCCCTGGATGCAGTAGTCGCAGCCATCGAGAAGCTACTAGGGCCGGCGTAGGTGGACCTATCGAAGATCGGGGGAGACGTCGGGGACAAGGTTCGCTGTCTGTTGTATTCTCCTGAAGTGATCGATGATGTCGTCGCTAGAGTCGTCGCCCCGCAAATTGCTCCATCTCCCGCGCCAGTAAAAGGTCTGCGGCCATGACGGTAAAAGCGACGGTAGTGACCAGGTCGATCATCGCAAATCCCTTTAACCACGTGGGCTTGCGAGCCCTGTTGATGATCGAGTGGGAGTGATCCGGCGCCGGGGCGCGCCTCGGTAGCGGACCACGGCATCTGACGATGCGGACGCCCGGCAGGGATGACCTGCCGGGCGTTGTCGTTTGTGCGATCGGCGAGTGACGGGCGCACGGAAGCGGTGTAAGTCGCTGTCTGATACGCGGCCGAAGCGGGCGGCCCGATGCGAGTCGATTCGTCGACGCTCAGTCCGCTGGTCGTCCAAACGCGAGCACATCGCACGATGCGATGCCGGCATCCGGCTCGTCTCTGCCCAGTTCCACCAGATATGGCCACGGATAGATGCCGCGCGCGTGACCGTCGCCGAACAGCAGGCGGATGCCGTAACCGGCCGCTTCCACGCCGTTCAGCGTCAGGTCGGGCGGCGCGTCGACTTGCCTGCCGTCGAGCCGGATCTTCCGGCACGCGGCGCATGGACAATCGCCGCGCAACCTCGCAAAGCCGATACGCTGCGTGCTGCCGTCCGGCCAGCACAGCGTCAACGCACGAGTCGCATGATCGAGACGAATCTCGGCAGGCGGCGTCATCGTGCATCTCCTCCAATTTGCGCGATGGCAATCCGCACGGCCTTGCGGACTTCGGGATCGCGATCGTCCAGTGCGTCGCGCAGCGCGGGCAGCATCGCGGGATCGCGCAGTTCGCCGAGCGCGAGTGCGGCCTCCTTGCGCAGGTTGCTGATCGCATGCGACAGCAGCGCGGCGACGGCCGGCGCCGCGGCGGCGTCGCGCAATTGCCCGAGTGCGCGCACGGCACGCAGGCGCACCTGCCAGTAATCGTCATCGAGCGCGGCGACGAGCGGCGCGCGTGCGATCGAGACACGCAGCTTGCCGAGCGTCGCGGCCGCTTCCTCGCGTACCTGCCATTCGGCGTCGCGCAGTGCGGCAAGCAACGCGTTGACGACGGCCGTGTCGCCGGACGCCGCGAACCCGACCGCGCCGACCGCGATGCGCCGCACGTCCGCATCAGCGTCGGTCGTGGCGATGCGTGCGAGCGGCGACAACGCGCGGACGTCCCTGAGCCAGCCGAGCACGGCGACGGCTTCGGCGCGCACGGCTGCCTGCGGCGCGTCGAGCGCGTGCAATGCTGGCGCGAACGCGGCGGGGTCGCGCAGTTCGCGCAGCGCGCGCAACGCGGCGCCGCGCACGAACGGCTCGGCGTGTTCGGCCCAGCGGCACAGCACCGCACCGGACGCGACATCCTTCAGTTCCGACAGGCTGCGTGCCGCGGTCGCGCGCACGTCGTCGTCCGGATCGAGCAGCGCGTGGCACAGCGTGTCGACGACGTCGGGCTGCTCCCAGGCGGCGAGCACGCGCGCCGCTTCGCCGCGCACGTCGGTGGCCGGATCGTCGCGCAGTGCCGCAACGAAGATCGGCACGAGATCGGGATCCTCGAGATCGGCGAGTTCGAGCAGCGCGATGCGGCGCACGGATGCGTCGGGCGCCGCAACACGCGCGACGAGCGCGGCAAGGTCGGAAGCGTGCGCGTCAGGTAGCGGGAAAGCAGGGGAGGAAGCGGTCATGGGCAAAATCCGGAGCATTAACGATGCGTAAGAGGCGTGACGAACGACACGGTCGCGCCGATCCGCGACCCAATGGCGCGCAGCAGCGTCTGCATCGTGCGGCGCCTCTGCGTGTCGAGCACGCCGAACGATTCATCCATCGGCAGCATGCGCGGCCGGATGATCGGCACACGCGCGATGTCGATGCACACGCGGTCCGCCGGGTCAGCGCAGCAGGTATGGGATGTCGACCTTGACCGCGCCGGTCGGGCAGTCGCGTTCGCACGGCATGCAGTACCAGCATTCGTCGAACTGCATGTAGGCCTTGCCTTTGGTCACGTCGATCGCGAGCAGGTCGAGCGGGCATACGTCGACGCAGACGGTGCAACCCTTGTCGGCGATGCAGCGGTCCTCGTCGATCGTCACGGGCGCGCTGCTGCGCAGAAAGATGTCTTGCGGGGTATGGGGCACGGTCAGGCTCCTCGGAGTCAGAGGGCGGCCGCGAGGGCGGCCGGTTCGCGGATGCGCAGGTGCGCGTAGGCGCTGCGTTCGTCGTCGGCGAGCGGCACGACATAGGGCTCGACCGGCCGCTTCTCGCTGCGCATCGTGCCGTCGGCATCCTTGCGCAACCATGTGTGGCAGAACCATTCGGTGTCGTCGCGATGCGGAAAATCGACGCGATGGTGATATAGCCCCCAGCGGCTCTCGGTGCGGAACAGCGATGCACGCGCGGCCATTTCGGCGCAGTCGCGGATCGCGCGCACTTCGGCCGCGCGCATCAGTTCATGAGGGTGGTTCGCCTTGAGTTCTTCGATATCCTCAATAATGGCGTCGAAACGTTGCAGCCCGATTTCCATCTTGCGCGTCACCTTCGGCGGTTGCAGATAATCGTTCACCATGCGGCGCAGCTTGTATTCGACCTGCGCCGGCGCGAGGCCACGCTCGCGCGTGAGCGGCGCGAGCACGCGGGTGCGTTCGGCCGCGACCTGTTGGTCGTCCACCGGCGCGTGATCGCGGCCGGCCACGTAGTCGGCCGCGTTCTGCCCGGCGAACCAGCCGTAGGTGAACGCGCCGAGCATGTAGTTGTGCGGGACGGCCGCCATGTCGCCGGCCGCGTAGAGCCCCGGCACGGTCGTTTCGGCGCGGGCGTTCACGTACACGCCGGACGCGCTATGGCCGCTGCAGAAGCCGATCTCGGAGATGTGCATCTCGACCATCTGATGCCGGTAGTCGGTGCCGCGTCCTGCGTGGAAGCGACCGCGGCTCGGCCGCTCGTTCGTGTGCAGGATCTGCTCGATGGTCTGGATCGTTTCCTCCGCGAGGTGGTCGAGCTTCAGGAACACCGGGCCGTTGCCGCTTTGCAGCTCCTGGTAGAACTCCCACATCATCTGGCCGCTCCAGTAGTCGCACTCGATGAAGCGTTCGCCCTTGCCGTTTGCGGTGAAACCGCCGAGCGGGCCGGTCACGTACGCGCACGCCGGGCCGTTGTAGTCCTTGATCAGCGGATTGATCTGGAAGCATTCGAGGTTCGCGAGCGCCGCGCCGGCGTGGTACGCCATCGCGTAGCCGTCGCCCGCGTTGGTCGGGTTTTCGTACGTGCCCATCAGGTATCCGGACGCCGGCAGCCCGAGACGGCCGGCGGCGCCGCAGCACAGGATCACGGCCTTCGCGCGGATCACGTGAAAATCGGCTGTGCGGCAGTCGAAGCCGAGCACGCCGCTCGCGCGGCCTTGCGCGTCGGTCAGCACGCGCGTCGCGACGATCCTGTTCGTGATCGCGATGCGGGCACGTTTCAACTGCCGGTACAGCACCTTCTTGATGTCGTGACCTTCCGGCATCGGCAACACGTACGAACCCATGTGGTGGACCTTCTTCACCGCGTAGTCGCCGGTGCCGTCCTTTTCGAACTTCACGCCCCAGCGGTCGAGTTGCTCGATCGTCGCGAAGCTGTGCGTCGCATACGCATAAACGGCCTCCTGGTCGACGATCCCGTCGTTGGCGATCGTGATTTCGCGTGTGTACTGCTCGGGCGTCGCGTGGCCGGGAATCACCGCGTTGTTCAGGCCGTCCATCCCCATCGAGATCGCGCCGCTGCGCTTCACGTTGGCCTTCTCCAGCAGCAGCACGCGCAGCGACGGGTCGCGCTCCTTCGCCTTGATCGCCGCCATCGGGCCGGCCGTGCCGCCGCCGACCACGACGATGTCGTATTCGAGTACATGGGTGTTCATTGCGGATTCCTTCAGGGTTGGTGCGTTTTCTGCCGGTCGATGCGCAGCCGGTACTGGAACGCGTCGCCGCGGAAGTACAGGTGTTCGTAGTCGATTGGCGCACCGGACGCGTCGTGCGTCAGGCGCTCGATCCGCAGCACGGGGCTGCTTTCCTCGACGCGCAGCGCATCGACGATTTCATCGTCGGCGAGGATCGCGTCGATCGACACGTCGGCGTGACCGAGCGGCACGCCGCAGTCGTTCTCGAGAATCAGGAAGATGTCGCGGGTTGCGAGATCGGCGCCCGCGAGCCGCTTGCCGAGCGCCGCGGGCACCCACGTCTGCTCGAGCGACACGGGCTCGCGGTTCAGCAGCCGCACGCGGCGGATCTCGACGAGCGGCGCGCCTTCCGGCACGTTCAGCTTCGTCGCGAGATGGCGGTCGGCCTTCACGGTGCGAAAGCTGCGCAGCTGGTTGACGATCTCGTAGCCCATCGACGACATCGCCTCGGCGAAGCCCTGCAGCGACGTCACGTTCTGGAACGCCTTCGGCTTCGACACGAACGTGCCCTTGCCGTGCAGCCTGAACAGCAAGCCTTCCTTCTGCAGGTCGCCGAGTGCCTGGCGCACCGTGATGCGGCTCACGTCGAACATCGCGCAGAGTTCGTGCTCGGACGGCATCCTGCTGTGCGGCGCATAAGTGCCGTCGAGGATGCGCGTGCGCAGCGTGTCCTTGATCTGCACGTAGAGCGGGGCCGCCGATAGCGGCACGACGTTGGATGAGGTCATCGGTCAACTTGTCATGACAAGAGGACTCGAGTGTAGTGACCGCGCTCGCGCGCCCAAACCAACGATTTCTGATTTCGACTTTCCGATTCCGGAAAAGCGGGGGGCGGCTGCGTGGCCGAGCTTCGTCCGGATCTGCCGCTTGTCGGCAGCCCGAATCGGCAGACAATCGGAGATTCGCGCTCGCATGTGCCACGCATGTCGATTTCACGCCGCGTCGTTCGTCGTATCGATGTCGACCGGATTCGCGACGGCGTCCGCAGTCCGGTTCCGCATCGATGCCTGACCGACAGAGCGAAAGGAGGTGCCAGATGCCTGATTCCCGCTATCGCTGGGTGATCGTCGCCGCGGGCGGCCTGATGGGCTGCATCGCGATCGGCGCGATGTTTTCGCTGCCCGTGTTCCTGCGGGCCATCGCACGCGACACCGGCTGGTCGATGACCGGCATTTCCGCCGCGATGACGATCGGCTTCATCGCGATGGCCTTCGCGAGCATCGGCTGGGGCAGCCTGTCGGACCGGATCGGCACGCGTGCGGTGGTCGTGACGGGCGCCATGCTGCTGTCGGCGAGCCTGGCGCTTGCGAGCCGAGCGCCGTCGCTGCTCGCGTTCCAGCTGATTTTCGGGCTGGCCGTCGGCAGCGCGACGGCCGCGGTGTTCGCGCCGATGATGGCCTGCGTGACGGGCTGGTTCGACACGCACCGCAGTCTCGCGGTGTCGCTGGTGTCGGCCGGCATGGGCATGGCGCCGATGACGATGTCGCCGCTGGCGGCGTGGCTCGTGTCGGGCCACGGCTGGCGCACGTCGATGCTGCTGATCGCCGCGCTCGCGGCCGCCGTGATGATTCCGGCGTCGCTGCTCGTGCGCCGCGCCCCCGCACTCGACGGGCCGCACGCCGAGCCGGCTCCCGCCGGCGGGCCCGGGGCCGCGCCGCTGTCGGTCGGCGGCGCGCTGCGTTCGCCGCAGTTCATCGTGCTGCTGCTGACCAACTTCTTCTGCTGCGCGACGCATTCCGGCCCTATCTTCCATACGGTCAGCTACGCGGTGACGTGCGGGATTCCGTTGATCGTCGCGGTGTCGATCTACAGCGTCGAGGGGCTCGCCGGCATGGGCGGGCGCATCGCGTTCGGGCTGCTGGGCGACCGCCTCGGTGCGAAACGCATGCTGGTGGCGGGGCTGCTCGCGCAGGCGCTCGGCGCACTCGGCTACTACTTCGTGCGCACGCTCGACGGGTTCTACGCGGTCGCGATGCTGTTCGGTTTCATCTATGCGGGCGTGATGCCGCTCTATGCGGTGCTCGCGCGCGAGAACTTCCCGCTGCGGATGATGGGCACCGTGATCGGCGGCTGCGCGATGGCCGGCAGCCTCGGGATGGCGGCCGGGCCGGTCGCGGGCGGTTTGATCGTCGATGCGCTGGGCAGCTATGGCTGGCTGTACCTCGGATCGTTCGCGATTGGCATCGGCGCGTTCCTCGTCGCGATGATGTTCCGGCCGTTTCCGAAGGCGCGGTCGCACGTGGTCGCCGCATGACCCGGCAGTCGCGAAACGGCGATTTCTGCGGGATGACGAACGCCGACCGACCCGGGCGAAAATAAAAAAACAGGGCCGGACGTCGCCCGCGCGGACGACGCCAAATCGGCGCGGAGCCTGCTGCGGCGCAGCACAGCGGCAAGTCGTGGCGATCGGCGCGCATGCGAGCCGATTCGGCCCCTAAAAACACAATATCGAGCATACCTTCGAAGGGCCTGTCATACGCACGTCACCCTGCTAGAATTCGGCTGCCGCATTTGTTCCGATTGACTGATGAGATTGCTTGACGCACTGGTCGAACAACGCATTGCCGCCGCCGCCGCGCGGGGCGAGTTCGACGATTTGCCGGGTACCGGCGCGCCGCAGGCGCTGGATGACGACCTGCTCGTACCCGAGGAGGTGCGGGTGGCCAACCGTATCCTGAAGAATGCGGGCTTCGTGCCGCCGGCCGTCGAGCAACTGCGCGCGCTGCGCAACCTGCAGGACGAACTGCAGGCGGTCAGCGATCGTGCCGCGCGCTGCCGGCTGCAGGCGAAGATCCTCGCCCTCGACATGGCGCTCGAATCGCTGCGCGGCGGCCCGATGGTGATGCCGCGCGACTATTGCCGGCGCATCGCGGAACGTCTGTGCGAGCGCGGGCTCGACGACGCGTCCGCCGAAGCGGGGCCGATGTGAGCGCCGACGCGCTGCACGACGCCGCAGCCGGATCGGCCGCAGCTCCCGATTCTCCCGTTCCCGAAGCCGTGCCCGTATCGGCGCGCGACCTGCATTTCATGCGGCTCGCGCAGGCCGCCGCCGAAGAGGCGCGCGCGGCCGGCGAAGTGCCGGTCGGCGCGGTGCTCGTGAGTGGCGACGAGGTGATCGCACGCGGCTTCAACCATCCGATCGGCGGGCACGACCCGTCGGCCCATGCGGAAATGGCCGCGTTGCGCATGGCCGCTCAGCACTTGCAGAATTACCGGATGCCCGGCTGCGAGCTGTACGTGACGCTCGAGCCGTGCCTGATGTGCGCGGGCGCGATCATGCACGCGCGCATCGCGCGAGTCGTCTACGGCGCCGCCGATCCGAAGACGGGCGCGTGCGGCAGCGTGATCGACGCGTTCGCGAATCCTCAGCTCAACCACCATACCGACGTGACCGGCGGCGTGCTCGCCGACGAGTGCGGCGCCGCGCTGAAGTCGTTCTTCGCGGAGCGCCGTCGCGCGCTGCGTGAGGCGCGGCTCGCACGCGACGCCGAATCCGGCGCGCCGTAACCCCTGCCGCGCCCGTCGCCCGGAGCGGGGCGGGCAGCACGGTTCCGTGAACCGGAGACGGTTCGGACCCTCTAAGCAGGTTTGACGATCCCGATACCTTTCGCCATGTCCCTCCAGCCCGCTGCGTCCTACACCATCCGCCTGCTGGCGCCGTCCGGCTACCCGCACGACCCCGATGCGATCAACCGCGCGCTCGAGCGCCTGAGCGGCTCGCAACATCGCATCGAGAACATCGAGGCGACGCAACGCCGCTTCCAGCGATTCGGCGGCACCGACGGCGAGCGGGCCGGCGACCTGAACCGCCTCGCGGATCCGGAGCGCGCGCTGCCGGACATCGCACTCGCGGTGCGCGGCGGCTACGGCGCCGCACGCATCCTGCACGGGCTCGACTATCGCGGGCTCGAGCGCCGCCTGCGCGACCAGCCGATCGCGCTCGTCGGCCACAGCGACTTCACCGCGATCCAGCTCGCGCTGTACGCGAAGGCGCGCATCAAGACGTTCGGCGGCCCGATGCTGTCGGCCGATTTCGGCGCGGAAACGCCGAGCGATTTCACGATGCAGCACTTCTGGCGGACGTTGTCGCAGCCGACCACGACAATCATCGCCGAGGCGCCGCAGGTGCAGACCGTGAACGTGACGGGCACGCTGTGGGGCGGCAACCTGGCGATCCTCACCTCGCTCGTCGGCACGCCTTACATGCCCGACATCGAGGGCGGCATCCTGTTCGTCGAGGACGTCAACGAGCAGCCGTTCCGGATCGAACGGATGATCTACCAGTTGCACCTGTCGGGCGTGCTCGCGCGCCAGCAGGCGCTCGTGCTCGGCCAGTTCACGGGTGCGCGGCCGTTCGAGTACGACAACGGCTACGACATGCAGGCGATGATCGACCAGGTGCGCTCCGTGGTCGGCATTCCGGTCGTCACGGGTTTGCAGTTCGGCCACGTTCCCGACCTGCTGACGTTGCCGTTCGGTGCGCAGGCGCAGCTCGTCGCGAATGCGCACGGTTTCCGGCTCACGCTGTCGGACTATCCGCATCTCGGCTGAGCCGGGCAGGGACGATCGAAAGGCGGGGCTTCCCGCCTTTTTCTTTAAGTAAACGCGCAACTAACGGTCATAAATTTTTTGTCGCCGTCGATCGGGTTGGCGGCAGCGCGTGCACCAGTTTTGTCAACAAAATGACCGGAAGGGTATACACCGTGAGCCGCGATGGAAAAGCAGCAGAGGCTTGTCATGCCTGGATTTGGTGTGCCGCGCACCGCTCTGATACAGGGGAATGCACGCAGATTGTGCGCATTCCGGGAAAAGAATTGTTGACAATCTTTATGTCCGTCCTAGGATGAGGACCATCACGCGATGCAGAACATGAACGACTCCGATACCCATCCGTCCGGCGCTGCCGGTCCCGAAGCGATCGCCGAGCGGATCCGCACGGCGATCCTCGAGCATCGGCTCGCGCCCGGCGCGAAGCTGACGGAGGCGCAGCTTTGCGACGTGTTCGGGGTGAAGCGCGGCACGATCCGGCAGGCGCTCTCGCAGCTCGCGGCCGACAAGCTGGTCGATCTCGAGCCGAATCGCGGTGCGTTCGTCGCGAGTCCGACGCTGCAGGACGTGCACGAGGTGTTCGAGATGCGCCGGATCATCGAGCTGGCCGTCGTCGAGCGGCTCGCGACGGGGCCGGGCGCGAAGCGCCTGAAGGGCGTTGCGGCGCTGATCGACAAGGAACGCAAGGCGTTCGAGCGGCACGATTTCGCGGCGTGGATCCGCCTGTCGGGCGAATTCCACACGGCGCTCGCGGCGCTGACGGGCAATGCGACGCTCTGCGAGTGCCTCGACGGGCTCGTCGCACGCTCGACGTTGATGTCGGCGCTGTATGAATCGCACGGGCGCAGCCCGTGCTCGTGCGACGACCATGACGAGATCCTGACCGCGCTGGAGGCGGGCGATTCGAAGCGGGCGGTGACGCTGATGGCGCACCACCTGCAGCATGTCGAACTGAAGATGCTGGACCGGCCCGCGCAAGGGCAGGTCGATTTGCGCGAAGTGTTCGGCGGCGCCTGAACGGCGACGCGAATCCGGCCGCGCGCCACACGACGAGAGCAATGCAGGCCGGCGGTTTGCACCGCCGGCCGCCAGTCCGACTCCGGGCGATGATCCGGAGCGATATCGATGACGGTGGAGCGGCTGGTTGGCCGCGTCAAGGAGAAGTCATGGCTCAGTTCAGTGTGGCGCACGACAGCGCGTATCCGGCGGAAGAAGGCGGCGAGGGCGGCGGGCCCGTGTTGCCGGACGGTTACAGTCAACGTTTGTACAACGAAGATTTGGCACCCCTTAAGAATCAGACGTGGGGCGCCTACAACATCTTCGCGTTCTGGATGTCGGACGTGCACAGCGTCGGCGGCTACGTGTTCGCGGGCAGCCTGTTCGCGCTCGGGCTGACGAGCTGGCAGGTGCTGATCGCGCTGATCGTCGGCATCACGATCGTGAACCGGTTGTGCAACCTGATCGCGCGGCCGAGCCAGCAGATCGGCGTGCCGTATCCGGTCGCATGCCGCGCGACGTTCGGCGTGCTCGGCGCGAACGTGCCGGCCGTGATCCGCGGGCTGATCGCGATCGCGTGGTACGGCATCCAGACCTATCTCGCATCCAGCGCGCTCGTGATCGTCGTGCTGAAGTTCTTTCCGCAATGGCTGCCGTACGCGGACGTCCATCGCTATGGCTTCCTCGGCTTGTCGGCGGTCGGCTGGGCCGGCTTCATGCTGCTGTGGGTGCTGCAGGCGCTGGTGTTCTGGAACGGGATGGAGACGATCAAGAAATTCATCGACTTCGCGGGCCCGGCCGTCTACGTCGTGATGTTCATCCTGGCCGGCTACATGGTGTGGCGCGCGGGCTGGCGCAACATCGGCATCAACCTCGGCGGCGTCAAGTATCACGGCGCGGAAGTGATTCCGGTGATGATCACGGCCGTGTCGCTCGTCGTGTCTTACTTCTCCGGGCCGATGCTCAATTTCGGCGACTTCTCGCGCTACTGCCGCTCGTTCGGCGACGTGAAGCGCGGCAACTTCTGGGGGCTGCCGGTCAACTTCCTCGCGTTCTCGCTCGTCACGGTGATCACCACCGCCGCGACGCTTCCGGTGTTCGGTGAACTCATCACCGATCCCGTCGAGACGGTCGGCCGCATCGACCATCCGACCGCCGTGATCCTCGGCGCGCTGACGTTCACGATCGCGACGATCGGCATCAACATCGTCGCGAACTTCGTGTCGCCCGCGTTCGACTTCTCGAACGTCGCGCCGCGGCTGATCAGCTGGCGCGCGGGCGGGATGCTCGCGGCCGTCGCGTCGATCTTCATCACGCCGTGGAACCTGTTCAACAACCCGGCCGTGATCCACTACACGCTCGACGTGCTCGGCGCGTTCATCGGCCCGCTGTACGGCGTGCTGATCGCCGACTTCTACCTCGTCAAGCGCGGCCGGCTCGTGCGCGACGACCTGTACACGATGTCGGAGCGCGGCACCTACTGGTACACGGGCGGCGTGAACCGCCGCGCGCTCGCCGCGCTGCTGCCGGCCGCGGTGATCGCCGTCATCTGCGTGATGGTGCCGGGCTGGCAGGCCGCCGCGAACTTCTCGTGGTTCATCGGCGCGGGGCTCGGCTTCGTGTTCTACCGGCTGCTCGTGCGTACGAAGGCCTGAGGAGCGCGCGATGAAGATCAAGCTGATCAATCCGAACACGACGCAGCGGATGACCGATGCGATGGGCCGCTGCGCGCGTGAAATCGCGGCGGCAGGCACCGAGATCGTCGCGGTGAGCCCGCCGATGGGGCCGCCGTCGATCGAAGGCTATTACGACGAGGCGCTCGCGACGCCCGGGCTTCTGGCCGAGGTCGCGCAGGGCGAGCGCGACGGCTGCGACGCGTACGTGATCGCGTGTTTCGGCGACCCGGGCCTTTATGCGGCGCGCGAACTCGCGCGCGGGCCGGTGATCGGGATCGCCGAGGCGGCGATGCATGCGGCGAGCGTGCTCGCGCCGGGCTTCTCGGTCGTCACGACCCTCGCGCGCACCTGCGGGATGGCGTGGCATCTCGCCGAGCGCTACGGGATGAAGCGGTTCTGCCGCAACGTGCGGGCAACCGACGTCGCGGTGCTCGAACTCGACCGGCCCGGTTCGGCCGCGCGGCGGATCATCGTCGACGAATGCCGGCGCGCGCTCGACGAGGACGGCGCCGACGCGATCGTCCTCGGCTGCGCGGGGATGGCCGAATTCGCGCACGAGATCGAGCAGCAGATCGGCGCGCCGGTCGTGGAAGGCGTCACGGCGGCCGTCAAGTGGGCCGAGGCGCTCGTCGCGCTGCGCCTCGCGACCGCGAAGCGCGGCGACTATGCACGGCCGCTACCGAAGCGCTACGACGGCGAATTCGCGCGTTTCAGCCCGCCGGAGGACGCGCCCGCGCCCGCGTCGGCCGCCGCCACGGCGCGAAGCGGGAGCGCCGCGTCGGAACCGGTCCCGAATTTGCCGCAACCGCACATACACGCCGTCTGACATGCACTATCTGCGCCGCTGTATGGGCGCGTATGAACGTTTTCGCTACACTGGGCCGTCATCGCATCGGCCCGTGCGGCCGGCCTCCGGCACCCGCGCGGGTCGATGCGAACCCATTACTTCAGCAAGCTTTCGCCGCACTTCGAACCCATGTCACTCGATCCCAACTATCCTCGCGACCTGATCGGCTACGGCCGCCATCCCGTGCAGGCGAACTGGCCCGGGCGTGCCCGCGTCGCCGTGCAATTCGTGCTGAACTACGAGGAGGGCGGCGAGAACTGCGTGCTGCACGGCGACCCGGGCTCCGAGCAGTTCCTGTCCGAAATCGTCGGCGCGGCCGCGTATCCGGACCGCCACATGAGCATGGAATCGATCTACGAATACGGGTCGCGTGCCGGCGTGTGGCGCATCCTGCGCGAATTCGAGAAGCGCGGGCTGCCGCTGACGGTGTTCGGCGTGGGCATGGCGATCGAGCGTCATCCGGAACTCGCACGCGCATTCGTCGAACTGGGCCACGAGATCGCGTGCCACGGCTGGCGCTGGATCCACTATCAGAGCATGACGCCCGAGCTCGAGGCCGAGCACATGCGCCTCGGAATGGAAGCGATCGAGCGCGTGACGGGCGAGCGTCCGCTCGGCTGGTACACCGGCCGCGACAGCCCGAACACGCACCGTCTCGTCGCGGAATACGGCGGCTTCCTGTACGACTCCGACAACTACGGCGACGACCTGCCGTTCTGGATGGACGTCGAGGTGTCGGGCGGCGGGACGTCGCCGCAGCTGATCGTCCCGTACACGCTCGATACGAACGACATGCGCTTCGCGACGCCGCAGGGCTTCAACACCGGCGATCATTTCTTCGACTACCTGCGCGACGCGTTCGACGTGCTGTACGCGGAGGGCGACGACGCGCCGAAAATGCTGTCGATCGGCATGCACTGCCGTCTGCTCGGCCGGCCGGGGCGTTTCCGCGGGCTGCAGCGTTTCCTCGATCACATCGAGAAGCACGATCGCGTATGGGTGACGCGCCGTGTCGATATCGCGCGTCATTGGCGTGAACATCATCCGTATCAGCCCAATCATCGAAACGAAGGGAAAGCATGAAGGCGATGCGTTACACGTTGGAGCAACTGAACACGATGGCGCCGAGCGCATTCGTCGCGGCGCTGTCGGGGATCTTCGAACATTCGCCGTGGGTGGCCGAGGTCGCTGCGGGCGAGCGGCCGTTCGCGAGCATCGACGCGCTGCACGAGACGATGTCGAACGCGGTGGAGACGGGCGGCGAAGCGCGCCAGCTCGCATTGATCAACGCTCACCCGGAGCTGGCCGGCAAGGCCGCCGTGCGCGGCGAGCTGACGGCCGAGTCGACGCGCGAGCAGAGCGGCGCAGGTCTCGACCAGTGCACGCAGGAAGAGTTCGACAAGTTGCTGACGCTGAACCGCACGTATCGCGAGAAGTTCGGCTTCCCGTTCATCCTCGCGGTGCGCGGCTACGACCGGCACGGCATCATCGCGAACTTCGAGTCGCGCGTGAATCATTCGCGCACCGAGGAACTGCGCGCGAGCCTCGACCAGATCTATCGGATCGCGCGCTTTCGCCTCGACGACCTGATCGACGCCTGACACCTCACGACGGCCTGCTGCGTCGCGGCGGCCGATCGCATCACTGAAACAAGGAAACATCATGGCTGTTCCGCTTCTCGATCCCGACGCCCCCGACTTCACGCGGCGCTACGTGAACCTCGCCGACCCGCGCCTCGGTGCGCAGGCGCTCGAGGCCAGCGACGATTTCTTCGCGCCGAAGGACCGAATGTTGAACCCCGAGCCGGCGGTGTTCATCCCCGGCAAGTACGACGACCACGGCAAGTGGATGGACGGCTGGGAGACGCGCCGCAAGCGTACGACGGGCTATGACTGGTGCATCGTCAAGCTCGCGCGGCCGGGCGTGATCAAGGGCTTCGACATCGACACGAGCCACTTCACCGGCAACTTCCCGCCGGCTGCATCGATCGAGGCGGCATACGTGGCCGACGGCGCACCGACGCATGCGACGGAATGGGTCGAGATCGTGCCGTCGACGACGCTGCAGGGCAACAGCCATCACTATGTCGAAGCGCGCGACGCGCGTGCGTTCACGCATCTGCGCGTGAACATCTATCCGGACGGCGGCATCGCGCGCCTGCGCGTGTATGGCCAGCCGCAGCTCGACTGGGCCGGCGCGAGCGCGACCGAGCAGTTCGACCTTGCGGCGATGGAAAACGGCGGCTACGTGGTGGCCGCGAACAACCAGCATTTCGGCGTCGCGTCGAACCTGCTGCTGCCGGGCCGCGGCGTGAACATGGGCGATGGCTGGGAAACCCGGCGCCGCCGCGAACCGGGCAACGACTGGGCGATCATCGCGCTCGCGCAGCCCGGCGTGATTCGCAAGATCGAAGTCGATACCGCGTTCTTCAAGGGCAACTACCCGGACCGCTGCTCGATCCAGGCCGCGTACGTGTCGGGCGGCACCGACAGCTCGCTGATCACGCAGTCGATGTTCTGGCCGGTGCTGCTCGGCGAACAGAAGCTGCAGATGGACAAGCAGCATTACTTCGAGCACGAGATCGCATCGCTGGGCCCGGTGACCCACGTGCGCCTGAACATCATTCCGGACGGCGGCGTGTCGCGCCTGCGTCTGTGGGGGACGCTCGACAAATGAAGACGCTCGCAATCGAACCGCTGACCAAGGACGCGTTCGCGCCGTTCGGCGACGTGATCGAAACGGACGGCGCGAAGCAGATTCCGATCAACCTCGGCACGACGATCCGCTTTCACGATCTCGCGAAGGTCGACGTGACCGACGAAGACGGCCGCACGCTCGTCAACCTGTTCCGCGGCCAGCCACGCACGCTGCCGTTCGAGGTGAAGATGCTCGAGCGCCATCCGCTCGGCAGCCAGGCGTTCGTGCCGCTGAACGACCAGCCGTATCTCGTCGTCGTCGCGCCGGCGGGCGATCTCGATCCGTCGAAGATCCGCGCGTTCGTGACGAGCGGGTGGCAGGGCGTGAACTATGCGAAGGGCGTGTGGCATCACCCGCTGATCGCGCTCGGCGGCGTCAGCGACTTCATCGTCGTCGATCGCGGCGGCGACGGCCTGAATCTGAACGAGCAGGACCTGCAGGAATCGCTGTGGCTCACCGAGGACGCGCTGGATGCACTGACGGCCTGAGCCGTATTTCGGCAGTACCGTTTCATCGAAGAGACCCGCGCGATCTGCGCGGGTTTTTTTATGCTCGCCGCGCGCACAGGCCCATGACGTTGCCCCTACGTCGAAGGCGTCGATCGCGTGCTATCGTGCCCGCATCGCCACCGCACGACGCCCGGTTCCCGGGCCGTACCACGATGAGCCAACCTGAAAACGACCTCGCGATCCTGTTGCGCACGATGCAGCCCGAACTGCATCGCGGTGCGTTCGCGTTCGTCGCACTGCCGGCCGATGCCGACATATCGTTATCCGAAGCGATTGCAACGTTCCGCGAAACGGAAGGCATGACCGTCGTCGTCGACGAGGAAACGGCCGCACGTCGCGGCTGGCCGGTGCTGTTCCGCGCCGCGTGGATCACGCTGACGGTGCATTCGGACCTCGCGGCGGTCGGCCTGACGGCCGCGTTCGCGAGCGCCCTCGGCGCGGCCGGCATCAGCTGCAACGTGATGGCCGCCGCGTATCACGATCACATCTTCGTGCCGTTCGACGACGGCCCGGGCGCGCTCGATGCGCTCGTCGCGCTGCAGCGCGACGCGATGCGGGGCTAGCGGGAGACACGTTCCGCGCGGGCAAAAAAACGGGCCCGTTTCCGGGCCCGCGAACGGAGAGGACTGCACCGACCAACCAAGCGGCGGCCGGCGCAGGGCGGCTTACTTGACCGCGCCGCCCTCGAACCAGGCGGCGAGCTTCACGCGCTCGTCGTCGGTCATGTGCGTGACGTTGCCGATCGGCATCGCCTTCAGGCGCACGGCCTGTTCGTAGATGCGTTGTGCGTTCTTCGACACCTCGTCCGGCGTGTCGAACATCACGCCGGCGGGCGCGCTGCCCATCAGCGTCGGCTTTGCCGAGTGGCACTCGACGCAGCGCTGCTGCAGGATCGGCATGATGTCGTTGATCACGATCTTCGGTGCGTTCGCCGCCTGCGCTTCCGGTGCGACCGGCTTCGGCATCGTCCACACCAGTGCGCCCGACAGCAGCGCGACGCCGCCGATCGGCAGGTACCACAGCTGCTTGCCGCGGTGACGCATCACGAAGAACTGACGGATCAGCGCGCCGGCCAGCATGATCAGCACGAGCACGACCCAGTTGAACTTGTTCGTATACGTCATCGCATAGTGGTTCGACAGCATCGCGAACACGACCGGCAGCGTGAAATACGTGTTGTGCACCGAACGCTGCTTGCCGCGCTTGCCGTAGATCGGGTTCGGCTCTTCGCCCTTGAGCATCTTGTCGACCATCTTGCGCTGGCCCGGGATGATCACGAAGAACACGTTCGCCGACATGATCGTCGCGAGCATCGCGCCGACGATCAGGTACGCCGCACGGCCCGAGAAGATGTGGCACGCGAGGTACGCGGCGACGACGACGTAGAGGCCGACGCAGATGCCCAGCACGCGATCGTTGGTGCCGAGGATGCGGCACAGCGAGTCGTAGACGATCCAGCCGGCCGCGAGGAAGCCGAGGGCGGACGCGACGGCGACCACGGGGCCCATGTCGAGCACGCTCTTGTCGATCAGATACGTGTTCGGTGCGAGCAGGTACAGCACGAAGAACAGCGAGAAGCCCGACAGCCAGGTCGTGTACGACGGCCACTTCGACCAGTGCAGGTCATCCGGCATTTCCGGCGGGGCGACCGTGTACTTCTGCATGTTGTAGAAACCGCCGCCGTGGACGTGCCACAGCTCGCCGAACACGCCGCGCTTGCGCTGGTTCGCGTCGGTCGGCGGTTTCAGGCTGTTGTCGAGCGCGACGAAATAGAAGGACTCGCCGATCCACGCAATGGCGACGATGACGTGCAGCCATCGCAGCGCGAGGTTCAGCCAGTCGGTGATGAAGCCTTCCATGAAACTCCTCCAGACTCAGATCGTTGTCTTTGATGCGGGCGCCGATGCGTGTGTCAGCTGCCGCGATAGGTGCTGTACGACCACGGCGACACGAGCAGCGGCACGTGGTAGTGCGATGCGGTGTCGGCGATGCCGAAGCGCAGCACGACGCGGTCGACGAAGCGGGGTTCGGGCACCTTCACGCCGAGCGACGCGAAGTAGTCGCCGGCATGGAACACGAGTTCGTATTCGCCGGCGGCGAGCGCGGCGCCTTCGAGCAGGGGTTCGTCGCAGCGGCCGTCGCTATTGGTCAGCACGGTCTTGATCGCGCGGCGCGATTCGCCGTCCAGCGCGTAGAGGTCCACCTTGATGGCAGCGCCGGGGCGACCGTGTGCCGTATCGAGTACGTGGGTAGTGAGCTTTCCCATTCGCAATTGTCCTTGTGTGAATGCGAGGTTCGGCGGCGACTCGATCCATTGACTGTGCGGCGGATCGAGGCTCCACGTCACGTGGCTACATACCCGTCGGCGAGAGTGAAGCGAGCGCCGTGCAGGCATTGTAAAAAGGTTCCCCGTGCAAATACGGGCGCGATATCAAAGATAATGCGCCGCGCATGAACCGCTGTCGACGCCCCGCCGGAAGCCGCCGGCGGCCCGGGATTCCGGCGCCTGCCGGGGCCGCGTGCGGCGTACCATATCGAAACCGTGAAGCGCGGTATTCCGGATCGCGCATTGTGCGTTGCGCGCGATTGGGCGATGCTCCGGCCGTGCGCGTCGGGCCGTGGGCCCGCGCGTACCCCGAAGACGGCATTCACGCCGGGTAACCGGGCCAGCGCGTTCGAACGGACGCAGGCACCGGGGCGTGCCGCGAATCAGCGTTCGAACGGCCTTGTGACGGTCTCCGGGAGCGGCTCCCGGGGGCAGAACGACGCGGAGAACGCATGAACCTCGAGCAGCACGCCGGCGCACGCGCGCCGCACCCATCCTCATCCCGCCCGACGACCCTGCTGGTCAAGCACGCCGACGTGCTCGTGACCATGGACGACACGCGCCGCGAATTGCGCGACGCGGGCCTCTATATCGAAGACAACCGGATCGTCGCGGTCGGCCCGAGCGCCGAGTTGCCCGATACCGCCGACGAAGTGCTCGACCTGCGCGGCCACCTCGTGATCCCGGGGCTCGTGAACACGCATCACCACATGTACCAGAGCCTCACGCGCGCGGTGCCGGCCGCGCAGAACGCCGAGCTGTTCGGCTGGCTCACGAACCTGTATCGGATCTGGGCGCACCTGACGCCCGAGATGATCGAGGTGTCGACGCTGACCGCGATGGCCGAGCTGCTGCAGTCGGGCTGCACGACGTCGAGCGATCATCTGTACATCTATCCGAACGGCAGCCGACTCGACGACAGCATCGGCGCCGCGCAGCGAATCGGCATGCGCTTTCACGCGAGCCGCGGCGCGATGAGCGTCGGCCAGCGCGACGGTGGGCTGCCGCCCGATTCGGTCGTCGAGCGCGAGCCCGACATCCTGCGCGACGCGCAGCGCCTGATCGAGACCTATCACGACGAAGGTCGCTACGCGATGCTGCGGGTGGTGGTCGCGCCGTGCTCGCCGTTCTCGGTGAGCCGCGGCCTGATGCGCGACGCGGCCGTGCTGGCGCGCGACTACGGCGTGTCGCTGCACACGCACCTGGCCGAGAATGTCAACGACATCGCGTACAGCCGCGAGAAGTTCGGGATGACGCCCGCCGAATACGCGGAAGATCTCGGCTGGGTCGGCCACGACGTATGGCACGCGCACTGCGTGCAGCTCGACGATGCGGGCATCGGCCTGTTCGCGCGCACCGGCACCGGCGTCGCGCACTGTCCATGTTCGAACATGCGGCTCGCGTCGGGTATCGCGCCGGTGAAGAAGATGCGTCTCGCGGGTGTGCCGGTCGGGCTCGGCGTCGACGGTTCCGCGTCGAACGACGGTGCGCAGATGGTCGCGGAAGTGCGGCAGGCGCTGCTGCTGCAGCGGGTCGGTTTCGGGCCCGACGCGATGACCGCGCGCGAGGCGCTCGAGATCGCGACGCTGGGCGGCGCGAAGGTGCTGAACCGCGACGACATCGGCGCGCTGAAGCCCGGCATGGCCGCGGACTTCGCCGCATTCGACCTGCGCCAGCCGCTGTTCGCGGGCGCGCTGCACGATCCAGTCGCGGCGCTCGTGTTCTGCGCGCCGTCGCAGACGGCGTACACGGTGGTGAACGGGAAGGTGGTGGTGCGGGACGGGCGGCTCGCGACGCTCGACCTGCCGCCGGTCATCGAGCGTCACAACGCGCTGGCGCAGGCACTCGTGGAGGCGTCGCGCTGACGCATCGATTTGAAGGCCGCGCCGCGCGCCGCGGATCGGGCGCGCGGTGGCGGTGGCGGCCGCCACACGCCGCGCATCGCACCGGGCCGCACCGCGACGGCATGGCCGGCGCGTGCGTCGTGCGCGCTTACGCCTCGATCAGCGTGCGGGTCGCTTCGGCGACGAGGCTGCGCAGCCAGCGCACCTCGTCGGAGTAGTGGCAGCGTTCGTGCCACAGCTGGTAATACTGCATCGGCGGAAAGTCGAGCGGCGCCGGCACGACCGACAGCGGCAGGAACTTCGCGTAGTGATCGGCGAACAGGCGCGTCGTCGTGAAGATCAGGTCGGACTTCACCAGCACGTACGGCGCGAGGTTGAAGTACGGAAGCGTGACGACCACGTGACGCTTGAGCCGTTCGCGCGCGAGATGCACGTCGATCGCGCCGCGCTGACCGACCGAGTACGGCGTCGGCGCGAGATGCGGCGCGTTCAGGTACTGGTCGAGCGTGAGCCCGCCGCGCTTCGCGAACGGGTGCGTGTTGCTCATCAGGCAGACGATTTCGTCGACGAACAGGTTCGACAGGTGCAATTGCTCGGGCGGCTCGGGCCAGTTCCCGACGACGATGTCGAGCTTGCCGTCTTCCAGCGCGAGCTCGTAGTCGAATGCGGGGCCGAGCGAGTGGAACTCGAGCGTCGCGTTCGGCGCCGCCTGGCGGAAGCGTTCGACGACGGTCGGCACGAACAGCACGTTCAGGTAGTCGGGGCAGCCGATCCGATAGCAGCGGATCGACGTGGCCGGGTCGAAATTGTGCTGCTGGAACTTGATGCGCTCGATTTCGCGCAGTGCGTTCTGCACCGGCTCGAGCAGGCGCAATCCGTATTCGGTCGGGACCATGCCGGACTTGCCGCGCACGAGCAGCGGGTCGCCGGTGATGTCGCGCAGGCGCCGCAGTGCGGCGCTGATCGCCGGTTGCGACTGGTTCAGTTTGACGGCCGCGCGCGTGACGCTGCGCTCCATCAACAAGGTGTGCAAGACGCGCAAGAGGTACGTGTCGATCGCCTCGCGTTGCTGACTCATGATTTCTCCAGTTTATATGGCTGGGCTGATCGAGGGGTGATGTGAGTATATGGTTTTTAATATGAACGAAAGTCAGCGTCAAGAGATGGATACCCGCACACGCGCGCCGGCCGGGCCTCGCGAAGGGGGCTGAACGGGGCGTGATGCGGGTGGGCGCGGCACCGCGCGGATGCGCATTGCGCGCATCCGGTGGCTAAGGCACCGCGCGTGACGCGCGGGCGTCAGTCGTCGATGCGCATGCCGACTTTCAGCGTGACCTGCCAGTGGATGACCTGGTCGCCTTCGATGTGGCCGCGCGTTTCGGTGACCTGGAACCAGTGCAGGTTGTGCAGCGTCTTGCCGGCTTTCGAGATCGCGTTGCGGATGGCGTCGTCGCACGATTGCCGCGACGAACCGGTCAGTTCGATCAGCTTGTAGACGTGGTCGCTCATGATGCGCTCCCTGGGTTGTCGGTATGTGCGGCCGGCGCAAGCGGCGGGCCCGAGACGGCGCCGTGCGTGTCCGGCTTCTTGAGTGATAGGTATGATGGGCGGCAAGTGCAACCCCAATTGGAGACGAGGAACATCGTGGAAGTCGGATTTTGCGGACCGGGATTGATGGGCGCGCCGATGATTCGGCATTTGCTGGCGGCGGGCCATCGGGTCAGCGTATGGAACCGGACGCGCGCCAAGGCCGAGGCGCTCGAAAAGGATGGTGCGCAGGTGGTCGACACGCCGCGCGAACTGGCCGAGCGCGTCGACACGGTGTTCGTGTGCGTGCTCGACGGCCGCGCGGTCGGCGACGTCGCGTTCGGCGAGCACGGGCTCCTTGCCGGCGATGCGCATGCGCGCCGCCTGAAGCG
Organism: Burkholderia sp. RF4-BP95; assembly: GCF_001521985.1. Taxonomy (NCBI): domain Bacteria; kingdom Pseudomonadati; phylum Pseudomonadota; class Betaproteobacteria; order Burkholderiales; family Burkholderiaceae; genus Burkholderia; species Burkholderia sp. RF4-BP95. The sequence continues at coordinate 225,905 of NZ_LOSX01000092.1, read as the reverse complement.
CATCGTCGATCATTCGAGCATTCCGCCTGCGGCGACGCGCGACTACGCGGCGCGCGCGGCCGCGCTCGGCGTCGGCTGGATCGACGCGCCGGTGTCGGGCGGCGTGCCCGGCGCGCAGGCTGGCACGCTCGCGGTGATGGCGGGCGGCGGCGCGGCCGACCTCGACGCGGTGCGGCCGCTGATCGATACCTACGCGTCGCGCATCACGCACATGGGCGACGCGGGCGCGGGTCAGACCGCGAAACTCTGCAACCAGGCGATCGTCACCGCGACGGTGACCGCGATCGCGGAAGCGGTCGGCCTCGCCCAGGCGAGCGGCATCGACGCCGCGCGTCTGGCCGACGCGCTCGCGGGCGGGTGGGCCGATTCGGTGCTGCTGCAGACCTTCGTGCCGCGCATGACGTCAGGCGGTCATCCGCCGATCGGCGCGCTGAGCACGTTCCAGAAGGACGTCGACGCGATCGCCGACGCCGCGCGCGACACCGGCGCGGTGATGCCCGTATCGGCCACGGTACAGCAGGTGCTGCGGCTGGGCGCCGCGCAGGGGCTCGCCGGTGCCGATTTCGCCGCGTTCATCGACATCGTCCGGCCCGGCAACGGGCGTGCGACGGCGCGGTGATCGCGCGGCGACGGTGAAGCGGGAAGCCTGAATGGCCGATGGGCCGCCCGGAGGCGGCCCATCGTGTCGGTGTCGGTTCAGCCGAGGGAGCGCGGTGTCGTATCGCCGGCGTTCTGGCGTCCGAGGCCGCCGCGCAGGCTCGCCTTCGTGCCTGCACCAAATTCGGGCAGGATACGCGCGCGGGCGCGGCTCGCGAACACGAGGAAGCCGAAGCCGTTCGCCTCGTACCAGTACCCGCCGTTCTCGAGGCCGTCGAGCGGTTGTTCGAGTGCGTTGGCGATCGATTCGATGCAGCGCTTGCGCAGTTCGGCGATGGCCGGATAGGGCGGCTGAGCGCCGCGCACGCTGCACAGGAGCACGTCGAGGCCGGGCAGCACATGCGCGTAGAGGACGGGCTCGTCCTGCGCACGGGCGCGGGCAATCTTGGTGTCGAGCTGCGCGAACGGTTTCGAGTGGCGCAATACCGCGAGGAACGACTCCTGGCCGTCCTGTTGCGCACGTCGACGTTTTTTCGGGAAGGACATAAACACTCGCCTCAAAAACAATTGCAAGAAATGCGGCACTTTCATGCGACCCACTCCCGGCTATGTACGCCGCATGTCGATCCTTTATAGCACACGAAAATGCTGCACTCGTGCGGTACGACGATCAATGTCTCCCGTCGACCCGCTTGCCACGATGATCGACACAGCCAGCGTCTTGGCGCCCGTACTGTCGTTTAGTCTCCATCATAGACCTGCTTTTCCCGCGCGTGCATTCGCGCGTCACAAAAAAGTGAGACAGGCCGCGCACGGCGCGCGCCCATGAAAAAGGCCCGCACTTGGCGGGCCCGGCGGATGCTGCGTCGCGCGGTGCTCAGCGTTGCTTGAGCGAATCGCGGATCTCGCGCAGCAGCACGGTGTCTTCCGGCGTCGCGGCCGGCGCGGCTTCTTCCGGCTTGCGCAGCTTGTTGATGAATTTCACCATCAGGAAGATGATGAACGCGAGGATCACGAAATTGATCGCCACGGTGATGAACGAGCCGTAGCCGAATGCGGCGACGCCCGCGGCCTGCAGGTCCTTGAACGAATCGGGATTACCCTTGAACGACGGTGGGATGGTGCCGAGCAGAACGAACTTGTTCGAGAAATCCAGACCGCCCGTCAGCACGCCGATGACCGGCATGATGAGGTCTTTCACGACCGAGTCGACGATCTTCGAGAATGCGCCACCGATGATCACGCCGACGGCGAGATCCATCACATTGCCTCTGACGGCGAACTCCTTGAATTCCTTGATTATGCTCATGAGCGGCTTTCTCCTGGTTGGGCGAGGGGAGGCGTGCCGCGACACGCAGGGCTGCGAAGCGTCTGGCGGGTCGGAGGGGGATCGGAGGCACGCCGATGGCCGCATGATAGCGAACGTGCCCCATTGCCGGTAGCCCATCTTGAAATGATTAACAAATCACGAATGGGCCGGCGCGAGCGGAAATGAAAGGAAGCGCGGTGTGAGGGGGGCGGGCGCGGCGCGATGCGTCGACGCCCGCGTGTGCACGGCTCAGGTGTTGTCGTCGGTCCAGCCGTCGTCGTTGCTGCCGAGATCGACGCCGCCCCCGCCGTTGCCGTCGCTCCAGTTCGAGCTGTCGCCGCGGCCGAAGTCGAAGCCCGGATCGTTGTTCTCCTGGCGCCGGCGCTGGTCGTCGACGATCACGTCGCGTTCGACCACGCGTTCGCGGCCGCCGGACATCGCCTCGCCGAGCAGCACGCCCGTCAGCAGCCCGCCCATGCCGCCGCCGAAGCCACCGCCTTGCTGGACCACGACGGGCGGCTGCTGTTGCGGATACGGCTGCTGCGGGTACGGTTGCTGCTGATATGGCTGGCCTTGCATGCCGGTCATGCGATCGGCTTCCTGCGCATACACGGAGCCGCCGCCGTTCGCGGGCGCCGCGGGCTGCGCGCTCGGATCGGGGCGGCCCTCGACGCGCGCCTTCACGCTCGCATGGCGCTGTTCGAGTTCGTCGATGCGATACGGCGGCACCGGGTTCTTGCCGTTCGACAGCGTCTCGACGAGCGTGCGTGCATCGGTCTCGATGCCTTCGAGTTCGCCGGTGAGCGCGGCGGCGCCCGGCGCCGTCGACAGCTTCGCGTCGAGCTTCAGCGGACGGATGTCGTTCAGCACGTCGGTCGCGCGCTTCAATTGCGTGCGGCGTTCGTCGTCGGCGCGGCTGTTGTCGGCGGAGCGCGCGCGCCGCAACGTCCAGCGCAGCACCAGCGCGATGATCGCGACGATCAGCCCGAGGCCGATCCACATGCCGGTCGACGGACCGTGTTTCTCGACCGGCGCGGCGGGCGCGAGCGACGACTGCAACGAACCGGCCTGGGTGGCCGACGGTGCGTTGCCGCCGGTGCGCGCGGCGTCGGCGCGAATGCGCGATTCGGTCTGCGCGAAACGCGACGCGTCGGTGAAGCGCAGTTGCGGATCGAGCGACTTCGCCCGCTGCAGTTGCGCGAGCGCGTCGGACGCGCGGCCTTCGCGGTCCAGCACCTGGGCGTACAGGTAGCGCGCATGCGCATTGTTCGGATGCGCGTCGATGACTTGCGACAGCTGCGTGTCGGCTTGCTGCCAGTTGCGCTGCGCGATCGATTGCTCGACCTGCTGCAGCGACGGGACCGCAAACGCGGCGGACGACAGCAGCATCAGCGAAAGGCCGAGAGCGGCGAGAGATTTCTTCATGGTCGAACCGGGCGCGAGCGCCCGTCTCCTGACGATCGGTGCGCGCCGCGGGCCCGGCGGGCCGCGGCGCGGTTGCCGTTACTGCGCGGGCGTGTCGAGCTGCTTCTTCAGCGCGGCGAGGCGGTCCTCGACCGACGGGCCCTTGTTCAGCGCGGCGAGCTTGTCGTCGAGCGCCTTGCCGCTCGACGTGTCGGCCGAATTCAGGCGGGCGTCCGAGCGCGCGTTCTGCAGCGCGACCTTGTCCTCGAGCTTCTGGAAGTCCTCGGACAGGTTCTTGCCGCCGATGCCGCCCAGCGCGCTGGCCGCGACGTCCTTCGCCTGCGCGATTTCCTGCTTGGCCTGCAGGATGTTCGAGCGCGCGTTCAGGTCGTTGCGGCGCTGACGCATGTCGGCGATCTGCCCCTTCAGCTTGTCGACCGACGGCTCGAGCGTCGTCAGTTCGGCCGCGAGCGCATCGCGCTCGGCTTCCGCGTTCGACTGCGCGGCGAGCGCCTCGCGTGCGAGCGCTTCGTCGCCGGCCTGCAGTGCGCGCTTCGCGCCGTCCTCGTACTTCTTCACCTTGTCGTCGGCCGCATCGCGCTTGCTGCGCTGGGTCGCGACTTGTGCCTCGATCTCGATCAGCGAATTCTCGGCACGGCCGATGCTGTCGTCGAGCTCCCGCACGATCTGCCGTGCGTCGCGCGACGGATCCTGTACCGAGTCGGCCGCATCGTTCAGCAGGCCTTTGATCGTGCGCGAAACAGAGTCGAAAAGCGACATGAAATCCTCCGTGGTTGAAAGGTGCCGCGTCAGCGGCAATGCCCGTCGCGAATCGGTTCCGACCCGCGTGAGCTGGCGGATATTACACCGCCGGCCCCTTAAATACGGCTTAAGTGCCGGAGTTCAAGCGCGAGGCGTGTGCGGACTTCCACCTTTCGCATCTGAAAGAAACGGCGCGGCACGCACCGGGTTGCGAGTCCATGATAGGCGGAGCATGGCGCCAATACGTTCCGCAATTCACGCTTGTGCGGGAATTTTTACAAAAAATCGCGAAGCCGATCGGTCGATTTCATTAAAATGCGCTGTCACGTCGCGGGAACGGATCGCCGCGCGGCGGGGTCTGTCGACGTGACAGTTGCCACGATGCACCCACTCTGATTCATCCGCTTGCATTTTCCGCATGCGTCCGAGGGCGCCACGCCGCCCGCCATTCCGACATGCCAATTATCAAACGACCGTCTTCTTCTTCCGATCGGAACGAACCTCACTACACGTTGCGCCGTTCGCCATCGGGAGCCTATTACCCCGATGACGACGACCGCGGCGACGACCGGCGCGCGCAGCGTCGCGGCGGCGGGGGCGGCGATCGCCGTTCGTTCGGCTCGCGCGTCGCGCTGTGGTTCGTCGGCCTGTTCGCGACGCTCGCGATCGTCGGTGCGCTGATCGTCGGCTACGCACTCGTCGTGATGGCGCCGCAGCTGCCGTCGCTCGATGCGCTGACCAACTACCAGCCGAAGGTGCCGCTGCGCGTGTTTACCGCCGATCACGTGCTGATCGGCGAGTTCGGCGAGGAGCGCCGCAGCCTCGTGCGCTTCCAGGACATTCCCGACGTGATGAAGAAGGCGGTGCTCGCGATCGAGGACTACCGCTTCTACGAGCACGGCGGCGTGGACTTCCTCGGCATCCTGCGTGCGGGCGTCGCCGACCTGATGCACGGCGGCGCGCGCCAGGGCGCGAGCACGATCACGATGCAGGTCGCGCGCAACTTCTTCCTGTCGAGCGAGAAGACGTATACGCGCAAGATCTACGAGATGCTGCTCGCGTACAAGATCGAAAAGGCCCTGACGAAGGACCAGATCCTCGAGCTGTACATGAACCAGATCTACCTGGGTCAGCGCTCGTACGGTTTCGCGGCCGCCGCGCGCGTGTATTTCGGCAAGGACCTGAAGGACATCACGCTCGCGGAAGCGGCGATGCTCGCGGGGCTGCCGAAGGCGCCGTCCGCGTATAACCCGGTCGTCAATCCGAAGCGCGCGAAGGTGCGTCAGGAGTACATCCTGAAGCGCATGCTCGAGATCGGCTACATCGCGCAGCCGCAGTACGACCAGGCGGTGAAGGAAGAGATCCACGTGCGCACGCCGGGCAACCAGTACGCGGTGCACGGCGAATACGTCGCCGAGATGGTGCGGCAGATGATGTACCAGCAATACAAGGACGAAACCTATACGCGCGGGCTGACCGTCACGACGACGATCAACTCGGCCGACCAGGAAGCGGCGTATCAGGCCGTGCGTCGCGGCATTCTCGATTACGAGCGCCGCCACGGCTATCGCGGGCCGGAAGGCTCGATCAACCTGCCGGCGGCCGGCGACGATCGCGACGAGGCGATCGACGATGCGCTCGCCGATCACCCGGACAATGGCGACCTGCAGTCGGCGGTGGTGCTGGCCGCGTCGCCGAACGCGGTCGAGGTGCAGTTCGTCGGCGGCGCGACGACGACGATCGGCCCGGCCGGGCTGCGCTTCGTGTCGGCCGCGCTGAGCCCGCGCGCGAACGCGACACTGCGGATCAAGCCGGGCTCGATCGTGCGCGTGCTGAAGGACGGCAAGACGGGCTGGCAGGTCGTGCAGCTGCCGCAGGTCGAAGGCGCGCTCGTCGCGATCGCGCCGCAGGACGGTGCGATCCGCTCGCTCGTCGGCGGCTTCGACTTCAACAAGAGCAAGTTCAACCACGTGACGCAGGCGTGGCGCCAGCCGGGTTCGTCGTTCAAGCCGTTCATCTATTCGGCGTCGCTCGACAAGGGCCTCGGACCGGCGACGATCATCAACGATGCGCCGTTGTACTTCCCGCCGAGCGTGCCGGGCGGCACCGCGTGGGAGCCGAAGGACGACGATCAGCCCGACGGCCCGATGTCGATGCGCACGGGCCTGCAGCGTTCGAAGAACCTGGTCTCGATCCGGATCCTCGCGTCGATCGGCACGCAGTACGCGCAGGAGTACGTGACGCAGCGCTTCGGCTTCGATCCGGCGAAGACGCCGCCGTACCTGCCGATGGCGCTGGGTGCCGGCCTCGTGACGCCGCTGCAGCTCGCGACCGGCTATGCGGTGTTCGCGAACGGCGGCTACAAGGTCGATCCGTACCTGATCGCCGAAGTCGACGACGCGCGCGGCCAGCCGCTGCAGAAGTCGCAGCCGGTGATCGCCGGCGGCACCGCGCCGCGCACGATCGAAGGCCGCAACGCATACGTGATGAACAGCCTGCTGCACACGGTCGCGACGGCCGGCACGGGCGCGGGCACCAACGCACTCGGCCGAAGCGACCTGCAGGGCAAGACGGGTACGACGAACGATGCGAAGGACGGCTGGTTCGCCGGCTACCAGCAGTCGCTCGTCGCCGTCGCGTGGATGGGCTTCGACCAGCCGAAGAGCCTCGGCAGCCGCGAATTCGGCGCGCAGCTCGCGCTGCCGATCTGGGTGAACTACATGCGCACCGCGCTGAACGGCGTGCCCGAGCAGCAGATGCCGATGCCGGACGGGCTGACCTCGATCGACGGCGAGCTTTACTACGCGGATCGCACGCCGGGCAACGGCTTCGTCGCGAGCGTGGACATCAACCCGGCCGCGAACGCGATCAGCGCGAACGACGCGCTCGGCTCGGCCGGCTCGGAGGGGCTCGCGCCGCCGCCCGTCACGCAGCAGGAGAAGCAGCAGATCATGGACATGTTCCAGAACAAGTAAGCGATACGCGGATGTTTCGCATGCGACGGGCGCCTTCGGGCGCCCGTTTTCTTTTGCGTGTCGCCGTGCGCCGGCCGATGAGGACGAATCAGAACGACGCGCAGGCCGGCACGAGCGTGATGCCGACGGACTCCTGCCGGAAGCGCTTGCGGTACGCTTGCCGGATCTCGGCAAGCCGCGCGTGCGTGTTGGCCGTATCGTCGGCGACGATGCGGACCACGAAACTCGCTTCGCGGATGATCCGGCCGGTGGCGCGGTCGCGCCATTGGCCGTGGGTGTCCCAGTAGGTGAAGCCGTCCGGAAAGCGCGGCGTGACGACGTCGGCGAGGAACGCCGCGCTTTCCGCATCGGTGACGGGGCCGCGTCCGGCGATATCGCGCCCGAACAGCAGGTCGGCCTGCAGCATCCGGTGCGCGTCCGGCTGCACGCAGGCCGTGGGCGTGTCGACGACGGGCGAGGGCGGCGCCGCGCAACCGGCGAGCAGCGCGATGGCGGCGGTGCCGATCGCGTGGTGCGCGCGACGCCGCCACGTCGCGGGACGGGCGTTCGAAGGCGGCATCTGCCTATTTCGCGTCCGGCGTGCTTCGCGCGCGTAAAACGCTGCGCGCTCAACCACTTGCGTGCATGTCCGGCGGGTTATCAACAGGGCTGTCAACATAAACTGGGGATAACCCGGGGTGCCGTGCACGGCGTCAGTGCTGCAGCTTCGCGTGCGCGAGATGCATGCCGAGCGTCGCGGGGTCGGTGTTCGTGCCCGACAGCAACACGCCGATCCGCTTGCCCTGCAGCGTTTCGCGCAGCGGGCCGAGCAGCGCCGCGAGCGCGGCCGCGCACGCCGGTTCGACCGCCAGCTTCAGGTGAGAAAACAGGAACAGCATCGCCGCGCGCAGCGCGTCGTCGGACACCGTGACGATGCGGTCGACGTGGCGCCGGCACAGCTGGTAGCTGTATTCCTCGGTGTGCGGCGCCATCAGCGAGTCGGCGATGGTCTGCATCGCGCTCATCTTGATCGTGTGATTCGCCGCGAAGCTGCGGCTCATCGCGTCGGCGCCTTCCGGTTCGACGCCATACACGTGCACGCGCGGATTCGCGAGCCGCAGCGCGGTCGCCATGCCGGCCGCGAGCCCGCCGCCGCCGATCGGCACGATCACCGCGTCGAGATCGGGCGTCTGCGTCGCCCATTCGTAGCCGAGCGTCGCGGTGCCGAGAATCGTGTGATAGCCGTTGAACGGATGGATGAAGAAGCGGCCTTCCTCGGCCTCGATCCGCCGCACGAGGTCGAATGCCTGCGACGCGCTGCCGGCGAGCACGACTTCCGCGCGGTACTGCTTGCACTGCGCGATGCGCGCCGGGCTCGCGGTATGGAACATCACGACCTTCGCGCTGCTGCCGAGCCGCATCGCCGCGTACGCGACGGCTGCCGCGTGATTGCCGGCCGACACGCACGTGACGCCGGCGTTCTTGCGCGCTTCGTCGAGGGCCATCAGGTGCGTGAACGCGCCGCGCGCCTTGAAGCTGCCGCTCACCTGCAGCAGCTCGAACTTGAAGTTGACGTGCGTGCCCTCGAGGGACGGCAGGTCGGCGCGCTCGAACACGGGCGTGCGCGCGACCCACGGCGACAACGCGAAATGCTGCGCGGCGATTTCGTCGAGCGTCGGAATCGGCTCGCCGTCGATCGTCGTATGGGCGGTGCCCTGTTGTTCAGTCGACATGACGTGGCGGATGGCGGGGTGGGCCGGCCCGCGCACGCAGGCCGGCGTGGCGGGGGGCAGTCAGTGTGCGTCGACCGACATGCTGCGGATGAACTTGCGCAGGAACTGCTCGCAGGCGGCGAGCTGCGCGAGTTCGACATACTCGTTCGGCTTGTGCGCCTGTTCGATGTTGCCGGGCCCGCACACGATGCTCGGGATGCCCGCGCGTTCGAACAGGCCGGCCTCGGTGCCGTATGCGACCTTGCGCTTGTCCTGGTCGGCCGTCAGCGCGCGCACGAGCTGCGTGATCGCGGCCTGTTCGGTCGCATCGAGCCCGGGTGCGGCGGCGATCTTCGAGAACTCGATCGCCGCGTTCGGATGCTCGCGACGCATCTGCGGCAGCAGCGTTTCCTGCGCATACGCTTCGATGCGCGTGAAGATCTGCTCGGGATCGAGCGTCGGCAGGTTGCGGAACTCGAAGTCGAACCGGCATTCGGCCGGCACCGTGTTGATCGCGTTGCCGCCCTGGATCGTGCTCGTCTGCGCGGTCGTGAACGGTACGTCGTACAGCTCGTCGAACGGGCCTTCGGCGCGGAAGCGCTCGGCGATGTCGCGGATGTGGCAGATGAGGCGCGCCGCGTATTCGATCGCGTTCAGGCCCTTCGGCGTCAGCGACGAGTGTGCCGCGTGGCCGCGCACGCAGCAGCGGTACGCGTTGATGCCCTTGTGCGCGATGATCGGCCGCATGCTGGTCGGCTCGCCGACGATGCAGCCGGACGGCTTCACGCCGCGCTTGACGAGATCGGCGATCAGAAGCGGTGCGCCCGCGCAGCCGATTTCCTCGTCATAGGACAGCGCGAAATGGATCGGCTTCGAGAGCTTCGTCGCCTGCATCTCCGGCAGCAGCGCGAGCGCCGCGCCGATGAAGCCCTTCATGTCGCACGTGCCGCGGCCATACAGGCGGCCGTCGCGCAGCTCCGGCGCGAACGGGTTGCTGTCCCACTGCTGGCCGTCGACCGGCACGACGTCGGTGTGCCCCGACAGCACGATGCCGCCGTCGGTCGAGCCGTCGTGCGCGGGCACGGTCGCGAACAGGTTGGCCCAGCCTTCGCGCGGATCGTGCGTGAGCGTCGACACGATGCCTTTCGCGGCCAGTGCGTCGCGCACCGTTTCGATCAGCCCGAGGTTCGGCACGCGGCTCGTCGTGTCCATCGACACCAGCCGCTCGATCCAGGGCAGGCTGACGAGCGAAGCGTCGCCTTGCGGGGCGGCGGACGGCGCGGGCGCGTCGAGTGTGGACATGGCAAAACTCCGTCTGATGAATGGGAAAATCATACTCAAAAACGCGCGCGCCCGCCTTCGCCGGCCGCGATGCGGTGCAGCATCGCGGTCGTGCGGTCAGCGTGCCGCGCTCGCCGCGTCGGCGCGCGGCGCGAGCGCGCGCAGCGTCTCCTTGATCGTCGACACGCGGATCGCGAGGTCGGGCGAGCGCGTCTCGATGCGCAGCTTGTCCTGGCCCGCGAGCTTGATGTGCCGGTGCTTCTGCACCATCTCGATGATCCGCATCGGATCGATCGGCGGGTTCGGCTCGAACTGCAGCCCGATCGCGGCCTCGCTCGCGTCGATCTTGACGATGCCGAGCGGCTTCGCGGCCAGCCGCAGCCGGTGCGTCTCGACGAGCGCGTGCGCCTGCGGCGGCAGCTTGCCGAAGCGGTCGATCAGCTCTTCCTGGATGCCGTCGATCGCGTCGCCGTGTTCGCAGTTCGCGAGACGCTTGTACAGCGACAGCCGCTCCTGCACGTCCGCGCAGTAATCGGCCGGCAGGATCGCGGGCGCGTGCAGGTTGATTTCCGTCGTCGCGGCGAGCGGGGCGGTGAGGTCGGGCTCCTTGCCGTTCTTCAGCGCCTTCACCGCGTCGTTCAGCATGTCGGTGTAAAGCTGGAAGCCGATCTCGTGGATCTCGCCCGACTGCTTGTCGCCGAGCACCTCGCCGGTGCCGCGGATCTCGAGGTCGTGCATCGCGAGATAGAAGCCCGAACCGAGTTCCTCCATCTGCTGGATCGCTTCGAGCCGGCGCTGCGCCTGCTTGGTCAGCGACTGCGGGTCGTGGACCAGCAGGTACGCATACGCCTGGTGATGCGAACGGCCGACCCGGCCGCGCAACTGGTGCAACTGCGCGAGGCCGAACTTGTCCGAGCGATGCATGATGATCGTGTTCGCGCTCGGCACGTCGATGCCGGTCTCGATGATGGTCGTGCACAGCAGCACGTTCGCGCGCTGCGCGACGAAATCGCGCATCACGCGTTCGAGTTCGCGCTCGTGCATCTGGCCGTGCGCGATCACGATGCGCGCCTCGGGCACGAGTTCCTCGAGCATCGCCTTGCGGTTTTCGATCGTTTCGACCTCGTTGTGCAGGAAGTACACCTGGCCGCCGCGCTTCAGTTCGCGCAGCATCGCCTCGCGGATCACGCTTTCTTCCTCGCGTCGCACGAAGGTCTTGATCGCGAGCCGCTTTTGCGGCGCGGTCGCGATCACCGAGAAATCGCGCAGCCCCTCGAGCGCCATGCCGAGCGTGCGCGGGATCGGCGTCGCGGTCAGCGTCAGCACGTCGACCTCCGCGCGCAGCGCCTTCAGCGCTTCCTTCTGGCGCACGCCGAAGCGGTGTTCCTCGTCGATGATGACGAGGCCGAGGCGCTTGAACTGCACGTCCGACGACAGCAGCTTGTGCGTGCCGATCACGATGTCGACGCTGCCTTCGTTGATCTGCGCGATCGCCGCGTTCACTTCCTTTGCGGTCTTGAAACGCGACAGCTCGACGATGCGCACCGGCCAGTCCGCGAAACGGTCGGCGAAGGTCTGCGTGTGCTGCTCGGCGAGCAGCGTGGTCGGCGACAGCAGCGCGACCTGCTTGCCGCCCATCACCGCGATGAACGCGGCGCGCAGCGCGACCTCGGTCTTGCCGAAGCCGACGTCGCCGCACACGAGGCGGTCCATCGGCTTGCCGCTCGTCATGTCGCCGATCACGGCCGCGATCGCCGCGGCCTGGTCGGGCGTTTCCTCGAAGCCGAAGCTTTCCGCGAACTTCACGTAGTCGCGCGGCTCGAGCGCGAACGCATGGCCTTCGCGGGCCGCGCGCCGCGCATACAGGTTCAGCAGCTCGGCGGCCGTGTCGCGGATCTGCTGCGCGGCCTTGCGCTTCGCGCGCTCCCACTGGCCCGAGCCGAGCGCGTGCAGCGGCGCGCTGTCGGGATCGGCGCCGCTGTAACGCGAGATCACGTGCAGTTGCGCGACCGGCACGTAGAGCTTGCTCTCGCCCGCGTATTCGAGATGCAGGAATTCGGTCTCGCCTTCGCCGAGATCCATCGACACGAGGCCCATGTAGCGGCCGATGCCGTGCTGCGCATGCACGACCGGATCGCCGACCTTCAGCTCCGACAGGTCGCGCACCATCGCATCGACGTTGCTCGCCTGTTCCTGTCGGCGACGCCCGGCGCGGCGGCCGAGCGCACCGTACAGCTCGGTTTCGGTGACGATCGCGTAGCCTTCGCCCGGCACCGCGAAGCCGCTCGCGAGCGGCGCGACGCCGAGCGCGAAGGGCGCGTCGCTTTCGAGCCAGCCTGCGAAGTGGTCGTTCGACGCGGGGCGCAGGTGATGCTCGGCGAGCAGTTGCAGGATCGTTTCGCGGCGGCCGGCCGATTCGACCGTCAGCAGCACGCGCTTGCCCGACGATTCGACGAACGTGCGCAGCGCGGCGAGCGGATCGTCCGCATGGCGGTCGACGGTGAGCTCGGGCAGGCCCGTCGCCCAGCCGCCCGCCGGCTGCGCGGGCAGCACGACGCGCGCGAACGGCTTCGCGAACGCGAAGAAATCCTCGTCGGACAGGAACAGGCGCTGGGGCTCGAGGATCGGCCGCTCGCGATCGTGTGCGAGGAACGCATGACGCTGCTTCGTATCGGCCGTGAAGCGTCGGATCGACGCTTCGAGGTCGCCGGTGAACACGAGGTGCGCATCCTGCGGCAGGTAGTGGAACAGCGTGGCCGTCTCGTCGAAGAAGAGGGGCAGGTAATACTCGATGCCGGCCGACGGCACGCCGTTGCCGATGTCCTTGTAGATCGGCGCGCGGCTCGGGTCGCCTTCGAAGGTTTCGCGCCAGCGGCTGCGGAAGGCCGTGCGCGCGGCTTCGTCGAACGGAAACTCGCGGCCGGGCAGGAGGCGCACGTCGCGCACCGGATAGAGGCTGCGCTGCGTATCGGGATCGAACGCACGGATCGAGTCGACCTGGTCGTCGAACAGGTCGATCCGGTACGGCAGCGGCGAGCCCATCGGGTACAGGTCGAGCAGCGAGCCGCGCACGCAGTATTCGCCGGGGCGCACGACCTGGCTCACGTGCTCGTAGCCGGCCAGCGTGAGCTGCGCCTTCAGCTTCGCCTCGTCGAGCCGCTCGCCCTGCGCGAACGCGAACGTGTACGCGGCCATGAACGATGCGGGCGGCATCCGGTACAGCGCCGTGGTCGCGGGCACCAGCAGGATGTCGCAGCGGCCCTCGCCGAGGTCGTGCAGCGTCGCGAGGCGCTCGGAGACGAGATCCTGGTGCGGCGAGAACGTGTCGTACGGCAGCGTTTCCCAGTCCGGCAGCAGGCGCACGCGCGCGTCGGGCGAGAAATAGCGGAGTTCCTGCGACAGCCGCTGCGCGTCGACCGCGTTCGCGCAGATCACCGCGAGGAGCGGGACCGCGTCGCGGTTGTCGGCGAGATAGCGGGCGATGGCGAGTGCGTCGGCGGAGCCGTGCGCGCCGTCGAAGGCGAACCGCTGGCCCGGTTTGACGCGGGCGACGGGCGAGGCGAACGGGGTGGAAGCGTTGTCTGGCATAGGGACGGCAGGGGTGGCGGGCACGGGCGCATCGCGGTGCGCCGGTCGAGACGAAAGACCTATTATAAAATCCGCTTCTCGATTTCATCTTTCCGGCGTTTCCCCTTCGTGACTCCCCGACTTTTCGCCCTGATTCCTTGCGCCGGCACGGGCAGCCGTTCCGGCTCTGCCGTGCCGAAGCAATACCGCACGCTGGCCGGCCGCGCGCTCCTGCATTACACGCTCGCCGCGTTCGACGCGTGCAGCGAATTCGCGCAGACGCTCGTCGTCCTCGCACCCGACGACACGCACTTCGACGCGCGCCGTTTCGCGGGCCTGCGTTTCGCGGTGCGCCGCTGCGGCGGCGGCTCGCGGCAGGCGTCGGTGCTCAACGGGCTGCTCGAGCTGGCCGAATTCGGCGCGACCGACCAGGACTGGGTGCTGGTGCACGACGCCGCGCGCCCGGGCATCACGCCCGAGCTGATCCGCACGCTGGTCGCGACGCTGAAGGACGACCCGGTTGGCGGCATCGTCGCGCTGCCGGTGGCCGATACGCTCAAGCGCGTGCCGGCCGGCGGCGACGCGATCGCGCGCACCGAATCGCGCGACGCGCTGTGGCAGGCGCAAACGCCGCAGATGTTCCGCATCGGCATGCTGCGCGACGCGATCCTGCGCGCGCAGCGCGAAGGGCACGACCTGACCGACGAGGCGAGCGCGATCGAATGGGCCGGCCATACGCCGCGCGTGGTGCAGGGCAGCCTGCGCAACTTCAAGGTCACGTACCCGGAAGATTTCGCGCTTGCGGAAGCGATCCTCGCGCGCTCCACGAACGCTTCCTGACTTTCACCTCATCTCAACCGGAATACGCATGGATTTCAGAATCGGACAAGGCTACGACGTGCATCAGCTCGTCCCGGGGCGCCCCCTCATCATCGGCGGCGTGACGATTCCTTACGAGCGCGGCCTGCTCGGTCATTCGGACGCGGACGTGCTGCTGCACGCGATCACCGACGCGCTGTTCGGCGCGGCGGCGCTGGGCGACATCGGCCGCCATTTCTCCGACACCGACGCGGCGTTCAAGGGCGCGGACAGCCGCGTGCTGCTGCGCGAGTGCGTCGCCCGCGTGAAGGCGGCCGGCTTCACGATCCAGAACGTCGACAGCACGGTGATCGCGCAAGCGCCGAAGCTCGCGCCGCACATCGACGGGATGCGAGCGAACATCGCGGCCGATCTCGGGCTGCCGCTCGAGCGCGTGAACGTGAAGGCGAAGACCAACGAGAAGCTCGGCTATCTCGGCCGTGGCGAGGGCATCGAGGCGCAGGCCGCCGCGTTGCTGGTGAAGCAGGGCGCGTGAGCGCCTGAAGCCGATCCGAAGCGGCGCGCGGGTCGCGCCGCCGGAATGGAAAATGCCACGCGTTTGCGTGGCATTTTCGTTTTTGCGGTGCGGTGCGGCGCGCGTGGCCGCCGCAGTGCACCGTGCTGCCGCGTGCGCGACGGCTTATTCGCCTTCGGCGGCGATCACCTGGGCGGCGGCGTTGATCACCGACGCGATACGGCCGACGTCGCGCAGCTGCGTCGTCGTCATGCCTTGCTCGTTCTTCAGCAGCGCATAGTGCGACTTCACGCAGAAGTGGCACTTGCCGACGATCGATGCGGCGAGCGCGTACATCTCGAACCTGCGCTTGTCGACGCCGCCGTGCGACGCATACGCGCCCATCCGCAGCTCGGCACGCTGCGTCTTCAGGTCGGCGTCGTCGGCCATCTCGACATACGGATACCAGGTGTTGTTCATCCCCATCAGCGCGGCCGCCGTCAGCACGGCGTTCGTCTCTTCGGGCGACAGCACGCCGGCTTCGCGGATCGTCTTCACGAGCACGGTGCTCTTCGCCGCGACCGCCGCCGCCAGCGCGACGCCGACTGCATCGGTGCCTTCGAGCGACGAGCGCGAGATCGTGCCGTCGAGGTTCAGGCGAATGTCCTTCGCGTAGTCGGGGATACGTGCCTTAATCGAGTCGATGAATTCCATTGATATCTCCTATGGGTTGGCCGTTAAAAAAGCCCGCAGGCAGGACGTGCGCCGCGGGCTTCGTGCATCGATGCGCTTACAGCGTTGCGCCGCCGACTGCACGGTTGCACGGGCAGAGTTCGTCCGTTTGCAGGCCGTCCAGAATGCGCAGGACTTCTTCCGGGCTGCGGCCGACGTTCAGGTTGTTCACCGAAACGTGCTGGATCGTGTTGTCCGGATCGACGATGAACGTCGCGCGCAGGGCAACGCCGGCTTCCTTGTCGCGCACGCCGAGCTGGTCGATCAGCTCGCCCTTGACGTCGCCGAACGAGTAGTGGTTCAGCTTGTCCAGGTCCTTGTGCTCACGGCGCCATGCGAGCTTCACGAATTCGTTGTCCGAGCTGCCGCCGAGCAGGACGGCGTCGCGCTCTTCGAACTGCTTCGTCAGCTTCGCGAACTCGACGATTTCCGTCGGGCACACGAACGTGAAATCCTTCGGATAGAAGTAGATGATCTTCCACTTGCCCGGGAACGACGCTTCGGTGACGGTCTCGAACGCCGACTGGCCGTTTTCCTCGTGATTGTTGAAGCCCGGCTTCGCGGCTACGACGGTGAATGCTTCGAGTTTATCGCCCACGGTTTTCATGCGGATACTCCTGTGTGAGTTGGGAAGAAGACTGAGTCAAGCTACCTCGGTGCTGCAACGTTGGTGTGACAGCATGGGCAGGACTATAACACTATTAACAAATCGCTTCAATAGATTTTGGCTAACGATTCCCATAGTTTTTTTCAACCGCGCCGATAGTGTGACGCGCAAGAAGCGTGCGCGAACGCGTCACGCCGTCGCACGCGCCTTGCCGGCGCCGGGGAATTCGAGGGTGACTTCGAGGCCCGCTTCGGGGCTGCGGTTGCGCAGGCGCAGCGCGCCGCGATAGCGGCCGACCAGGCGCAGCACGATCGCCATGCCGAGCCCCGTGCCGTCCGCCTTGGTGCGCGCCGTGTCGACGCGGTAGAACGGCCGCATCACGAGCGGCAATTGGTCCTCGGGGATGCCGGGGCCCTCGTCGCTCACCGACAGCTCGACGCGCGCGTGCGTCACGCGCGTCTCGAGCGTGATGCGCGATACGCCGTCGTCGCGGCTCTGGCCGTATTTGCGCGCGTTCTCGACGAGGTTGCCGATCACGCGGCGCATGTCGGTCTCGTCGGCTTCGATCACGGCGGTCGCCGCGAGCCGCGTGCGGATCTCGACGCCGTCCTCGCCCGCCACGCGCGCGGCGACTTCCTGCGCGATCGACGACAGGTCGACGGGCTCTGGCTTGCGTTGCGACGGGCGCGCGTAATCGATGAAGGCCGCGATGATGCGGTCCATCTGCTCGATGTCGTCGACCATCGCGTCCTTGGTCGCCTGGTCGGACGGGCTCATCTCGGTCTCGAGGCGCAGCCGCGCGAGCGGCGTGCGCAGGTCGTGCGAGATGCCCGCGAGCATCAGCGCGCGGTCGGCCTCGAGCTGTTCGAGATCGCGCACCATCTGGTTGAAGCTGCGGTTGGTCTCGGCCGCGACGCCCATCCCGCGCTCGGGCAGCAGCTCGGGCGTCTGGCCCGAGCCGATCTGCCGCGCGGCGAGCGCCAGCCGCGAGAACGGCCGGTTCACGAGACTCGTGATGAACGCCGAGCCGAACAGCGACAGCGCGAGCGCGAACAGGCCCCAGCCGGCCCACTGCAGGCCGGTGACGCTGTCGAGCTGGTCGCGGTCGAGCGCGACCCAGTAGTCGTCGTCGTCGATCTTGAAACTGATCCACACGCCCGGGATGTCGTTGACCGATTGCGCGATCACGGTGTCGTCGCCGAGACGGCTGCGGATGTCGTGTTCGATCAGGCGGTTCAGCGATTCGTCGGGCTGCAGCTTGAACTTGTCGGTTTTTTCGCGCGGGTACACGCGCACGCCCTCGTTGCTCTCGAGATCCTGCAGCAGCGCGCGCCGCAAATCGGGATCGGAATAGAGCAGGGCGGTGCGCGTGAGCTTCACGATCGCGACGAGCTGGAGCGCGACGCGCTGCGCGCGCGGCTCGCGCTCGATCACGCGAAAGCTCTGGAACCACGCGGCGAGACTGACCGAGATCAGCAGCGCGATCAGCAGGAAGGTGCGCCAGAACAGCCCGCCGAACGCGAGCTGCAGGAGGCGCCGGTCGATACGCATGGGACGGGCCGAGGACGGGCGAAACCGGAAAGGAAAAAGATCAGGCGGCGCCGTCCGGAATGAACACGTAGCCGAGGCCCCAGACGGTCTGGATGAAGCGCGGGCTGCCCGGATCCGGCTCGATCAGCTTGCGCAGGCGCGAGATCTGCACGTCGAGGCTGCGGTCGAACACTTCGTATTCACGGCCGCGCGCGAGCTCCATCAGCTTTTCGCGCGACAGCGGCTGGCGCGGATGACGCGCGAACACCTTCAGCACCGAGAATTCGCCGGTCGTCAGCGGAATTTCCTGGCCGGACTTCGTCAGCGTGCGCGTCGCGAGGTTCAGCGAGAACTCGCCGAACTCGAACACCTCGGTGGTTTCAGACGGCGCGCCCGGCAGCTCGGCCGGCGCCTGGCGGCGCAGCACCGCGTGAATGCGCGCGACGAGTTCGCGCGGATTGAACGGCTTCGGCAGGTAGTCGTCGGCGCCCATCTCGAGGCCGACGATGCGATCGACGTCCTCGCCCTTCGCGGTGAGCATGATGATCGGCGTGCGGTCGTTGCTGCCGCGCAGGCGGCGGCAGATCGACAGGCCGTCCTCGCCCGGCAGCATCAGGTCGAGCACGAGCAGGTCGAAGCGCTCGCGCACCCAGAGCTTGTTCATCGCGGTCGCGTTTTCCGCGACGTACACGTTGAAACCCTGCTCGCCGAGATAGCGGCGCAGCAGATCGCGCAGGCGCGGGTCGTCGTCGACGACGAGAATCTTGGAGGGGTTTTTCGTTTCCATGAGCGGCATCTTATCGCGAATGGGAAATTACGCACGGTCGCGTATTTTCGCGCGTTACAGTCCGTTACAAAATTTACCCGTAGTGTCGCGCGGAGTAAAGGCAGGCTATAGAGATTCCTTTACTCGAAGCCGAAATTCGGTAGATACTCCCCTGCACTCCATCTTTCATCTTTGTACGCCCGAATTCCGCAGGGTTTTTCAAGTACCAGAGGTAACCGGTTGCCGCGTGACGAAGGGAACAAATCGACCAAAGAAGCGAGGACGGTCATGCGATCTGCCCGGATTGCACTGATGCTGACGATCGCACTTGCCGGTCCATATGCGTCGAACTTCGCGTATGCGCAGCGCCCCGAGCAGGGCGCCCCGTCGCGCAAGCTGCCGCGCGGCAAAGCGCCGCAGCCCGACCGCACCGCCGACATGGCGGTCCGTTCCGCCGTGCCTCCCGATCTCGAACAGCGCCGCCGCGACGGGCACATGACGCCCGAGGAGCGCCACCTGTTGCGCCAGCACATCGAGGACGCCGTTCGCGAGCTGTACAAGCGCTGATCCGCACGCGCCCACGCGCCGCGCGGAAAGATTCCGTAGCAATTTTTCCGTCAACTTTCGGATGCCTGCTGCCGTTGTACCGGCATCCGCACCGCCGGTGCGTTCCGGGAGTCCACGACGATGAAAGCGAACGCTGCCGCCCCGGCATCGCCCGCGATGCAGGCGCCGCTCGACGCCGACGATGCGCTGTTCTTCCTGAGCCGCACCGGCTTTTCTCCCGCACCGGCCGAGGTCGCCCGCATCGTCGGGATGACGCGCGCGCAAGTCGTGGCCGACACGCTCGGCAACGTGCGTCGCGACCCCGTGACACCCTGGCCTGACTGGCTCGCCGAGTTGCCGCCGACCCGCGCGCAGCGACAGGCGCTGACGCCCGACATGCGGCGCGACGAGCAGGGCGAACGCAATCGCCGCTACGATGCGTTGCGTGCGGCGTGGGTCAACGAGATGGTCGTGACGCCGTCGCCGCTCACCGAGCGCATGACGCTGTTCTGGCACGGGCATTTCACGTCCGGGCAGGACAAGGTCCCGTATCCGCAGACGATGGCCGCGCAGAATGCGCTGTTTCGCCGCGAGGCGCTCGGCAACTTCGGCGCGCTCCTGCATGCGGTCGCGAAAGATCCGGCGATGCTTCAGTATCTCGACGGCGCGAGCAACCGCAAGGGCCGTCCGAACGAGAACTTCGCGCGCGAGGTGATGGAGCTGTTTACGCTCGGCGAAGGGCATTACACGCAGCACGACGTCACCGAGGCCGCGCGCGCGATGACCGGCTGGAGCGTCGATCCCGATACGCTGCGCTTCGTGGTGCGGCCCGAATGGCACGACGCGGGCGACAAGACGATACTCGGCGAGACCGGTGCGTTCGACGGCGACGGCTTTCTCGACATCCTGTTGAAGCGGCCCGACACCGCGCGCTTCATCGCCGGCAAGCTGTGGCGCGAGTTCGTATCCGATACGCCCGAGGCCGGCGCGCTCGATATCGTCGCCGAACGGTTTCGCGCGAGCGGCTACGACATACGCGCGGCGCTCGCCGCCCTTTGGTCGACCGACGAATTCTGGGATCCGCGCAATCGCGGCGTGCTCGTGAAGTCGCCGGCCGAGTTCGTCGTCGGATCGGTGCGGTTGTTCGACGTCGCGTACGGCGATCCGCAGATGCTCGCGAACACCGTGCGCACGCTCGGGCAGAACCTGTTCTATCCGCCGAACGTGAAGGGCTGGCCGGGCGGCGCGATGTGGATCAACAGCACGACGCTGCTTGCGCGCAAGCAGTTCGTCGAGCAGTTGTTCCGCGCGACCGAGACCGCCGGCATGCGGGCGCCGGCGCATGCAATGGCGGCACCGTCGCCGAATGCGCGTGCGCACGCGATACCGGTTGCCGACGCCGCGTCGGTTGCCGGCATGCGTGGCGCGCCGGCCCGGCCCGCGCGCGGCGGCCTGCGATTCGACCTCGAACGCTGGCTTGCGCAGTATCGTGCGCGGCCGCAGGCGATTGCCGGATTGTCGACCGAGCTTCAACTGCAGCACGCGGTGCTGCCGGTGTCGCCGGTCGCGGCCATCGATACGGACTCGGCCGGCGGCGCGTATCTCGAGGCGCTGCTGATGGATCCGGCCTATCAACTGAAATGACCGAAACGACGACGAACAGGCGCGCTGCCGCGGTGGCCATGCCGCGCGGCGAACCGAAGGATGCACGATGAACCGACGTGATTTTCTGACGCTGACGGGCGCCGCGGCCGCGGCGGGCGTGTCGTTGTGGCAGCCGCCCGCGCAGGCGGCGACATCGATCGCCGCGGCGGGGCGGCAGCCGGCGGCCGGCTATGCGAACGTGCTGATCCTCGTCGAGCTGAAGGGCGGCAACGACGGCCTCAACACCGTGGTGCCGTATGCCGATCCGCTCTACTACCAGTTTCGCCGAAGCATCGGCATCAAGCGCGATCAGGTGCTGCAGCTCGATGCGCATACGGGGCTGCACCCGTCGCTCGCGCCGTTGATGCCGCTGTGGCGCGACGGGCAGGTCGCGGTCGTGCAGGGCGTCGGCTATCCGCAGCCGAACCTGTCGCATTTCCGCTCGATCGAGATCTGGGATACCGCGTCGCGCTCCGACCAGTACCTGCACGAAGGCTGGCTCACGCGCACGTTCGCGCAGGCGCCGGTGCCGCCGGGCTTCGCGGCCGACGGCGTCGTGCTCGGCAGCGCGGAGATGGGGCCGCTCGCGAACGGCGCGCGCGCGATCGCGCTCGTCAATCCAGCGCAGTTCATCCGCGCGGCGCGGTTGGCCGAACCGTCGTCGCTGCGCGAGCGGAACCCGGCGCTCGCGCACATCATCGACGTCGAGAACGACATCGTGAAGGCGGCCGACCGGCTGCGCCCGCGCGGCGGCATGCGCGAGTTCAGGACCGCCTTTCCGGCCGGTACGTTCGGTACATCGGTGAAGACCGCGATGCAGGTGCTCGCGGCATGCGAGGCGTCGGGGCCCGGCGCGCAGGACGGCGTCGCGGTGTTGCGGCTCACGCTCAACGGTTTCGATACGCACCAGAACCAGCCGGGGCAGCAGGCTGCGCTGCTCAAGCAGTTCGCGGAAGGGATGAGTGCGATGCGCGGCGCGTTGATCGAACTCGGACGCTGGAACCAGACGCTCGTGATGACGTATGCGGAATTCGGGCGGCGCGTGCGCGAGAACCAGAGCAACGGCACAGATCACGGCACCGCCGCGCCGCATTTCGTGATGGGCGGGCGCGTGGCGGGCGGGTTGTACGGCGCGGCGCCGGCACTCGGGCATCTCGACGGCAACGGCAACCTGCCGGTCGCCGTCGATTTCCGCCAGCTGTATGCGACCGTGCTCGGGCCGTGGTGGGGGCTCGATGCGACGCACGTGCTGCAGCAGCGCTTCGATACGCTGCCGCTGCTGAAGGTGTGATGCCGGGGAGGGTGACGGCGCGGGTCAGCGGCGGCGCGCCGCGCGCCACGCGATCCACAGCTTGCGGATCGGTGTCAGGGCGATGCGCTGGTGCAGCACCTGGTAGCCGTCGCGCTCGATTTCGTCGAGCAGCGCACCGGCCAGTGCAATCTGCGCGCGCAATGTGCGTTGCGCGCGGCGCTCGGATGCGGGGACCGCTGCGTCGGCGGCGGCCAGCGCGTCGCGTGCGCGGCCCGTCTGAAACTGCAGCAGCTCGGTGAAAGCCGGGCTGTAGCGGCGGTTCAGCAGGTCGGCAGCGGTCACGTTGTAGCGTTGCAGTTCGTCGATCGGCAGATAGATGCGGCCGTGCCGCGCGTCGTTGCCGAGTTCCTGCACGAATTGCGCGAGCATCAGCGCGCGGCCGGCATCCGCGGCCCACGGTTGCGGGTCGGCCGGATTCGCGGCACTTGCGCGCGCGACCAGCGACGCGAAGGTGCCGCCCACCTGCGCGATGTAGCGCTGCAGGTTCGCGAAATCCAGATAACGTGCCTGTTCGAGATCCATCCCGTAACCGTTGACGAGCGTGCGCAGCGCGTCGGATTCGGCCTCGATCGCCGGGTGGTGTTGCGCGAGCGCCTTCGTGACCGGATGCGACGGTTCGCCGGCGGCGAGCGCCGCGAGTTCCTTGTGCCACCACGCGAGCTTCGTGTGTCCGACGGTCGGATCGCTGGTTTCCTTGACGGTTTCCTCGAGTTCGCGGCGCAGCGCGAACAGGGCCGTCAGCCGCGGTTCGGCGGCGAGCGGCGCCTGGCGCAGCGCGTAGTAGACGCTGGAGCCTGCGGGGGCGGCCTTTTGCTGACAGTAGTCGTCGAAGTTCACGGGTGGGATCGTGGCGGAGGCGGGTTCGGGGACGCGCGCCGGCGCATGGCCGGCACGTCGAGCGCGGCATTCTAGCACCGCTCTTCGACGGGCGCCGGTGGGGCGAGACAACGCTGCGCAGATCGGGTAGAATCTCGCGCTCGCCTGATCGGGTGTGCCGGTTTTCAGTTCGGCATGAAGCCCCGGGCGCGTGGAGAACGCATCTTGCGTGCCATGCGATTGGGCGACAGAAATCCGCGTGAGTGGCGAAATTGGTAGACGCACCAGGTTTAGGTCCTGACGCCCGCAAGGGTGTGCCGGTTCGAGTCCGGCCTCACGCACCACATATACTCCCAAGCAATCCAATGTTTGGCCAAAAAGCCCCGTCAGTCAAGCACTTACGGGGCTTTTTGTTGCCAGCGTTGCCCAGCGTTTCCCATTGACACCCACGTAACCCGGGGGCATCGTAGGGGGCAGTTTCCTCCGATCAGGGGCATCGAAATGCCCCCGCGCTCAAATGCCCCTTACCGATGTCGCTGTCCGTGCGGCGAAGCCCCGCGAAAAGTCCTACAAGCTGGCCGATGGCCAAGGCATGTACCTCGAGGTCATGCCGAGCGGCTCGAAGTACTGGCGGTTGAAGTATCGCATCGACGGCAAGGAGAAACGGATGGCCCTCGGGGTCTATCCGGCGGTGACCTTGCTGGCCGCTCGGAAGGCCCGTGACGAGATTAAAGATCAGTTACGCGGTGGCCTCGATCCCTCGCATGAAAAGAAGCGCGTGAAGGCGCAGCGCAGCCTTGACCGAGCGAACTCGTTCGAGCCGATCGCGAGGGAGTGGCATGAGCAGAAGAAGGGCGCTTGGAGCGTTCGGCACGCGGATCGGATCATGAAGCTTCTCGAACGCGAACTGTTTCCGGTGCTCGGAGCGCGGCCGATCGCCGAGATCACGGCGCCCGAGTTGCTCGCGGTGATTCGAAAGATTGAGGCCCGCGACGCGATCGAGCTGGCGCACAAGGCCATCCAGGCAACGAGTCAGATCTTTCGGTACGCGATTGCCACCGGCCGGGCAGAGCGTGACCCGGCTCCCGATCTTCGCGGTGCGCTGAAGACCCGTACCGTCGTGCACATGAAGCGCGTGAGCGAGGCCGAGCTGCCGGAGCTCATGCAGAAGATCAGCGCGTACGACGGCGACTTTCAGACGCGCCTAGCGCTGCAGTTCATGGCGTTGACGTTTGTACGGACGAGCGAACTGCGGTTCGCCGAGTGGACCGAGATCGACGAGAAGAAGAAGGAGTGGCGCATCCCGGCCGAGAAGATGAAGATGCGCACGCCACACATCGTGCCGCTGTCAAAGCAGGCGCTCGAGGTAATCGCGAAGCTGCGCGAACTGAACGGCCAAAGCCAGTTCGTGTTCCCCAGCCGTTCGAGTTCGAAGAAACCGATGAGCGAGAATACGATCCTGTACGCGCTGTACCGGATGGGTTACCACTCACGGATGACCGGGCACGGCTTCCGCGGCCTGGCATCGACTATCCTGAACGAGCACAATTTCAACCGTGACTGGATCGAGCGCCAATTGGCGCACAGCGAGCGCGACGGCGTCCGAGCGGCGTACAACCACGCCGAGTACCTGCCCGAACGCCGGAAGATGATGCAATGGTGGGGTGACTATCTGGACACGCGCGCGTCCACGATGCGCGCGGATCGAATATCGAGTGGGCGTTGATCGCGTCGGTACAGTCGTTGCTTGTAACGAAACGGCCACCGCATGCGTTGTAGGCCCCGTCCGAAAACCTGACAAGAACCGGGCTGGAATCATGAAATAGGGTTAAAATCCGCGTCTTTTCCTACATTCGTCTGCTATTGTCCAGTGTTAACATCACGTCGATAGTGACGGATGGAACATCACTGCGGGACGGGGCACATCACTTTGGGAGTTCGTCATGGCCGCTGAACTTGAACAGGAGCTTGCGACATACAAGCGCCTGCTGCCGGAATTGCTCAACGACGAAGGGAAGTTTGTACTGATCAAGAAGAATGAGGTCGTCGAGAAATTCGACTCCTATGAAGACGCCTTGAAAATTGGCTACCAGCGATTCGGGTTGGAACCATTTTTGGTCAAGCAAATCAGCCGTCTCGAACCAGCCGCAAACTTTACGCGTCGCTATATTGTCCCGTGCCCAGCATAAATCTCCAGATCGGTCCTATGGGACCATTGGTCCATGTTGTCCTTGCCAGTAGCGTTCCGCGCCAGGCTGCTTTGACAGCCGCGGGGGTAGCGTTGCCGGCACCGACGCAGGGTATCTTCCTTATCGACACAGGTGCAAGCCATACGTCTGTAGATCCAAGCCTGCTTGCGCCGTTGAAGTTGCAGCCGACGGGAACGATTCCGGTGCACACTTCATCGACAAACGGTGCACCGGTTTCATGCAATCAATATGACGTGGAACTCGCGATTGGCGCCCCAAACGGGCTGCCTTTTACCGTGCCCGCTCTTCCAGTGACAGAAGCAAATCTTGCTGCGCAAGGCATCTTTGGTCTGATCGGTCGAGACGTTTTGTCACGCTGCACGTTTATCTACAACGGTGTTACCGGGCTGTATACGCTCTGCTATTGAGCTGGTGCCACCGATGAATCACGAAGCCCCGCACCGTGCGGGGCTTCTCATTCCCGTGGTTGTAGAACGTTACTTTCTCGGAATGATCGCGACGGTAACTTATCGCATCCCAGCACGCCTCATCTCCTCGCGAAGCAGATGCATCAATCGATGCAACTGTCCCTGTGCGCCGGCTAGATCGCCCTTGTTTTTGACGTTCTTGTCGGTATAGACGTACCACTCCTCGATGCGCTCGAGCGAGTTCCTGAGCGCGCGGATCTCGAGGATGAGCCACCGCACCTGAAGATCGGTGTATTCGCGCCATAGCGCGCGAAGCTCGTCCTCTGTCGGGGCGTCGAACTCCGGGACCGCCGGCTTCAGCTTGAACCGCGGATCCGTGAGCGGGATGCGGTTGCGATCGATCCTGGTTGCTTCGATCGGCTCGCATGGGCCGAGGAACGTCGACCGCGGGTCCTTGTCGATCCAAAACTCAAATTCACGTTTTGTGAGCTCGATCGGGGTCCTCAGGCGATTCTTCTCGCCTTGGAATCCGTACTCCCAGATGTATGCCCACTGTGGCTTGATCACGGCTGAAATACTGTATAAAAACACAGTATATTTCGAGATAAGCTGCTGCGGTCAAGACCAAAATCGGGGGAGACGGGCATGTGTACACACTACCGAGCGCCGCATGAGGACATCGAGATCCGAGAGTTGAGGATCGAGCCGTTCAGTGACCTGTATCGGGACTTCCCTTGGAAGCCCGAGATCTACCAGGACTATCTCGCGCCGATCGTTGCGAACGTCGATGGAAAGCTCAAACCGTTGGCTGCGGGCTTCGGATTTTGGCCTCGGGCACTACAGAAGGCCAACGTCGAGAAGGCGAAGGAGCAGGGGCGCAAGCCGCCGATTATGCGCAGCACGATGAACGTGCGCGATGACAACCTCGGCAAGTCTCCGTTGTACGGGCCGGCGTGGCGTGCCGGGCGCCGCTGCCTAATCCCGGCCGAGTGGATCTATGAGTCGTGCTACGAGACGGGGAAGAATGTGTGGCACCGGATCGGACTGGCCGAATGGCGCACGATGTGTGTCGCGGGCATTTGGCGGACGCTGACGGGCCCGGACGGCGTCGACCATCACACGATGTCGATGATCACCGTGAACGGCGAGGTGCACCCGATCTTCTCCCGCATGCACAAACTCGGGGACGAGAAGCGAGCCGTTGTGATCCTGCATCCGGGCGACTGGGAAGAGTGGTTGACGACGTCGAACGTCGAGGCTGCGCGTGCGATGCTGCAGCTTTATCCAGCTGACGATATGCTGGCGGAATCCGCAACAACTTCTGAGACCGTGTAATGCCGATCCTCGAAGGTTTGAGCTACGGCGAACTTACTGCTCAGGCCGAACTGGTGATCAGTTCGCTGCTTGCGCGGGCGACCGCAATTCCCGATCAGGACGCAGCCGGGAAGTTTCGAGATCTCGCGCATGGTGCGCTTGTTCTCTGGTCCGGCCTTGCATATCGGACCGCAATGAAGATCGGTGAGGTGGACAGATACATGGCTGATCAGGAGCGCTTGAGTGCGATGTTTCCCGAAGGTATGTTGAACGTTTGAAGAAGCGGAAACCAACTATCTGAGTGCGTGTTACGATCGTCGGGCCACAAAACGGGGGATCAATATCAATGTCGACGGCATACGAGTCTGCCAGATCTACAGTCCAGGTGCAGCGCATTGCAACGAAGGCCAATCGACTTTCGCCTGTTGCTATATGTATTCGAGAAGCATTAAGACAAGGTATCGAGGCAGGAATATGCTCGAGCCTGAGCTTGTCTCTTCACGATTCCAACACGGATGTTGTACTTAACTTCGCAATCTCTACGCCGCACGGGATGGTGGAGTGTGTGTTTGATCAAGCATTCAAAGACGATGAGCTTGTTGGGCGGTATCGATTTTTTGCGGTTGAGAGACTGCCGGGCGAGCAGGTTGTCGCGACGGAAGTCTGGGCTATCTTGTTTACCGAGGGCAGCGAGGTCGCGCTCGATACCTCCGGTTCGTTCGGTTGGTCGATAGACATTAACGAGTCAGTCACGATGAGATTCGTCGAAAACTTTCTCGTGACGCTCCATGCCAAGCTGCAAGCGAATCTTCCCCGCTACTAACCTCATATTGGAGGTCGCATCGTGAAGCGAGTGTTTCTTCAGAAATACTATGAAGCAGAGGATGAATCGTATCCGCTTGGCGCTCCCAGCGAGTATGAGGTCACCGATGAAGAACTCGAGGAGTTCAGCAATGGCGTCGTGTGGAGCGATCGACTGAATGGTCTCTTCGCTATCGTCGACAGCGATCCGAGTTGAGTCCTATGACGATCTTGTCGAAGGAAGAACTGATCGAACTGACCGGCGGCCTAAAGCAAGGGGCAGCCCAGATCCGCTGGATCGAACGCGCTCTCGGCATCAAAGCGCCGCGGCGCATCGACGGAACGCCGATGATCACGTGGGAGCAGATCAACAACGCTCTAAACCCCGATCGGTCAGACCGCAGCCGTGGGATCAACTGGACGAAGTAGCTATGATCCGATGGCAAGCAACTTGTCCACTTCCTCGATCGGAATGAGACCGCAGCGGTTCAGCCGCAGCGTCCCGAACTTGATCATGTTGTGCACGGTCCGAGCGCTCACCCCGAGCATCTCGGCCGCCTGCTTCTGGTTGACCTGAGCAGGGCGGGGATGTCGGTCCGCATATAGCTCAACCGCTCGTAAAGCAATGCGCAATTCGCGAGCCTCGTCGGTGCCGTGGGCGCCTGCGTGATCGACGCCTTTTCTCTTGATGGTCCCGATCCTTGACCGTAGCCACTCGTCGAAGTTGATCGAGAGATCGTCGTGCTGGTTGCGTTGCATGTCTCCTCCTGGTCGATGTCGCGCTCGTCAGTATCCAACCATCCGGCGAACCCTTAGGTCGGATGCCGTCATGTATTCTGCGTCCGGGCTGACGTAGTACTTGCTTCCAATTTTCTTCGGGGTAGGGTGGATCATCCCATTCTTGACCCAATTTCGAATTGTGCGTAGCGGGGGAGCATATTCGCCAAACGTTTCTTCGGCCCACACACTAAGAGGTATCAGCTTGGGTTTGGATTTTGACTTTGGCGTAAGTTGCGGTGGAGAGGATTTCTTGGCGATATTGTCGAGCGCTTCCTTGATTTGCTTCTCATCTCTCTCGATTTGACGAACCACTCGTTCGACCAAGGGGAGCTTCCGCGCTTCCTTTTCTTCGTCAAGCCATCGTAGGTACTCCGGAACATTGAGTTCGAACTCGCCGTCACCTACGCGGCGAAAGTGCCGATCGCGTTGGAGCCGGCCATTCCGCATCTGGCTCCTGATCCGAGGCAGGCTGCGGTTCATGATCTTCGCGGCTTCTTCCAACGGAATCCATCGGTCGTCTTCTTGTTTCGTCATTGGCGTCTCCCAAGCTGTTGACCATACGTTCCCACCGTGGCGAACAGTTTACAAAATTCCTCTTGACCAAGGGTTTCTGCGGGGCTACTCTGGTTTCATCGCTGAAACAACAGTGATCGGGTTTGGCGACCTGACTCCATAGGCGGACAACCGCCGAAGTGCGGTTTTTTTACGTCCGTAGGCCACAGCACGCCTGTACAATTTACGGGTGGGCGATGGTGGGGAGACCTTCGGGTCTGCCGGTTTCCTATGGGCCGGTTCGCCAACCCTGTCATTCGCCCGCCCACCCCATTTGGCGATGGGGCGCGGGTCTCCACATCCATAGGAGGCCGAAATGCCTGGTTCAAACGCGCCCGCAGTTTCCACTTCCCGACTCGACTACACCGATCCGACGTTTCGCGGCGCGATGATGAGTGACCATTGGGTCACCGGCGACGACAGCGAATTCGCCATGGTTCCGGCGAACCTCATCGCCGACGTGTACCGCGCGTCTGATGCGATCACGACAATCGCTCGATTGGTTCATAACAGCAGCTGCGAACCGGGAATGTCGAACGCCGAACCGCTCGGACATGCGGCTCACCTTGGCCTGCTGAACGCTGCGGAAATCGTCGGTCAGTACCTGACTGAAGTTGCGGACCGGATGCTGGAAGGCATGCAACTGGCCAAGCGCGTGAACGAGTCTGCGGAGGTGCGCCATGACTGACATTCGCGCGCTGAAGACGCTGCCCGAGACGCTTCCGAACGTCAGCGTGATGACCAGCCTCTTGTCGATCACCGGCGGTCTACCGTTGTTAGATGCCTTGGAAGCATCGTCGTGCCATCTGACGGTTGCGCTCGACGTGCTGAGCGAAACCGCGGCCAATAGCACTGAAAAATCAAGCGCGTTGTATGCCGTACTCACATCGGTGGGGATAGCCAAAGGGTTGCTCGATTCTGCCGTTGGTGCCATCCAGGTCGCCGACAACGAGGTGCGTCATGACTGAGAAAATCAATCCCAACGCAGTTGTTCCGTCCGCCGGCGAGTTGTCCATCGTCATGGACAGAACTCTTGCCTATGCATGTTACGTTGGCACCCGCGCGCATCTGGAAGCTGAAGGTGTCATTCCTGCAGGAACCGAATGGCGACGAGGATATCGATCGATTTTTTGGGACGAAAACGGCATTAGCTTCGCCTTACAGCGAGCACGTCCCAAGGGTGCCAAAGGTCCGCGACGAGAGTTCGAAGACTGCGACAACTGGTGCCTGCGCATGCATGCGGTCGGCCGAGACCATCGCGATTCCTATATTCGCACGAAGGCTCGAGAACTTCGCGAGGCGCTCTTCGCGCAAACGCCTGAAGGAAAAAAGCTCAGGAATCTGTATTTCGTGGCTCTCGAGGACAAAGGCTTCCAGGAGTTCCGTGACAAGGTGACCGCGCTGGCAGAACTCGAAAAGCCGAAGAGTCGGCGGCGTAGGGCCGAGCAAGCAAGCGGGGAGGGCGATCATGACTAAGCGCTATTTGTCTCCGGCGTACCGGGCCGGCGTAGAGACTTTCGTGTCAAAGATGCGCGAGTGGCGGGCAGATCCGGAGCACAACTATCCTCGTCAGACTGCTGCGAAGATGAGCGAGGCCGTGACGAGTCTGGACGGCGACGAGCGGACCGGGTTTGAGGAATCTCTGTCCCTGCTTTTCCACATGTATGCGTTCGAGGGATGCGGGCCGTGCTTCGAAAGCTGGAACCCGATCCCAGAGCTGGAGGATCCGGACTACTGGCTTGCTCAACAGTAAGTTGCGTCGCAACATGCCGCGCCAATTCGGTACGGCATAATCGGTTCAACCGCGCCTAGCTCGACGGGGCGAACGCAGGGCTCCCTTACCCTGCTGGCGCGGCTTTCTTTAAGGGGGCATGAGGGAGCGCCGTGGAGCATTTGAGAAAGTCTCACAGCATTGCCAAGCTGGCGAGGGAATGGGCGAAAGAGGAGCCGGGAGATCGTCAGTTCGAATTGCTTCATGCGATAGCGAACGGGCTGCTCGTCGTCACCGAACCAATAGTAGATGCAGCCATATTGGATACGGAGAGCGACGAGAACCAATTCCTTGCAGAACATAGTGACTACGAACGCTGCTATTGGATTAGCGGTGCCGAGGTGATTTTCCGTCGAGATTTCATGACTGCAATCACCGAGTACCTTGAGTATGGATCCCCCAAGTCAGTGAGCACGATGCAACTCGATGAAGCCTGTCGACATCTGTGCATCCGGAAAACCGATTTCCTTCAGTATCTTACGAAACAGCGACGCACACTACCTTCGTTTTGGTTTTCACCCGCAGAGCGAGTGGTTCTCAAGGACGCACCAAAAGACCTAGCGGCATCATTGTCGAGGATCGAGGCCGATCTTAACGAACGGAGAGGAGTTCCGACGCTGTTGCAGCTTTGGTTCTTGCACGATACATGGACCCGTAGTCAGGGCCTGATGCTGATGTCTGATCTGAGCCCAAGCACGAAGTTTGATTACGAATATCGCTCGATGGACGACAGAGTGCGCTTCATTTCGTATCTTGAAACGCTCGATGGGCTCGAGCACGACCCAGATGAGGGCTACACATACGAGAAGCGATTGGCGTTGTATGAGTCTCTTTGGGATAGCGGCGATCATCCATCGCGAGCAACCCCACAGTACTTTGTGGACTGGGCCGTCGCAAAGCTGAAGCCTCCATCGTGGATGGAATGGGCAATCGAAAAAAATCTGCTGAAGCGGCCCGTACCCCAAGACCAATCCGTCCCAAATAAAACTGTAAAGACGCTGCGCGAGTTTTGTGGTGGTCACGAAACTATGTTGCTTAAGCTGTTAGTCAAAGGGGCGGTCCAGTGGTGGAGCAGTTACGATCCCAATGACCGGTCCACTGCTCCAAAATCGGATGATGTCATTGCCTGGTTCGTCGGGCAAGGCACATCTTCTCGCGTAGCTGAAGTGATGGCACAAATTCTGCGAGCTGATGGGTTACCAACGGGGCCTCGCGGAAAGTGATTGGATCGAGTTGGTTCAACGCCGAAACGCACTAATGGGTTGGTTGTCCGCGCCAAGGAGTCCCAATACGGAAGCGGGTTTTCGACCGACTACCCAATTGTCCGCGCCAACTTTCCGCGACGTTCGCGCCTATTACCTAGGCTGAATTGCTACCAATATTCACTCACTGGTTACCAAGTGAGGGAATATGAATAAGACAGCAGCGCGGGCCGATTCCGGCAAGCCGACCGAGCCGATCCTCCCGCGGGTCGGCCTCTCCAAATGGGCTCAGATCGCGCCCTTTATTCCGATGTGCCGCGAGTCCTGGCGGAAACTGGGGCTCGCCGGCAAGGCGCCCCAACCGATCCGGATGAGCCGCACGCACTCCTGCTACAGCAACGCCGAAGTGCATCGATGGCTGGCGGATCCGCTCGGTTATCGAGCTAATCCTGGCCTCGGCAAGGCTGCGTAAGTGGTCTTGCGAAAATCAAAAAATGGAACCGATCATTCAGGGCAGCGAGCCGCCGAAGATCGCTGAGAACGTCAGCAAACAGAAACTCGGACTGTTCGAGAACATGGTGATCTTCGCGAACAAGGTTATGAAGGTGTATCCGGCATTCTGTGAGCTCTACGGAATGGAGAAAGTGATCGAGCATGTGGTGGTGAACTTCGCCAGGGCCGCTCGCCGTGCGGCGCTTGGGGCGACACAGTTCGCGCAATATCGCTGTCTGCGACAAGGCCTTAGGCGACTTCTTTTCTGGTAGTGGCGGCGCTTCTGGTAAGGCTCGGACGAACCACTATCACTCATTCGTGGTGTCAGTGGCCCTCTGGACCAGAAATGGCCGGGAATCCGGGTTAGATTATGTGCGTCGATTGGTCATCGACATAAAGAAAGTGGGTGCCCCGTTTTTTGGGCGATGAGTCGCGCCGGCCCACTCGGCAAGACGTTGGCCTAACCAGCCCATCGCCCAAAGTACGGGGCTTTTTTATTGCCGTTTAGTAATCCTTAATGGATTGTTGGCAAGGATGGTAAGCATGAAAGCCATTGAAGATGATGTGGTCGTTACGACTCCGCCGTGTCAGGTGTTTTCGGCGCCGCTGCGCCTGCGACGATTCAGCGTGCCGAATCTCGCCGGTTGGTCGATCGAGCAGGCGGACGTGACCGAAGTGACCGGGCAGGCCCGCGCCGACTACGAGCGCGAGCTCCGTATCTGCGCGATCGGCAAGCTGCTCGAATCGCCGGCCGCAACGCCGCTCTGGCGGCGCGTCTGCAAGCAGGCTATGTACGACGAGATCCGTGCACGCAGCGTCGACCAGAGACTCGTCATGGAACTGGCCATCCAGGAGTCGATGCGATGAGCTTCCAAGCCATGACATGGGCCGTCGAGCAGGACTTGCCGGCCCTTCAGAAGCTCGTGTTGTTGATGCTCGCGAACTGCTGCAACGCGCACACGGGACGTTGCGACCCGTCACACGACACTCTCGCCAAGGAATGCGGTATGAGCCGGGATTCCGTGCGTCGAGCGATCGCCGAGATCGAGAAGAAGGGTTTGATCGAGATCCGCCGCCAGACGCAAAACGGCGTCAACCTCCCGAATCAGTACGTTCTGAGGGTGGGTGCATCCATGGGGGGAGTAGGTGCTGAGAGCACCGACGGGTATGTTCACACAGCACCTACCGTAGGTGCTGACAGCACCGGGGGTAGGTGCTCACAGCAGGGAGGGGTAGGTGCTGACAGCACCACAAAACAGGAAGTTAAACCAGGAAGTAAACCTACTCGTTCGTGCGATTCGAAATTCGATGAAGCGTGGCAGCAGTATCCGAAACGCGAAGGCTCGAATTCGAAGCAGGCAGCTCAGCGGGCTTGGAACGCTCGGATCCGTGAAGGCATCGATCCGGGGGGGCTGGTCGCAGCAGTGGTCGCCTACGCTGCGGCGATGAAGGCGGCAGGAAACATCGGTACGCCGTACGTCAAGCAGGCGTCGACGTTCTTCGGTCGTGATCGGCACTTCGAGGAATTCGCGAAGCCTCGTCCGGCTGACGGTGATCTCTTCGACGGCGGCACGGCGGTTCCGTGGTGGAAGGCCGCCGGCTTCACGTACCAGTGGCAGGCGACCAACGCAGGCTGCAGCGAACGATCGGCGCACCTCTGGGCCAACGGCGTCCGTCAGGGAGCTCGGGCATGAACGCGCGAGAACTGGCCGAGCTGATGGCGCAGAACGCGCAGACCATCGCCGAACACCTCCTGCCGAACGCTCGCAAGTCGGGCAAGGAGTGGAAATCCGGCAGCACGGCTGGCGAGAAGGGGCAGAGCCTGTCGGTGTGCCTCAGCGGCGCCAAGCGGGGTATTTGGAAGGATTTTGCGAGCGGCGAGGCTGGTGATCTGCTCGATCTCTGGTGTGCGTGCCGGTCGCTGTCGGTGGCCGACGCGATGCGCGAGGCGAAGCAGTTCCTCGGCGTCCGCGACGACATTCCGAAGCGGCAGGCGCCGACGTATCAGCGTCCGGCGCGGCCGAAGGCGACGCGCCCGACGAGCTTGCTGGACGAGTGGTTCGGCGGCCGCGGCATCTCGCCCGAAACCGTGAAGGCATTCCAGATCGCCGAGCAGACCAACGGGCCGAAGACGCACATCGTCTTCCCGTACCTCCGCGGCGGCGAGCTGATCAACGCCAAGTACCGGAACATCGCGGACAAGAAGGACATGCGGCAGGAAGCCGGTGCTGAGCCGTGCCTGTTCGGCTGGAACCTGATCGACCCGGCCCAGCGCGTGGTCGCGATCGCTGAGGGCGAGATCGACGCCATGACGCTGCACCAGGTCGGGATCCCGGCGCTGTCGGTGAACGCAGGTGCCGGCAACCACCAGTGGATCGACAGCGACTGGGAGCGCCTCGAGCGCTTCAGCGAGATCCTGCTCTGCTACGACAACGATGAGGCCGGTCGGAAGGGAGCTCAGGAGGTCGCAAATCGGCTCGGTATCGAGCGTTGCCGCGTCGTGTTCTTCGGCGAATCGAAGGATGCGAACGAATACCTGCTGTCTGGTGCCAAGGCTGAGGATTTTCGCCGGTGCTGCGATCAGGCATCGGGCTTCGATCCGGACGAGCTCAAGTCGATCGAGCGCTTCTGGTCGAACGTCAAATCGATGTTCTACCCGGTGCACGAGGACGCAAATTGCCCGTACCTCTCGTTCTGCGGCCGCAACGAATTGTGGTTTGAATTCCGCCCGGGCGAGGTGACGGTCTGGACTGGCATCAACGGGCACGGCAAGTCGCTGCTGCTAGGGCAGGTGCTCATCGGCCTGATGTGCCAGGGCGAGCGAGCATGCGTCTTCTCGGGCGAGATGCGGCCAGAGATGCAGGGCAAGCGGATCGCGAAGCAGCTGGGCGGCCTTGATCGCCCCGCACCGGAGTACCTCGACCATATGGGCGCGTGGCTGCGCGATCGGATGTGGGTGTTCGATCTTGTCGGTGTCGCGGCAATCGAACGTCTCGTGACGGTGTTCACGTACGGCTTCAAGCGCTACGGGATCCGCCACTTCGTGATCGACAGCCTGATGATGACGGACGTCCCGGAAGACGGCCACGGTGCGATGACGGCGCAGAAGGAGGCAATGCGGTTGCTTGCCAACTTCGCGCGCCAGTACAACGTGCACGTGCACCTCGTTGCGCACCCGCGCAAAGGTCAGGACGAAAAGCGCAGCCCCGGAAAGATGGACGTCGGCGGCAGCGGAAAGATCACCGACGCCGCGGACAACGTGTTTTCGGTATGGTCGGCGCAGAAGGATCAGGACGACGAGAGCGTCGACGAACCGGACGCGTTCCTGACGCTGCTAAAGGCGCGCAACGGCGAAACGCAACGCCGGTCGCTCGCGCTGTTCTTCAACCGCGAGTGCATGCAGTTCGGACCTAGTGAGAGTCGCCGCCCGTATGTGTATCTGCCGTTTAGCTGGGTGGTGGCGGAGCAAGACGCATGACGACGATCTCAGTCACTGAATGCACCGGCCTTGATGTCGGAACCGATGTCGGCTACCCAGGTGGTCCGATCACCGGCCTCATAAATCCGCACGGTGTCGTTCGTGATTCTTGTCACCGTCACTTGTCTGCGAATGGCGCCGATACGGCCGCCCGCTGGATAGTCCTCGTTGTCCGTGATCTTGAATTCTCGCGGATCGAGCTTGGCCTGGTTGATTACTTGAAGAGCGTCTTCCTGTTCGTCAGAAGGGAACTCCGAAAAATCGTGGGTGCTCATCGCGTCCTCCTGATGCTGTCGCAATCGCAGATCGTAACACCGCTGAGGAACGGCAACGTACCAGTTTTAGGAGGGCGCCAATGAAGCAAATCGAGCGGCAAGGATCCGCGCAGCGACGCATCTGCGAACTGCTGGAACGGCGCGGTGCGATGACGATTAATGAGATAGCCGAGGTGCGGAGAATTCATCCGCGGGCGACGGCTCGTCAGCTCGATGCATTGGCCGAAGCAGGATTCGTTTCCGCCGCGGGCAGCCCCAAGCGCTACACCCGCACCGCGAAGCCAATCCCGGCCGCTATCCCGCTTACGCCGAAATCCGCGCGTATAGCCGAGAGCCGGCGGCGCGACGCGGAGCGTGTTTCGATGCCGTTCCGGATTCCGGCACCGACGGAACTCGATCGCGTGATGTTGTCCTGGGTTGGAGTAGAAGCATGATCTCGCTGCGCAACCTGTCCAATCCGGACCTCGTCGGGCATCGCATCTGCAATCTGCTCGAGCAGCAGGGGATGCTTACTCAAGCGAGTCTCGGTTTGCAGATCGGGGTGCCGCGCGGGACGATCTCGAAGTACCTCACGGCGCTGACGGATGAAGGCTATACGTACATTGCCAACAGCATCGCCTATTCGAAGCCGAGCGCGTCGAAGGGGATAAGACGTGGCGTGATCCTGCTTTATGCAAGGACCAGCAAGCCCTTGCCGATTGCTCGCGGAGACCAAGAAGAACTGACCGCAACCGAACTGCACCAGATCATGTGCGGCATCGTTCAGAGCGGGAAACAGATTTAACGTGGTCGCGTCTCCTTCACTACGGTGTTTTGCCCGGCTCGTCCGGGCATTCTTTTCTGGAATGCGACTCGAGTCCTCCATTTGCCCGCAATGCAAGCGCCTCTGGCGACTGAACATCGTCGCCATGCTGCGTGAAGCCAAAGGGAAGAGGTGGGTGTGTCGCGTCTGCCAGATCGCCAACGAAGCAGACGTCGCAAATAGGCAGCGCGACTCAGAAGAAATGGCCGACGGGGGCCCATTAGCCCAGGCCCGAACAACTGGTGTCGCGCCAGCTCGATAAACGTGGCTGAATGGCGGAGACGCACCGCCAGGACCGACCGGAATGGCTGAACGCACCAAGGCGCAGCAGGTCGACCAAGCCGGATATACCCGCCGCGACCTAGCAACGCTTCAAAAAAAGCGGGTGGGAGGTTGCGCCCGTTCAATCGGTCCGGAGTTGAACATGATCGCGTACGCCATCTTCACGCCTGACGGCACACTGCTTGCCACGATCTCGACATCCATCCCGCCGACGCTCGAGCAGATGGCCGACTACTGCGCGGAAATCCACGGGTTCGCCGATCGCGACGAATGGATGTACGAGGCGCGCATCGACGGCATCGCGTACGCGCCTGTCCACTGATCCTGTCAATAAGTCGTGACGCGGCGGCCTTCTAGGCAGGCCGCAAGACATTCCGTAAGGCGGTTGGGAAGAGCGACGATGCATTCGGCATCAAGGTCTCCAAGCTTGCCGGTCGGCAGTTTGTGATCTTCGTGGACCTGCAGATCGCCATGGTAGTCCCAGTTCACGATTCCATTGGCCGCGTCGAGCTCGATCCATACGCAGCAGTCGGTACGATTCAGAGGAACTTCATCTTCGTCATGATGAAGTCGAAACAGCACCTGGGCTCGCTTCGTCAGACCTGCGTCCTGAACCTCTGAGTACTCGGCGAAAAATTTATGCTCCGTGATCTCCTTCACGAAATTCGTGAACTCCGGCCTAAAGTACGCACTCATCATCCCTTCAAACCGCATGCGACTTTCGCGCATAAGCTTGTTCAGGCGATTAATTTCGGCTTGCCGCATCTCGAAGTCAGCCTTCTCCTGATCGGCCTTAGCCTGCAACAGCTCGCTATACCTTTTCATCTATGCCCCGTGGCCCATGGTCTTGTGTGTTGATCGCGTGAGAGCGACCGCTCTTCCTGCGCAGGAATTAAAACACATCCGTCCCCGCCGGCAATCTTCGTAGTTTCCGAACACGAACCTCCTCGCGTGCGCGCACGTACGCGCGAGGAAAGGCTCAGGCGAGGAGAGACGAAAGGGAGGAAAGGTGGAGGAGAAGGGTGTCCTGCGTGCCTCAAAAATGCTCGTTTCCTGCATCGCCTTCATCCATTCGATTTCCTTTCTGTCATATTCAAAAGCTTTCATGCTGCGTCGCATTTGCCGTGACCACTGCATCGACGAGGTCGAGGAATGGCATAAGTAATTGATTTATAACGATTGGTGCGGTGCATCTATATTTGACATAATGGTCGCTATCGGTCGAAACGGGGCGTTATCAGATCATAATGAGATCGATTCTCGTCTTGGTCTTACGAAAACCTAACACTGGGACCACCCGGGGCCCTCCGGACGGGGGTGACGAAATTTCGCGAACCCTCTCGCCAATCTGCGCAAGGGAAAAACATTGATGATCCTCCGCGAGGAGGAAAGTCATGGCCCTGACCAGTGGAGCGTTGCTAACGGCGATCTCGGACGATCGGGCGCTCGGTTCCGCGATGCTGTTTCCGCATCGGCATCCGCAGGCGTCTCCGGCGTTCCACGTCGAGGTCATGGACCTCTGGCGATGCGCGGACGAATGGGTGCTGATCGAGGCGTTCCGGGAGGGCGCGAAATCGACGCTGTCGGAGGAGCACCTGCTGATCGAGGCGTGCTTCGGCAACTTCGGGTACTGCCTGATCATCGGCGAGACGTACACGAAGGCATGCCAGCGTCTCGAGGCGATCAAGTTCGAGGCGACCCGAAATACGAAGCTGCAGGGCCTTTTCGGCCGGCTGAAGGAATCGGGGCGGGTCTGGAACGAGCACCAGATGGAGCTTTCGAACGGCGTCCTGCTCGAGGCTCACGGCTGGGAAGAGGAGTTCCGCGGATTCAAGTGGCGCGACATCCGTCCCGATCGCGCGTACCTCGACGACATCGAGAACAAGGAGCGGGTCAAGGACAAGGCTGCGGTCGACGCGTCGATGAGGAAGCTCTACCTCGAGCTGATCCCGGCGATGGACAAGGTCAAGGGCAAGATCCGGGTCACCGGCACGCCGCTGGCCGAGGACTGCATGATCACCCGGCTTCGCGAGAACCAGGACTGGACGAGCCGGCGCTATCCGATCTGCAACGGTGACATCGACGATCCTGAGACGCAGGCATTGTGGCCCGAGCGCTATCCGATGGACTGGGTCCGTCGGAAGCGCGACGAGATGGAGCGGGCCGGGCAACTGCGCGGCTTTATGCAGGAGTACATGCTCATGGCGATCGGCTCGCAGGACAAGCCGTTCGAGAGTGAGCATATCCGGGAGTGCGCGGTCGATCCGGCGCCGTGGCTGCCGAAGGTCGTGATCACCGACCCCGCACGAACGACGGACGTGAAGAAGAGCGATCGAACCGGGCGCGTCGTGGTGAGTCGGCTCGGCACTAAGATCTACGTGCATGCCTCGTCCGGTGAATTCTGGAAGCCGGACGAGGTGATCGAAGACGCCTTCAAGACCTCCGCTCGGTATGGCGACGCGGCCGTCGCGATCGAGAAGAACTCACTCGACGAATGGCTGCTGCAGCCGATGCGCGCGGAAATGCTCCGCCGCGGCGTGACGCTCGCGCTTCGCCCGCTCACTGCCCCGCAGGATCGGGACAAGGTGCAGTTCATCATGGGCATGCAGCCGTTCTTCGAGGCCGGCGACATCGTGCTGGTCGGCGGGCAAGGCCAGCACCCGAAGCTTGTCGCCGAGATCCTGAACTTCCCCAGTGGCAAGCGCGACATCCTCAACGCGCTCGCGTACTTCCAACGCGTGTTCTCGGGTTCTCCAGTGTACGAGGACTTCGGGCAGTGGAACATCGTGTCCGAGTACCAGCCGAGTCAGCAGCATCCCCTTGCTCTGGCGTTCAATTCGAACGGCACGGAGACAACCGCGGCTCTGGTTTGCATCGAGGGTCAGCGAATTGTCGTCGTGGCTGACTGGATCTCGCCAGTACCTCCCAAGGAAGCGGTATCCGACATCACGCAGCTCGTGCGCGCCGCGTTTCCACGC
This sequence comes from Burkholderia sp. RF4-BP95, assembly GCF_001521985.1. Taxonomy (NCBI): domain Bacteria; kingdom Pseudomonadati; phylum Pseudomonadota; class Betaproteobacteria; order Burkholderiales; family Burkholderiaceae; genus Burkholderia; species Burkholderia sp. RF4-BP95. The sequence goes on along the minus strand of NZ_LOSX01000092.1, from coordinate 185,710 downwards.
GCACGCGTGACGACATGGCTGCCGGCCGATGTGCTCGACCAGGCAGATCGCATGCCGATCGTGGCCGCACTTCGCGCCGCGAACATGTACCCGATGCGCGGCTCGTACGCGAACGTCTCGCGCGGTGCTCTCTCTTCGCTCATCCGCACTGAGGCCAAGGCTCGACGGTTGTTTCAGGTCGACCAGGACGGCGCCAAGCACACGCTCAACGCAATGGCCGGGGGCTACAACTATCCCGTCGACCGCGCGGGAAACCGGAATACGCTCCCCGAGACTGGTCCGCACCGTACCCTCATCGAGGGGCTCGAAGCGGCCGTGTACGTGATCTGCTCGCAGCAAGCGGACGTCCTGCCGGAAGGCGTGAACATGGGCGTGAACCCGCAGGGTGTGAGCTATCTGACTACTTTGCCGCGGAGATGAACATGGCAGTCGATCGCAAAATCACGCCCAAGGCGCCGTCGCAGCACCCGTCGGACTTCTACAAGGGCAAGCAGCAGGGCGGCGCGTACGGCAAGGCCGAGAAGGTCGGCGAACGCATGTCGGGCGGTCCGATGCGCGAAAAGATGTCGAAGCCGGGTCTGTGATCGTGAAGAAGCGCCGCGAATTTCAGGGTACGCGCTCCGAGTCGCGTCCGGTCGGTGACTTCTTTGCCGAGAAGACGTCGAAGAAGCCGAACGTCGACGATCGACCGAAGCGCACGCCGCGTGATCGCAGTACCGGCACGTCGCTCGAGCGCAAGCTCCGCGGCAAGGTGATCGGCTGATCCCTCCATGGCTCGCCCGAAGAAGCCGAAAAAGCAGGACGACAAGCCCGCGGTCGAAACACTGGACGCGCGGGCGCTCGACGCTGAGAAGACAGGCGAAGAGATCGAGAACTGGGCCGACAAGCCCGATTCCGACGCCTATACCGAAGCGGCGAAGCTGTACCCGAAGATCGCGAAGTGCTACCAGAACAAGCAGGAGCAGATGGACCGCTGCGAGGAGTACTGGTCCATCTACAACGCTCAGCCGGACGAGAACCAGCAGTATTCCGGCAACTCCCAGTGCTACATCCCGGCCGTGCGCAACGCCGTCAACGCGCGCGTGAAGCGCACGCTGGCACAACTCTTCCCCGTGAACCACAAGCATGTCGGCGCGACCGGCCCGGACGGAAATATCCCGTTCGCGCAGATCAGCCTCCTCGAGCATTACATCCGCTCGGCCGCGATCAAGGATGTCGTCCGCGCGGACTTGATCGCGGGCGACGTGACGGGGCAATGGAACCTCTACGTCGACTGGTCACGCACGCAGCGCCGGATCACCGAGCTGATCAAGAAGCCGCCGATTCTCGAAGACCATGAGCTGGGCGGGGAGGTCGAAGACCTGGCCGCGGACGAGGACGACTGGGACTGGGAAAAGGAATCGAAAGACGTTACGACGGAAGGGCCGGACATCGTTCAATTCGCCACCGAGGACCTGGCCGTCTATCCGCCGACCTGCAACGATATCGAGAAGGCCACTGCGACCGCGATCCGGCTGCGCCTGACGATCGATGCGGTGGAACGGTTCGTCGACGAGGGCGTCTTCGTCGGCGTCGAGGCGAAGGAACTGATCGACAACCTCGCGAAGCCGGACGGCGGGCGCGAGAAATATGTGCCGCCGAAGAAGCGCACCGGCGACGCCGGCATTCGCACCGAAGGCACGTTCAAGTACGCGCTGATCTATGAGGTTCACACGAACCTGGATCTCGGAAACGGCAAGGAGCCGTGCTTCGTGTACTTCGCCGGTCAGGATGTCATCCTTGGGATCATCCGCAATCCGTTCTGGTCGGGCAAACGGCCGATTATCTCGGCGCCGATCGAACGCATCACGGGCTCGTTCTTCGGGATTTCGAAAATCGAACCAGTCAAGTTCCTGCAGTGGAACCTGAACGACTACTGGAACATGGGGCAGGATTCGGCGCAGTACAGCCTGTTGCCGATCACCATGGTCGATCCGCTGTCGAACCCGAACTACCAGTCGATGGTGGTGGGGCTCGCCGCAGTGTGGCTGACGGACCCGAGCAAGACGAAGTTCGCGAACTTCCCGGCGATCTATAAGGACGCGATGATGCTCTGCCAGGGCATCAAGCAGGAAATCAACGAGTCGATGGACGTCAACGACGCCATGCTCGGGAAGATGCCGGCCGGTCGGAAAAACCAGGCGCAGATGGCCGCCATGGCGCAGCAGCAGGAATCGAACATCATCGACAACGCGAAACGGTACGAGGAGGTCATCCTCAATCCGCTGGTCGAATGGATGTTCGAACTCGACCGGCAGTTCCGCACTGAAGAACTGACCGTCGAGGTGCTCGGCGAGCTCGGTGCACGCGCGAACCTGCAGGTGATCCCACCGCAGGCCTTCGGCGAACGCTACTTCTTCCGCTGGTGCGGCACGTCGTACCAGCAGAATCTGCAGCGCATGCAGCAGATGATCGCGTGGATGAACGTCCTGCGCGGCATCCCGCCGCAGCAGCTCGACGGCCGACGCCTGAACATCGGGCCGATTCTCGAGTATGGCACCGAGCAGATCTTCGGGCCCGAGGTGGCGCCGCGCATCCTGATCGACGAGCGGAACCTGTTTCACCTCGATCCGCAGGACGAGAACCTGATGATGCACAACGGCCTGCCGGCCGAGATTCATCAGGCCGATGACGACCGCGCGCATATTGCTTCGCACCTGCAGGCCGCGCAGCTCACGGGCGACGCCGCGGGCCTGTTCCGTGCGCACATTCAGCAGCACCAGCAGGCCATGCAGGCGAAGCTCCAGGCGCAACAGGCGCCGAAACCGCTGCAAGGACAGCCGGGCGTACCGGGCGGCGCGGCTCCGGGCGTTGCAGGCACACCGCGCGCCGGCGCGCAGCCTGGGCAACCTCGACCGCAGGGCCCGGCCGGCATGATCCATCCGGACCAACTCGCATCTCCGATGGCGGGGCCGCGATGAAGCGCTTCGTGGCCCGGTGCACGCCGTGGGGAACCATCCAGACCGGCATCTTCTTCCGATCGCTGTCAGCGATCGAGAAAGACGCCGTGATCGCGCACGAGCGCGCACACCTGATTCGTCACGATCCGTTGCGCCGGCTCTGGTGGCTGCTGACGCTGCAGTTGATCTTCCGTCCGGAATGGGTCTTCGCGCGCGTGCACGAGCAGGAGTTGGCAGCTGATCAGTACGTGAAGGAGCAGGGGCTCGCCGTGGGCATGCGCATGTTCCTGCGCCGTCATCCGCATCCCGGCAGCGCGCTGCATCCAAGCTCACAGGAAAGGCTGGAGGCGCTCCATGTCTGATGCATTTTTCATTACCCCCTACCAGGTCAAAGCGGAAGGCAAAGACGTCCCGCCGAACGAGATCCAGAGCGCGATCAACTCGCTCGCAAACCAGATGACGTTCGCGCTGAACGTGCTCGGCAACGGCGCGAGCCCGCAGTTCTCGGCGGCGATGCTTGCCTGGTTCAACAGCCTGCCCACCACGCTGCCGGCAACACCTGGCGTGCTCTGGAACAACGGCGGCACGCTCGCTCAATCGTGAGGTACCCCATGAAGAGAGTCTTCGCAGCACTGCTCGCGCTGGTCTGCTCGGCCGCGATCGCCCAGAGCTATCCGTCACCGACGTACAACAACCTGACGGTGCAGGGCACGGCGACGCTCACCGCCCATCCGCTGGCGGTCTCGTCGGGAGGTACCAACGCCGCAACCCCCAGCGGCACGGCGCTCGACAACATCACGGGTTTTTCGAGCACTGGCTTCCTGACGCGGACGGGCGCAGGAGCGTATTCGTTCCAGAGCCTGACGAACGGCATTGCGCTCTCCAACATCGCTCAGATCGCCTCGAACACATTGCTCGGCAACACGACGGGCTCAACTGCCAACGTCACTGCGGTGACGGTGACCGGATGCAACGGCGCCGCGCAAGCGCTTCAGTGGACGAATGGATCAGGATTCGGATGCAATTCGTCGATCGCGACTTCCGGGTCCAACGCCAACATCACCAGTCTGTCGGGACTCACGACTGCCCTATCTGTCGCGCAGGGCGGCACGGGCCGACAGACGCTCACCGCGCATGGTGTGCTGGTCGGCGAAGGAACAGCCGCGATCAATCAACTCGCAGTCGGCACGACCGGTCAGGTGCTTGTGGGATCGACTGGCGCTGATCCGGTCTTCGGAACAACGGTCGGCGGCCTGACATTCACCGCTGCGATTACGCCGCAGAGCACGGGTGGCATCGTTGGTACCGCGACAAATGACAATGCGAACGCGGGTAGCTGGGGGGAATACGTCTCCTCCAGCGCTAGCAGCGTCAGCATGACGAGCTCCACCAATACAAACATCACAAGCATCAGTCTGACGGCTGGCGATTGGGACGTCGTAGGGAATGTGACCTATAGCGCAGCAGTTGGTGCGACGCCTGGCAACTTTAATACGGGTATTAGCACGACAAGCGCGATGCTGCCCGCGTCGCCGAATACGACAGTCGTGAATGGCGTGACTTTCAACGCCGGGACTACATATAGCCAAATCGCCCCGATACAAAGAATTAGTGTGGCGTCGACCACTACGGCATATCTAGTGGGCATCTCTACATTTAGCGGCGGCACGCTATCTGCAGCGGGATACATTCGCGCTCGGAGGGTTCGATAATGACGACCACAACAGCATCTGCCACGATCGTAAAGGCTACCTTTAATGGTGTGTCGGGCCCTGGTCCTGTGTCAATTTCTGGGCTCAATGCTGGGGACGTCCTACTTCGCTGCGTGCCGTCTGGATTTACAAACGGGTTTGAGCCGGTCGTTTCGGCTGACGGGCAACTCCAACAGATCGATATTATCGACTGGTCGAGTATTCAGATTGTTGGCTACTTCGTGCGAGGCGTTTGAGAAGTCGGGAAACCGATATATAAATTTGCGCAACCCTGATCAGGAGATCATCGTGCGCAAAACCATTCTGGCCCGTCTCGTCGGCCTCGTCTTCCCGGCGATCGGTGCCGGCAACCCGCCGAGCATTCCGGACAACGGCGCGATGCCCGATCAGATCGGCCTGTACAACGCGGTTCTGGGCATGAACCCGTTCCAGGAAACCGGCTATAACGTCGCGACGAACACCTCCGGCTTCACCCTCGGCGCCGCGCAGATCGCCGGCGCAGCGCAGAACTTCCTGAACCTCACGGGTGCGCTCGCGGCAGGCGCGAACGCGCAGCTGCCGACCGTCGCTGCGTTGCTCGCGCAACTGCCGACGGTCGTGCAGATCGCCCCGATCGGCCTCAGCTTCCAACTGCGCGTCATCAACAGCTCGAGCGGTGCGTTTGCATGGACCGTCACGACGAACACGGGCTGGACCCTCGGCGGCACCATGACGATCGCACAGAACACCTGGCGCGATTTCATCGTCACTATCACCAGCGCGACGACCGCAACGCTTCAGGCGGTCGGTACGGGCACGCAATCGTAAGGGCGGCCATGAGCAAGCTCCTGCAGCGACTTCTCGGTTTTCTGTTTCCCGGCGTCGACGACGATGCGGCGGATCCTGGCGGTGATGCTGGGAACGGTGGCGTTGATCATGATGCTGCTGGCGGCGCTGATCCTGGCGCTGGCGATCCCGGCGCTGATACTCCGGATGACGATTTCGACTTCGATTTCGTCGAACCCACCGCGCCGTCGCGCCGAACGAGTTCCGACGCCGATCGGCTCGCCGCGCTCGAAGCAGAGGTAGAGCGTCGCGGGCGTCTCGTCGATGCCGGGCGCACGACCACGTCGCCCGCCACTGACCGCGATTTCGAAGCCGAAGAAACGCGTCTGCGCGATCCGAATCTGGATCCGATGGAGCGCTGGCAGATCCAGTCGAACCGCACGCTGCGCCAGAGCCAACAGGCTGCGCAAGCGGCGTTGTTTCAAGCGCAGGATCTTCGCGATCAGACGCTGTTCGAATCGAAGATCGCCAGCGATCCGCACCGCGCGCGCTATCGCGATCGCGTCGAAGCGGCAGTGCAGGAAGAGCGCCGTGCGGGCCGCAACGCCTCGCGCGAGTCGGTCTACTACTACATGCTCGGAAAGGACATCGCGGACGGCAAGTTGAAGCCGAAGGCAAAGGCGAAAGCGCCCGCCGCCGACGTGCCGCGCGGCAAGACGCCCGGCGTACGTTCGACGGTGCCGGCTGGCCGCGGACAAACCGAACACCAGAAGCGCGCCGCGCGTCTGGCCGACGTGAACATCTGACCAGCACGAGGACACCATGCTGACGAAAATTCTGGCCCTCCTGACGGGCTTCATGTTCCCAGGGGTGACGAACCAGTCGTCGAGTTTCACGGCTGACGTCGAAGCGTACATCCAGGAAGAGGTCGAGCCGCTCGCACGCCGCCAACTGGTTGCGTACCAGTTCGGCAAGCCGCTGAAGCTCGACACGAACCGCGGCACGACGTACACCGCGTCGCGTTACCAGCGCCTGCCGCTGCCGTACGCGCCGCTGCAGGAAGGTGTCGCGCCCCCGGGCGAAGCGATGACGCTGCAACAGGTCAGCGCAACTGCGCAGCAGTGGGGCGACCGCGTCATTATCACCGACGTGGCGAACCTCACGATCAAGCACCCGCTGTTCCAGCAAGCCTGCGAGCTAGTGTCGCTGCAGATGCCGGAAACGCTCGAGCGCAACACGCTCAACACGCTGCTGTCCGCACCGCAGGTGAACTACGCCGGCGGCGCCGCAAACCGCGCCGCCCTGACGGCATCCAACGTGATGTCTCCGCACGAATCGAACCGCCTGTTCGCGTCGATGGCCGCCTACGGCGTGCCGCGCTTCAACGGCGACGAGCGCGAAGACATGATGATCGAGGCGGGCGCGTATCGCGACCCGTCGCAGACACCGCGCGTGAAACAGCACTACGTCGCGTTGATCAGCCCGTTCTCGGCGCAGGACATGCGCGAGAACTCGTCGGTCCAGCAAGCCTGGGCCTACAGCGACGTCAATCGGCTCTACAACAACGAGCTCGGCGACTTCGGCGGCATTCGTTTCTGCGAAACGAACATGATGCCGTACTGGACGGGCGCGGCCGCAATCAACGGCACCGCGTCGACGTCCGGCGGCCAGCTGGCGACCGGCACGTACTACATCCAGGTTACCGCTGCGCCGGCGCTGACGTCGGTCGAGCAGACGATCTACCAGGTTTCCTCGTCGATCAGCGTGACGGGCCCGACTGGCTCGATCTCGGTGACGCTGCCGTCGTTTCCGAACTACGTGTTCAACGTGTATATCGGCACGACCACCAGCCCCGCGAACCTCGCCACGGCGATCGGCAACGGCGTGCCGGTGACCGGCGTGCTCGCCGGCCAGGCGACGCAACTGCAGCCGAACCAGACGATCACGCTGACGGGCGTCGGCGTCTCGCAGGTTCCGCCGGCTGCGCCGGCGACCGGCGTATCGGTGTTCCCGGTGCTCTTCATCGGCAACCACAGCTACGGACAGGTGCTGCTCGAGAACCCCGAGTTCCACTACCTGACCGGCGCCGATAAGTCGGATCCGCTGAACCAAACCCGGGTCGTGTCGTGGAAGGTGTTCTACGGCTCGATCCTGCTCAACACGGCCTTCCTGGCTCGCGTGGAATGCGGCTCCGCATTCGCGCCGGGCTATCAGGGCGGTACCGTGACCACCCCGTAAGGAGTAACTGATGGCCGCACGTAACTCGCAGGAGCCGGCAAAACCGGCTCCGGAGTCGGCTGACGCCGACGAATTGCTCGGCGGTGCCGCACCGGTCGACGAGAGCCGCGAAGCGCTGCTCGAACGCATCAAGGCGCTCGAAGCCGAAAACGCCAAGCTGGGCGCTGCGAAGGAAATCGCCGAGGAAGAATCGGCGCGCCTGTCCGCTCAGGCGCAATCTGCGCTGCTGACGTCGGGCGTCGTCGAGCGCTTTGCCGGCAAAGCCGAGGACGGCGAGACGGATCTCTGGTGGTATCGCATCGATCTCGCGCCGTGCGGTGGCGAGCACCTGAAGATCAACGGCACGCCGTATCTTCACGGCCACACGTACAAGTTCGACACCGACACCCTGCGCTCGATCAAGGAGATGGTCGCGCGCACCTGGGTGCACGAGAACGATATCAACGGCCACGCGTTCAACCCGTACCGGCAAGCGCAGAACAAGGTGCTCGGAGGCGGCCCCGTGCCGGCCTGGGCGAGATCGTAATTCCCCACCCCGAAAGGAAGACAATGCAAGCCTCTCAGGAAGCTACGGCTGCAACGGTGATCGGCAATTTCACGATCACCCTCCCGGCGCCGAACCAGGCGCAGCTCTCGGCCAGCGGTTATTTGGTCGAGGGTGAATCGAAGGACTCCCTCGACAGCCGCATGGATATGGCGCGCGAAGCGCTCCAGCGTCAGCAGCGCATGCTCGAGATCCCGGTCCTCGAAGCGCACATCGAGCAGTGGGAAAAGGCGCGGGACGACGTCGCGCGCGCGTACGCGGATCTGCTCGAGCGCCAGAACGCAAAGTCCGCCGGTAAGGCCGGTGCAAAAGCACTGTCGAGCCAGGAGCAGGCCAATCTGAAGAACGCGCCGCAGCAGCTGAAGGGCATCGACGCCGAGCTCGAAAAGGCACGCAAGAAGATCGCGGAAGCGCGCGCAGGGGCATGAAATGGCCTACCTCCAGGCCCAGCAGATCGTCGCGCGCGCATGCGCCGTCGCAAAATGCCCCGGCTTCATCCAGCAGGGTGGCATCTATCTGAACATGGTCCTGGAGGACCTTTGGCTGCATCGTGACCTGAAGGTCAACCGGGTCACCGAATTCGTCACCGTGCAGGCGAACAACTACGGTCCGTTCACTCTGCCGCTGAACTACTTGCGCCCGTACGATCTGTTCTTCCAACAGAACAACCTGCCGTACTTCTTGCACCCGATCTCCACGGAGGAGTGGGACCAGGAGTTCAAGGATCCGTCGATCGCGAACTATCCGTACGAGTTCATGACGATCCTGTACGACGAAACCACGGCGCAGGCGAACAACTCGGCGGGGCAGCTCTTCATCTACCCGCAGTCGTCCGGGCAGATCACGCTGACGCATCGCTACATGGTGAAGCAGCCGGACATCACCACGCCCGAAACGTCGACAGTGATCCCGTGGTTTCCGGATCAGCAATATCTCATCAAGGCGACAGCTGTCGAGCTGATGGGGGAGACGGACGATACGCGACAGGAGGTATGGCGCGCGCAATGTGAGGCAATGCTGCGCACGCATCTGATCATGGAAGGCGACGAGCAGCAGGTCGTCAAGTCGGTGCGGTTGGATCCGCGGCGCTTCCATACGAATCGCACGCTGAAGCCGACGAAGATCACGGACTGAGCCATGGGCATTCGAAACGGATACCCGGTCCGGTTCACGCCGAAAGGGCTCAGTGATGCACTGGATGCGACCGATGCGTTCCCGGGCGCATGCGCGTTGCTCTCCAATCTCGTTTTCGATCAGGGTAATCCGGAGCTAATTGTTCCGCGGCCGGGTGTCGGTGCCGCGCTGACGACCTTTGCCGGGTTCACATCGCCGACGTTCGTGTCCGTTTATATCGTGATCGGGAACGTCGCCTACGGCATGGTGTCGACCGGCCGCACCGCAGGATTTGACGAACCGTTCGCCTACAACCTGTCGACGAACTCGTTCGTTACGATCTCCGGCGTGACAGCCGGGAACGTGCCGTCGTCCCCGCCGTCGAGTGGCGCGTGGACTCCGCCGACGATGGCGGTGGTTGGCCCGAACGTAATCGTCACGCATCCGGGGTTCTCGGGCACCGGTTCGAACTTCTTCGGCGTTATCAATATCTCGAACCCGGCCGCGCCATCGTGGAGTGCTGCCAACACAGCGACGAATGCGCTCCCCGGCGTGCCGACATCAGTCGCGAATTTCAACAACCGTGCGTGGTTCGCGATCGGGAACGTCAGCTATTTCAGCGATGTGCTCGCTCCGACGACGCGCACCAACGCATCCCAGTCCGTCACGTTCGGTGATACGACGCCGATCACAGTGTTCGCAGGCCTGCCGGTGCAGACGACATCGGGCGGCGTCACCGCCGCGCTGATTGTGTTCAAGGCATCGCAGATCTGGCAAGTAACGGGCGATCCCGTGACGAACAATCTGGGCGTGAACTATCTGTCTCTGACGATCGGCACCACGTCGCCGCGCAGCGTCGCGCAGAGCCCACTTGGCACGCATTTCGTGGGCTCGGATGCGCCGTACGTGGTGACGCAGCTCGGTGCGGTTCAGCAACTGGCCCCAGACGGCCGAACGACTGCCGACGTGCAGACACCGTTCCTGAACGTGACGCAGCCGACGCGCGTGGCCGCAGCCTATTCCGGGAGTGTGTATCGCGTTTGCATCCCGACGCAGCTATTCGGGCAGAACCAAACCAACGACTACTGGTTCGACATGCGCCGACGGCGGTGGAATGGTCCGCACTCGTTCATTTACGACTGCGCCGCCCAATACGGTTCGTTTTTCGTGGTGTCGGGCATTGCAAAAGGCGCCGCGCTATTTCTCAGCACGACTCTGCCGACATCGATCACGTCCTATATGGACGCCGGCTCGACGTATCAGTGTCACCTTCGATCGTCGACGTTCCCGAAGAACAACAGGATGACGCAACTGCAGGTGGTCGAATCCAACATCGAACTGAGCACATCCGGATCGACGTCGACGAACTTCAGCATCACGGCTCTCAACGAAAAGAACACGACGCTTGGAACCACCTCCGTGACGAAATCCGGTGGCGGTTCGGTCTGGGGTAGTTTCAACTGGGGGTATGCGCCGTGGACCGCATTGAATGCGATCCCGGATGTGAACCCCCTAGGTTGGCCGAATGCGTTGGTGTTCGCGAAGATCGCGATCGACATCTTCACGAACTCAGGAAATCCATTCCAGATCGGTACTTTCTACGCCCGGTATCAGGATACCGGCTACATCGCACAGGGGTAGGCCATGTCCATCATCGGAAACTTGCCGAATACGCTGAACAACGGGACGACGGCCGACGCCACGCAAGTGATGGCGGACTTCAACTACATCGTTACCCAGGTGAATGCCAACGGTCAGCCTTTGCTGCCCGCTATTCCGTCGTTTTCCGGCTTGGTGCTGAATGAGCCCGGAAATAGCGGTACGACGCTGACAATCAACGGCACGAACGATACCAACGGGGCCAACCTTAAGCTGGTTGGAAATGGCGCGACGACCCCCTCCAAGACATTCCGGGCGTTCAACGGCGCGCTGCAGGTGATGAACGATGGCTACACAAGTGTCCTCATGTCATTGGACGACAGTGGGAATTTCGCGGCGGCGGCCAACGTCACCGCGTATTCCGATGAGCGCCTGAAGAGAGACTGGAGCGGCCTCCCGGTCGATTTTATCGAGCGTCTTGCGCGCGTGAAGTACGGGACGTACACGCGTATCGACATCGGGGTGCGTCAGGCCGGCGTCGGCGCGGCGTCGCTTCGTGAAGTATTGCCCGAAGCCGTGGTCGAAGGCGAACTGCTGTCTGTGGCGTACGGCAATGCTGCACTGGTTTCGGTTATCAAGCTGGCAGAACGGGTGCTGGAATTGGAAGAGCGCCTTGCCGCACTGGAGTTGACGAAATGACGCTTCCTGCATCCGGAGCGATCAGCATGTCGCAGGTGGCGACGGAACTCGGTGTCAGCCAGAGCGGCATCAATCTGAATCACAGCTGGGTGCGGGCGCTCGCCAATGTCGGGGCCAGCGGCACGCTCAACATGAACCAACTGCACGGCCAGACCGGCACGGCTACCGGAAACGCGACCGCGACGTCCGGCGGCGGAGGCGTCAATGCACCGTTCTCGTCGCCATGGTTCAGCGGACAGATCTCGCTGCTGGGCTCGACGAACGGGGGCCCTCCGGGGCTGACCGTTGCCATTCAGTTTTCGGTGGCGCCGAACTGGAACGGCAACATCCTGCTGAAGAACAACACGACCGGCGGTTCGATCGTGCTCCCCAAGTTCAGTTCAACCACCTGGCAGGTGAATAGCAATCCGGGAAATATCCTGCGCCCGGGCTTTACCGACAACTTCACCATCGCGCCGTCGGCCTAGGCGCAGCGGGAAACAAAACTACCATCTGCACCAACTATCGGGGAAAACATGGGAAACCGGACACTCACCGAAGACGACGTCAAGGCGATCGCTGAACAGATCGAAAGCGGCATTACCCAGCGTTTTCAGCTTAACGTCGGACGCGGAATCCTCGGTCTGGCATGGCGCGTTTTCATGTACGCCCTGGTCGCCGTCGCAGCCTACGGGGCAGGCGGCGGCCTCAAGAAGTTCTTCTAGGAGATGAACATGCTCGAATCGATCAAATCCGCTATCGAGGCTCGGTTTCAGGCGCTTGCAAACGACGGCCGTGCCTTCGTCGACAAAGTTGAGGAAATCGTGGGTCTCGGCAATGCTGCGAAGGAACTCGCCGATCTGGAATCGCGCATGACCTCGATCGTCAACGACGCCGAGGCCACCGCCGAGCAGAAGGTCGAACAGATCCTGCACGCGGTGGGCAAGCTGTGAGCAGCTTCGACGACGCCTTCGAGGCCCTGATGGGCAACGAGGGTGGGTATTCGAACAACCCTGCCGATCCTGGCGGTGAAACGATGTGGGGCATCACGGCCCGTGTCGCGCGTGCGCATGGATATGGCGGCGATATGCATGCACTGTCGCAGGAGATCGCGAAGCACATCGCGAAGCGGGTCTATTGGGACCCGTACTACTGCGACCAGTTTGATCCGCGCGTGGCGTTCCAGGTGTTCGACGCTGCGTACAACGGTGGACTGCCGGTGACCTGGCTGCAGCAAGCCGCAGGCCTGAAGCCCGACGGCCGGATCGGCCCGGTGACGATCGCCGCGGTGAACTCGGACGACACGGTGCGGATCGTCGCGCGGTTCCTTGCGTACCGGCTGAAGTATCTGGCCGACCTGCACAACTGGCCGGCGTTCAGCCACGGATGGGCGAACCGCATCGCCAACAACCTTTTGAAGGGTGCCGCGTGATGGGATTCCTCGATCCGATTTCCGCAGTCTCCGACGTGGTCGGCAAGATCATCGACCGCGTTTGGCCGGACCCGGCGCAAGCCGCCGCCGCGAAGCTACAACTGCTCCAGCTCCAGCAGACGGGCGAACTCGCGCAGATCACCGGTCAGATGCAGATCAACCAAGCCGAAGCGCAGAGCACCGATCCGCTGCAGCACTGGCGCGGCGGAATGGGCTGGGTGTGCGTTGCGGGCTACGCGTGGAACTTCGTGTTGCGCCCGGCGATAAGCGATATTTCGGCGCTGTTCGGGCATCACATCGTCCTGACGGAAATGGACCTCACGCAGCTCGCGACGATCACGATCGGCATGCTCGGCCTGGGCGGCATGCACGTCTATCAGCAGGTCAAAGGAAAATGAACAATCTCGTCCGCATCGCTGCCGGCATTGATACCGCGCCTCTGCTGCTCGCCATCGCGCGACAGCCGGGCTTGTGGAATCGCCACGTGTTCCGCACGGATCGCGAGGGAAGTCCGCACGCCGACGTATCGGATATCTGGCTCCGCTACAACGACGAGAAGCCGTACAAGGCGGCCGGCGACTACACCGGGTTCAACGACGCGCACGACGCGATCTTCTATCCGGAGTGGTATGCGTTGCCGCAGGTGCGACCGATCGTGTTCGGCCTGATGGCGCGCGTCGAGGGGACGCGCCTGGGCGGTGTCCTCATCACGAAGGTGCCGGCCGGGAAACGCATTCTTCCGCACGCGGACGATACCTGGCATGTACGGCACTACAACACGAAGCTGTACGTGCCGCTTCAGACGAACCCGAAATGCATGAATCGCGTCGAGGATGACGTGGTCGTGATGGCGCCGGGCGATGTTTGGTACTTCGATAACACGAAGGAGCACGAGGTCGTGAACGACGGTGACGACGATCGGATTACGCTGATTGTGTCGATCAGGTGCGAGAAATGACCATCAAGCACCACTTCACGGCCGGTGGGGTATACGCACGCGAGCAGACGCTGCGCGCAGGCGAGGAAGTGCAGAAGCATGTGCACGACTACGACCATCTGAGCTATCTCGCGCATGGCACGGCGATGCTCGATGTCGACGGTGAACTGCAGGTGCTGCACGGGCCGTGCATGCTGGAAGTGAAAGCGGGGCGCGTGCATCGCATCACCGCGCTGACGGATCTGACGTGGCTCTGCATCCACGCAGAGAGCGTTGCGGATCCTGAAACGTTGAAGAAGGGGTGAATCATGCCATGGGGTGTTGCCGCTGCCGTAGGTGGCTCGATCGCAGGTTCGCTGGTTTCGGGCGCAATGTCTCCTGGCACGTCTGGGGGGAGCGGAGGCGGCGGCCCATCCTATTACATCCCGAGCGGGCTGAACAGTGCTGATACAACCTGGCAGAACTTGTTGTCGGGTCTCAATAGCGCGTATGGTTCGAGCAACCTGAACCAGTACGGTCAGCAGTCTCTGCAGGAAGGGATCAACGCGAACAACTACTACAGGAACGGCTACCAGAACGCAGCCGGTGCTGCCGGCGCGCAGTACGGTAACCTGGCCGGCCTGATGAATCAGTTCGGACTTGAAAATATCGCGACGCAGAATTCGTTGCTGAGTGGTGGTCAGAATCTGATGAATATGGGCCTCGATCCGCAGAGCGCGCTGTACAACCGTACGCGGCAGCAGGTCACGGATCAGTCGAACGCAGTGAACTCGATGTATGGGCTCGGCTCGTCTGGCGCGGGCGCCGGCCTGACGAACCAAGCGCTGTCGAACTTCAACATCGACTGGCAGAACAACCAGCTCCAGCGCGCCGCACAGGGACTGCAGGCGTATGCCGGTGCAGCGAACACCGCGGGCCGATTCGGTGAGCTCGGCACGTCGCAGCTCGGTTCGGTGCCGGGGTACACGCTGGCTGGAGGCTCGACGCCGTATAGCGTAGCTCAGTCGATCGCCAGTGTGCCGGGCAGCCTCGGCAACACGTATGGTTCGTTCCTGAATTCGAACATCTACGGTCCGGCCGAAGGGATCATGGGGTCGATCATCCCGTACATGAACTACGGCCAGGGCGCGCAGGCGGTGCCGTACCAGAGCCAGGCGCAGGGCGCCGGCGCGCTGGGCAGCTTGGTATCTCAGGGCATTTCCGGACTGTTCGGCAACCAACAGGTGCAGAACGGCATTTCCAACTTCTTCAGCCCGGCGAGCGGATCATTCGGCGGCGGGGATTTTAGCGGCGCGTTCTCATCGAGCCCGTACTACTCGGGCGGTGGGAATTCGTACGGCTTCACGATGTGAGGTGAGAAATGGCCGGCCTCGCAGGGCTTCCGTACTTCCTTCAATACCAGAAGCAGGCGCAGGACGAGGCCCTGCAGCGTCAGTACGCGCAGATTCAGCTCGCCCAGTTCCAACAGGCGCAGCAGGATCGACAGCGGCAGCAAGCCGCACTGACGGCAGCAGGCAATGCGCTGCCGATGCTGCTCGGCCAGCAACAGCAGCCCCCGCAGATGCCCCCGCCGCCCCAGACGCCGAATCCCGGTCAACCGTCCGTGCCGGCGCAGCCGTCGGCCGCAGGCGCTGGACCGGGCCAGATGCCATCGCTTCCGCCCGGCGTACCCCGGGGTATGGGCGGTGGCAGTAGCGTGCCTGGTAAGCCACCGCTGCCGACGTTCCAGCCGATGCCGACGGTCGGGAGCCCGACGCAAGCCATCCCCGCCCAGATTCCCGCACCGCCGGCAGCGCCCGCCGCCTCGCAGCAACCGGGCGGCCCGCTGACGCTCGACAGTGCGATCAAGGTCCTGAAGGACCAGGGTCTGTCCGGTGCGGACCTGATGATGGGCTTGCAACAGCTGACACCGATCCTCGACTCGCAGGCGAAAGCGCAGGCCGCGCAAATTCAGATGCGCTTCGAGCAGGAAATGAAGCTGCAGGCCGTGCAGGATCGCCACGCTGCACTCGAGGAGCGAATCCGTGAAGCTAACCAGAGATCAGAAGATCGTGCGCTTGATCGTGCGGACCGCGCGCAGGCGCGCGCTGAGTCGAATGCTCTCCGTGCTGAATCAATTGCGCTTCGCCGGCAGTCGATCGCAATGGCAAACGGAGACGACGCCAAGTTCTCGCCGGAAGACCTGAAGTTCCTGGCGGAGCAGGCGCGTGCCGGCGATACGTCGGTCTACCAGAACCTCGGCCGCGGCGCGCAGGGCGCGAAGAACATCATCGCGTTGCGCCGCGAGGTGATGCGGCAGGAGCGCGAAGCGGGCGGCACCGGCGCGGACATCGCCGCCGCGAATGCTGGTTTCCAGGGCGAGAAGGCTGCCGCCCGGACGGGCGCTACGCGCGCGGCGAACATCGGCATGGCCGTCGCAGAGGCGCAGAAGACCTTCCCGCTCGTGCGGCAGGCATCGGCCGCACTGCCGCGCACGGAGTTTCCGGGCGTGAACCGGGCATTGCAGGCTGCTCAAACAGGCAGCGGGGATCCGCGCGTCGTTGCGCTGGGAACCGCTCTCAACACGTCGATCAACGCTTACGCGCGCGCGATCAGCCCGACCGGCGTCCCGACTGTATCGGACAAGGAGCATGCGCGCGAGCTGCTGTCCACCGCGAGCACTCCGGACCAGCTGAACGCGGTGCTGTCGATGATGGAAAAGGAGATGGCGGCGGCGCGCCAGGCACCGACGGAAGTGCAGGCGCAGCAAAAAGCCCGCATCTCCGGTCGCGGTGAAGGCGCCCCCGCCGTCGGCACGGTCGAGGGTGGTTACCGGTTCAAGGGTGGCGACCCGTCGAAGCAAAGCAACTGGGAGAAGATGTAATGGCTGGCCCATGGGAGAAATACGCGCAGGACACTGCGGCGTCGGCGACTGGGCCGTGGGACAAGTACGGCGGTACGCCGGTAGCAGCGCCGCGCGGTCCTGTCGCGCCTCTCGAGCGACTTCCGCCTGATAGCCCAGCGGCGAGCACGGCGCTGCAGCACGCCGATACCATCGCGGAGCGCCTGCTCGGTCTGGGAAAGAGCGCGGTCGGGCTCGGCGAGGCCGGACTGTCGGCGGTGACCGGTGCGCTGGCCGCGCCCGTGGGCGCCGCATACGGTGTCGGCAAGACGCTGTCGAGCGGCAAGTACGGCACGCAGCATGGCATAGAGGAAGGCGAGAAAGCCGGCGCGGCGCTCGCGAACGGGCTGACATACCAGCCGCGCACCGAAGCCGGCCGTAGCGACGTCGAAGCCCTCGGCAACATGATGGATGCCAGTAAGCTCGCGGGCCTGCCCGTGGAAGGAACGATGATTGCGCGGATCCCGGAAGTGCCGCGCGGCGTGCTGGCGACCGAAGAAGGCGTCGCCGGTGCGGCCCGCGCTGGCGCGAATGCTGTAGGCCGCGGCGCCGTACGCGCAGCTGCGCGAGCGCTACCGGAAGTCGATCCGGAGACGCTTCGGCTCGCGCGCGAGGCGCACCAGATGGGTTTCCGGTTTCGGCCCGACCAGATGTACGAAAACAAATTCGGGCGCATCGCGGGTCAGCTCACGTCCGACGTACCGTTTTCGGGTGAAACGTCGAGCGCGAACCAGCGCGTGTTCAACCAGCGGCTGATCAGTGCGATCGGTGGCGAAGGCGACAAGCTGACGCGCCAGGTGTACGCCAACGCGATGAAGAAGTCGGGGACTGAGATCGACACGATCACTGCTGCGCACAGCATTCCGGTCGACAACGCGTTCCTGAATCGCCTGCAGCGCGCCAAGGGAAACCAACTGCCGGAAGTGCAGGGCGTGGTTCAGGGGTACATCGACGACCTGGAAGCGCTGGCCGGCCCCCGGCAGAAGCTCGCGGGCGGCGGTGCGACGTCTGCTGCGCGGCAACTCGACGGGGCAAAACTCCGGCCGTACCTGACCAAGCTGAAGTCGACCATCCGCAGCACGTCTAACGGCGACCTGCGACACGCATTGAGCGATCTGCAGGGCGAAATCGAAGATGCGTTCCTGCCGCAGCTGTCCGCCGACGAGGCCGCGCGTTACGCGGCCGCCCGCCGACAGTACGCAATGGGGAAGACGATCGAGCCGCTCGTGGCGAAATCGCCGGGCGGGAATATCAGCCCGAAGGCGCTGATGGGCGCGGTCACGTCGAACGCATACGGAAAGCGCGCGATGGCGATGGGCCAGGGCGGCGAACTCGGCAAGCTGGCGGACATCGGTTCGCTGTTCCTGCGCGAGCCGGGCACGTCGAACACAGCAGAGCGCGGCATTGTGGCCGGTCTGATGGCGGGCGGCGCGGGGCTCGCGCCCTTCGCCGCTGTCCCGCCGTGGCTCGCGGCAAACGCCTACAACCGCTTCGGGCCCGCCGTTACCGAACAACTCCTTCAACGACCGCCCGCCCCATGAGAATCCTCGCGATCGACGTCGGTTCGAACTGCCTCGATTGGCTGATGCGCTGCCAGGAGTGGGGCCATCAGGTCCTCTGGTACGACAAGCCGCGCCCGGATGGTACCGACCGCCACGCCGGCGAAGGCATGGTGCCGAAGATCCGCGACTACGACGAGCTGCGCCGGAAGTGGCTCGGCTGGGCCGACCTGATCTACACGCCCGACAACGTCAGTTACCTCGAGATGCTCGAACCGTACCGTCGGATCGGCTATCCGATCTACGGATGCAACCTGGCGGCCGTCGAATGGGAGCTTGATCGCGAGGCCGGGCAAAAGGTCATGGAGGAGTGCGGGATGCGGATCATTCCCGGCAAGACGTTTCACGACTACGAGTCCGCGATCGCCTACGTGAAGAAGCAGGGCAAAGCGTTCGTGTCAAAGCCGTCCGGCGACGGCGAGCGCGCAATGTCGTACGTTGCTGACAGCGCGGCCGATATGGTCTACATGCTCGGGCGCTGGAACAAGATCGACAAGTACCGCTCGGCCGCGCGCAAGGACGGCTTCATCTTGCAGGAAAAGATCAGCGGCATCGAGATGGCTGTGGGCGGCTTCTTCGGTCCGGACGGCTGGTCCCGCGGGTGGGTCGAGAACTGGGAAAACAAGAAGCTGATGAACGGCGACCTGGGCGTGAACACCGGCGAGATGGGCACCACAGTGCGCGTTGTCCGGCAGTCGAAGCTCGCCGACGAGGTGCTGAAGCCCGCCACCGAGCACCTGAAGCGGATCGGGTATGTCGGGTATGTCGACGTGAACTGCATGATCCCGACCGACGGGAAGGGCCCGTATCCGCTCGAGTGGACGATGCGCGACGGATGGCCGATCCGTCACAACCTGACCGCGCTGATCGACGGCGACCCGGCCCAGTGGATGGCCGACAAGATCCAGGGCCGTGACACACTGAAGATCCGCGTGGACGAGGTGTGCATCTCGGTCCTGATGGCGCTGCCCGACTTCCCGTACTCGAAGATCACTAACAAGGAGCTGTGCGGCATCCCGATTTACGGCGCCGAGGACATGGAACACCTGCACTTCTCCGAGGTGATGATGGGCGTCGCGCCGCGCGAGGTGAACGGCAAGGTGGTCGAGCTGCCGGGGCCGGTGACGGCCGGCGACTATGTGCTGATCGCAACGGGCACCGGCGAGACGATTACGGGCGCGCGCCGCTCGGCCTACAGCGCGATCAAGAAGGTCAAGATCCCGAACAGCCCGTTCTACCGCACTGACATCGGTGTCGGCCGGCTGACGAAGCAACTGCCCGAGCTGCAGCAGATGGGTTATGCGAAAGGACTGAGTTACTGAAATGAGACGATCCATGCGCGCCGGCCTGATCTCGGAGGAATCGATCAAGACCGCCCTGACCGAAGCCAAGGGGGACATCTTCCTGGCTGCCTCGACGCTCGACTGCACCGCCCACGAGTTGGACGGATACATCCGCGCGTCCGCTGAACTTCAGGGATTCGCCGCGGCAACCGAGAAGGTCAAGGTGGATCCGTCGTACTCACGCATGAGCAGCGAGCAGTTCGACTCGCGAGTAGCGGATCTCACACGCGCTTACAAGGTTGTTGGACTCGAGGAACTTCATGGTCTGGCGACGATGAATCACAAGGACAGCGCGGCGATGGCGAAGGTCAAACTGCAGGCTGCGATCGCTCTGCGTGGCGGCGAACAGCGCGCCGTTGGCGATCGAGAGATCGAGCACGCTCTGTCCGAGCTCAACCAGCTGTATCACGCCAACGCCCCACGCATCAAAGAGATCCGCCAGACTGTCGTCAAGCTTGAAGATGGTCGGGAAGCGACTCAACGAGTGATCGAACTTCAGCGAGGTCAGAAATAGCGGTTTTGCGCTTGCGCTCGAGGAAGTCCCAATCGGGTTCGTTGCTCCGGTAGACCTGCCACTTCGTCAACGTGATGTGTCCGAGGCGCGCCATCTCCTTGATGGCTGCTTTGTGACCTTCCTCGCGGATTATTTTTTTTAGTTCCATGCGGCCGGATCCGATCCATTCCCACGCCGGCAATAAGCCGGGCGCTTCAGGCGCTAGCCGAGGACGAACTTCCCATTCCTCCACTGGCTTGAGACTCTTGCGCATGTACGTAACGCGCTGACGTGGAATGCCGGTATTCGACTCGAGTTGCTCATCCGTTAGCCGCTGACCTTGGCATGCCTCCCAAATCAAACGCAGGTCTTCGACGCGCGGTGTGCGCAGGTTGATGCACTCCTCGTGTACGCGCCAGGTATGCGGGGTCGGGATCACGGTGTACTCGGACGTATGCGCATAGGATCGGGTCAGTCGGTCCATCGTCATCGGGCACTCCACGAACACGAGAACGTCTGCCGGACCTGCACGGTCGGAATACGTGTAGCGATCGAGCAACACGCCCCCGCCGTCTCGCCATTTCGCCAGTTGACCGTCGCTCGCACGATCCCACCACGCCCAGACGTAGACCGGAAGATCGGCGATCGATGCGCTCTTAAAGAATGCCGGCTTGATCGTGGTGTATCCGCGGTTCACGAGTACGTGAGTGAAATCTGCGAACGCCTTCCGGATCGAGCCGGCAGTATCAGAGGTCGAATAGAGCTTCACGGCGTCTCGTCACTTCCGAAGGCCGCCTTGAGCTTGCGAAGCCGGGCAGGGCGCCTCGGGTGCCTCGCACGGCCGGAGTGCAGGCCCAACTTGTCCGCCGGCCGTCGCATTGCGTGCTACCAGAGGACCGGGGTCGTCACCACCGCCGCATGCGGCACATGCGAGCAGTACAGCAACGGCCAACGAAAAACGAAATGCCCCAACGAAGTTCTTTGCCATGACGATCTCCTTGCGCGATGATGGAATCCGTCGATGTGTTGTGTCGATGAGACACAAAACCGACAGGTTTATCGCAAGGGGGCATATGCGGGGGCATCCGTAAAAGACGAACTCGTGGAATGCCAATGGCAGAAAGGCAGAGCGCTTTTAATGTGACTCCGGCCTCACACCACGAAGTCGAACGTACCCCGCCAAGGGCCGTTCCAAAAAAGCGCTGCCGGTTGGCTGACCGGCAGCGCTTTTTTGTTGGTGCGGTTCCGCGCGGAGTGCACGCGCGGGCTTATGAACGGTTCCAATCCGAATGGAGCGGCCTGCTGCTCGCCGCAGATACCTGTACTGGACCTGAAAAAGAAGCGCCGCGCGTCCGCCGACCGCGGCGCTTCGTCGTTTCAAGCGTGCCTAGTCCCAGAAACTCCGCACCGCGACCGCCACGATCACCGGCACCGAGAACACCAGCGGAATCGCGAAATACTGCGCTTCGCGATCGACGATCCAGCTATAGATCAACCACGCCGCGCCGATTGCGAACGTGACGAGCCCGACCAGCACGGCGGCGATATTCAGTGCGAGCTTCGAAGGCTGGCGGCGCGCTTTGTCGTTGGTGTCGGGGTCGCGCGGAGACGATTTCATCTGAAGAGGGGGCCGGACCTGGCAGGTGTAAAAGCACAGGAAACCCCATCCGCACCGATCGCGCAAGGGCCGGCTCCGCATCGTTGGTGAGCGCGCGTTACAAGCCGAACGACACGGCCAGTTCGTCGAGCAGTTCGCGCTGGAACGCGACGAACCGCTCGCCCGGCTGCTGCGCGATCGCGAGATCCAGCATCGGATCGGCGACATCGGTTCGGATACCGGTCAGTTCCTCGACGATCGCGAGTCCGCAGAACGGCACGTACGCTTCCGAATAGCCGCCCTCGTGGACGATCACGAGCCGCCCGCCGCAATGGCGTTGCGCCGCCTCCTTTACCGCGCGCGTCATGTACCGGTAACTGTCCGTATGCAATTGCATGCGCGCGAGCGGATCGACCGCGTTCGCATCGAGGCCGCTCGCGACGACGATCAGTTCCGGCCGGAACCGCTCCAGCGCAGGCAGCACGATCCGCTCGAACGCATGGCGATACGCGTCGTCGCCGCTGCCCGCGAGCATCGGCACGTTCAGGTTCGCGCCGATGCCCGCGCCTGCGCCGCGCTCGCCGCCGCCGCTGTAGCCGGGCGGAAAGCAGCGGTCCTGATGCAGCGAGATCGTCAGCGTGTCCGGATCGTCGTAGTAGATCGACTGCGTGCCGTTGCCGTGATGCACGTCCCAGTCGATCACCGCGATGCGGTCGATGCCATGCTTCGCGCGTGCGGCCTCGATCGCGATCGGGATGTTCGCGAGCAGGCAGAAGCCCATCGGGCGATCGCGCAGGCAGTGATGGCCGGGCGGCCGCGACAGCGAAAACGCGTTCGCCGCGCGCTCGGCGACGACGGCGTCGACCGCCGCGATCGCGAGACCCGCGGACAGCGCGGCGATCTCGTAGCTACCCTTGCCGAACGGCGCGAGATCGCCGAGGTCGCCGCCGTTCGCATCGCTGAGCGCGCGGAACGCGTCGAGATAGCTCGCCGGGTGGATGCGCAGCAGATCGCCGGTGGTGGCCGGCGCGGCACCGCGCATGTCGAGGTGGTCGGCCAGGCCCGACGCCTGCACGAGCGACAGGAGGCGGCGCTTCGAATCGGGTGATTCCGCGTAGCCTGCGCTCGACGGCGGCTGGACCCAGCCGCCGACCGGGAAGAACAGCGCGTGCGTGCCGCCGGTGTGCCAGAAGGTGCGTTCGTCGGTGAAGAAGGCAGTGCGATTCATGGATCGGTGACCTGTCACGGTTGGGAAGAAACGGAAGTGATGGAAGACCGCGCGCGCCGATCGATATGGCGCAGCGCGGCAAACGACGCGATCGCGACGGCCGTCGCGGCCGCGAACAGCGCGCGCATCGTGCCGCCGGCGTCGAGCAACAGCCCGGCGAGGAGCGGGCCGGCCGCGAGGCCCGCGCCGATCACGAAATTGAGCGTCGCGACGAGGCGTCCGGACGTGTCGATCTGAGCGACGGTCGCGAGAATGAACGGCAGTACGAACGTCCACGCAAACTTGAACGCGAAGATCGCGGCGCCGTAGCCGCTCGCATGCGGCAGCGCGGCGAGTGCGACGAGCGACGCCGCGAGTAGCGCGTAACCGGCGGCCAGCATCGTGCGCCGCGCAAGCCGGCCGCCCGCGCACGATGCGAGCGCCGCGCCGGCTATCCCCATCACGCTCGCGATCGCGAGCACGTTGCCGGTCGATTGCGGGTCGAGTCCGGCTTCCGCCGCCGCGCGGCTCGCGAATGTCCATACGCTGCCGATCGCGAGATAGAAGCTCAGTACCGCGCCGATCGCGAGCGCGACGAAGAGCCGTGGTGCATCCGTCGCGGCGCCGCGCGCGGCCCGGGTCGACGCGGTCCGCGCACCGAGCGTCGCCGGAAAGCCGCGTGACAACGGCGCGGCAACCAGCGCGAGCGCGGCGAGCGCGACGTACAGCGCGCGCAGCCCGAACGCGGCGAACACGTGCGGCAGCATGAACAGGCCAACCGCACCGGCGACCAACTGGCCGACGACCCACAGCCCGTACACACGATCGCTGTTCTCGCTCGTGGCCGCGCTGGTCATGCAGAGCACCATCAACGAGCCGCCGCCAAGCGCGGTGACGGCTCGCAGCGCGAGCAGCGGGCCGAAGCCGGGCATCCACAACGCGGTCAGGAGATTGCCCGCGCCGAACAGCGCGATCGCGCACGCAGCGACGCGGCGCGCATCGACGCGGCCGAGCCACAGGTACGACGGCACGGTCGCGAGGCTGAACGCGCCGAGTTCGACGAAGAAGTAGGTGCCGATCTGCGACGCGGACAGCCCGAGCTGCGTTGCCAGTTGACCGGCTACGGCCGGCGCGACGAGCAGCAGCAGCGGCGTGATGGCCGCGAACACGACGAGCGCGACGAGCGTCGAGCGCGCGAAAGGCGCCGCGCGGCCGTCGGACGACGGCGCGGCATCGGAGCAAAGGGTTTTCATGGCGGGATCTCGCTGGACGGAATCAGAACAGGTGATACATGCCGACCATCGCGCCGAACTGCGATGCGCCGGCGAGCGGTGTCGGGTCGTATTCGTAGACGGTCTGTGAACTCTGGCCGCTGTTGCGCGCATAACCGAGGTTCACGTAGGCGACGGTGCGTTTCGACAGCGCGTAGGTGGTGCTGGCGATGAAGAGCGTCGGGTGACCGATCGCCGGCGTGTGCGAATCGGTGTGGTAGACGCCCGCGTTCAGTCCGATGCCGCCCGGCGTCAGATAACGGGCGCCGCCCCAGACGATCGTGCGCGCCGCATCGAGGTCGCCGGTCAGGCGTTCGACGCCCGCGTAGACGGTGAGCGGCAGCGTCGCGAACGCGTAACGCGCGGCGAGCGTGCCGAGCTCGCGGCGGCGCGCGGACGCGTCCTCCGCGGCTGACGCGTCGCCGTGCGCCTGATGCAGCACCGCGCTGACCGACAGTCCGTTGCTGGCGTACTGACCGCCGAGCTCGAGCACGCGCCCGGCGCGCGTGTTGCCCGCGACGCCGGCGGTCGCGGCGAGGGCCTCGACATCGAAGCCGGCGAACGTCGGAGACTGGTACTTGATCGAGTGGTCGATGAAGTTCGCGTTCATCGGCACGAGCACGCCCTGGCCGCTGTACGACGCGTACCACAGCGGGTCGTAGAACAGCGTCTTGTCGAACAGCACGCTGAACTGACGGCCGAGCGTCACGGTGCCGACGGGCCCCGCGATGCCGACATACGCGCCGCGGAAGAACGCGTAGCCGGGCACGGTCGAGGTGCCGTCGTTGATGTTGAGGCCTTGTTCGAGCTTGAATAGCGCGCGCCAGCCGCCGCCAAGATCCTCGGTGCCCTTCAGCCCGACCTGCGACGGCAGGATGCCGTAGTTCTGCAACTGCACGGCCGCGTGCCGTCCGTCGGCATGCGTCAGGTACTGCACGCCGGCGTCGAGCGCGCCGTACAGCGTGAGGGTCGATTGCGCGTGCGCGGCGAGGCTGCACGCGGCGAGCGCCGCGGCGGTCGCCGTGCGGATGAAGCGGAATGTCGTCACGTGGGGTTCTCCATACCGTCCTGCATCGTTTGTCGTTGGTGTCGTCGCGACGCAGTGTCGGCAGCGGGAAAACCGCTGAACAGTCGTGCAGATGAACGGTGAGGAAAACCCGCGGTGTATGGGATGGACGTACCGCGACACCGCGGCGCGGCGTGCTGCGCAGCAGCAACGGGCGGTGCACCGTTCAAATGGATGGGGTTGCCGCGTGTTCCGGCGACGGGGCCCGCCAAAAATGCCGGTCGCTATAATCGGCCGGTCTGCGTTGCGCGCATCAGCGGCCCGATCGGGCAGGGGAGCGGAAGGTGAGGATCACCACGGATATCAGGCAGGATCCCGATGCGCTGCGCGACGTGCCGGCCGCGATCGTGCTCGACGAATCCGCATGGCCGCCGCTGCCGTCGCGCCGCGCCGATTTCGACGGCGTGACGCGCGGCGACGCGGCGCGACGCGAACTCGGCCTGATGCTGCTCGACCTGTACGCGCTCGCCGCGCAGTCGAGCATCGGCGAATTCGAGTGCCGCTTCTTTTCGCTGCTGCAGGGGCTCATCCCGTTCGACGCCGCATGGACCGGCGTCGCGACGCACGTGCCGACCGGCCCGGTGATGCACAACAGTTTCCTGTACCGTCTTCCGCACGCGTTCTTCAGCGACTGGAAACGCGTGCGCGACTGCGATCCGCTCGCGCAGCGCACGCTGCTCGGCGCGCATGGTCGCGCGGTGCGCTTGTCGGTCGTCGAGCCCGGGTTCGACGCGCGGTTTCGCGACTGGTGCGTGAAGTACGGGCTGGCGCAACTGATGTGCGTGTGTACGCTCGATCGCCGCTTCGGGCTGACGACGTTCATGTCGATCTACCGCCAGGGCCTGAACCGTCCGTTCAGCGACGACGACGCGAGCCGCTTCGAGGAAGTGATTCCGCATCTGGCGGCCGCGCTGACGATCAACCGCGCGGCACAGCTCACGCGCGAGCGTGCCGATGCGGTGGCGCCGGCGGCCCGCGCGCTGTGCGACAACTTCGGCGTGCTGCATCACGCTGACCACGGCTTCGACGACGTGCTGCGGACTGAATGGCCGGCGTGGACGGGCCCGCGCGTGCCGGAGCCGCTGGTCGCGCATGTGCGGCGCCAGTCGGGCCAGCCGTACATCGGCGACGCGCTGCGCATCCAGTGCGTGCCCGTCGCGGGACTGTTCCAGATCGAGGCGCGGCCGCGCTCGCTGCTCGACCGGCTGAGCCCGCGCGAGCTGGCGGCGATCCGCTATTACGGTGCCGGCCGTTCGCACAAGGAGGTCGCGCAGCAGATGGCGATTTCGCCGACGACCGTGCGTCACTATCTGCGCTGCGCGTACCGCAAGCTCGGCATGCACGACAAGAGCCAGATCGCCGGCGTGCTCGGCGCGACGGGCGGCTCGACCGACGACGAGCCAGTGGAGGCGGGCATCGCGCCGCGCTGAATCGCTCATGCGAACACGGTCACGCAGATGCTTGCATGAATGGTTGTATCCACAACCATCTGGCGCTATGCTCGTCAGCTCCCGGTAGACGGATTTCCATCATGAATGACACGAATTCAGGGTCGGTGCGCGCGGCGGTGGTCGGTGTCGGCGCGATCGGCGGGTTGCTCGCGGCCGCGCTGTCGCGGGCCGGCATGACGGTGAGCGCATTCGCGCGCGGCGCGACGCTCGATGCCCTGAACGCGCACGGCGTGCGCGTGATCGACGAAGCGGGCGCCGAGTCGTCGGTCCCGGTGCGTGCGAGCGACGACGCGGCCGCGCTCGGCGTGCAGGACTACGTGGTGATCGCCCTCAAAGCGCAGGCATTGCCGGCGCTGGCCGCGCGCATCGCGCCGCTGGTCGGGCCCGGCACGGTGATCGTCGCCGCGATGAACGGGCTGCCGTGGTGGTTCACGCACGGGTTCGCGGGCCCGCTCGACGGCGTGCCGCTCGATGCGGTCGATCCGGCGGGGGCGGTTTCGGCGGCGCTGCCGCCCGCGCAGGCGATCGGCTGCGTCGTGCACCTGTCGTCGAGCACCGACGCGCCCGGTATCGTGCGCCGCGGTCGCGGCAACCGTCTGATCATTGGCTCGCCCGATCCGCGGCTCGATGCGTCGACTGCGCAATTCGCGGCGGCGCTCGCCGCGGGCGGCTTCGACGTCGAGGCGACCGCGGCGATCCGCACCGAAATCTGGGCAAAGCTGTGGGGCAACATGAACATGAACCCGTTGAGCGCGCTGACGGGTTCGACCGCCTCGCAACTGCTCGACGATCCGTTCACGCACGACCTCGCATTGCGGATGATGGAGGAGGCGGCCGCGATCGGCGCGAAGCTCGGTCTCGATACGGGAATGAGCGGGCCGGAGCGGATTGCCGTGACGCGCAAGCTCGGTGCGTTCAGGACATCGATGCTGCAGGATTTCGAGGCCGGGCGAGCACTGGAAATCGGGCCGATCCTCGGCGTGTTTCCGGAACTGGGACGCAAGCTCGACGTGCCGACGCCTTATTGCGACGCGGTGCTGGGATTGCTGCGCCAGCGTGCGGCGAACAGCGGGCTATAGCGGAGGCGCATGACCGCGCCGATGGCCGGCACGAGAAGAAGGATGAAGAAGTGCCGGGCAGTCGTCCGGTAGCCACGGCAAGAGAAGCCGGGCACGCTGCCTTGGGCCTGCCCTTGCGCGACTCGGGTGGTCCGCAGGCACCCGTATTGCGACTCAGTCGTCGCGTTCGACCGCGTTCGCGACGACCTTGTCGAGCAGTCGCTCGAACGTCTGGCGCTCGCTGTCGGACAGGCAAGCGAGCAAGCCGTCATTCCACTTGCGCACGATCGGCATGATCTTGCGATGCAGCGCGCGGCCGTCGGCGGTCAGCGCGATCAGCACGATCCGGCCGTCTTCCTCGCTCGCGCTGCGCTGGAGCAGCCCCTGGCGCAGCAGCGCTTCCGCCGCGCGGCTCGCCTGGCTCTTGTCGAGGTTGGTGTGGCGAGCGAGATCCATGATCGAAAACGGACCGAAGGCGCCGACGGCGGCGATCACCCGCGCCTCGGGCAGCGAGATGTCCAGCTTGTGCCGGTACACGTCGGCGATCCCGCGGTCGGATCGCTTCGTGAGCGCATGGAGGCGATAGGTCAGAAACTGATCGAGCCCGGCTTGGCGGCCTTTCATGTCGAATCCTGAAGAAAAAGGGCGGGCCCGATTGTTCCTGTATCGCGCGCTCGGGTCAACGGTCAGTGTGCGCCGTACTTCAGCCGTGTCAACTGTTCGGCTTCGTTCGCGAGCAGGTTCGCCGCGTCGCGGATCGCGACGTCGAGCGTGATCGGGCCGGGCGCGGGCGAGAAGCAGCCGGAAAAGTGCTCGGACAGGCGCGGCAGCGCGGCCGGGTCGACCGCGCCCGACAGCAGCGACGCGGGTACGCCCGCGACCCGCGCATGAAGGCAGGCGATGAACGGTGCCTTGCCGTGCAGCGTCTGCACGTCGGAGCGGCCTTCGCCGGTGATCAGCCAGTCGGCGCCGGCCAGCGCGGCATCGAGCCCGATCTGCCGCGCGACGACTTCCGCGCCGGCTTCGAATTGTGCGCCCAGCATGTGGAGTGCGAATCCGAGGCCGCCCGCGGCGCCGGCGCCGGGCAGGTCACGGCCTCGCCGGTCGAGCGCGGCCTCGAGCAGGTCGGCGAAACGGCCGAGCGCGGCGTCGAGGGTCGCAACCTGCTCGGGCGTCACGCCCTTTTGCGGACCGAACACCGCGGTCGCGCCGTGCGTGCCCGTCAGCGGGTTGTCGACGTCGGACATGCCGATGAATTCCGCTTCCTTCAGGCGCGGATCGAGCCCCGACGCGTCGATCCGCGCGATATCGGCGAGCCGCGCCGGGACGGGTTCGACCGGCTGGCCGGCCGCGTCGAAGCATTGCAGGCCGAGGCCCGCGAGCAACCCGGCGCCCGCGTCGTTGGTGCTGCTGCCGCCGAGCGCGACGAAGAAGCGGCGCACACCCTCGTCGAGCAGCGTGCGGATCGCTTCGCCCATGCCGCGCGTGCTGCGCGCGTCGACGGTCACGCTCATGCCGACCGCGTCGGTGATCCCGACGATCTCGGCCGTCTCGACGATCGCGGTGCGCGCGTCGATCACGCCGACCGCCGCGTCGCGTGCCGCGAGCGATGCGCCGGCCACCCGCAGCGTGCGCCGCGTGCCGCCGCCCGCCAGCATCGCGTCGAGCGTGCCTTCGCCGCCGTCGGCCATCGGGCAGCAGCGCACGACCGCGTCGGGACGGGCACGGCGGATGCCGCTGGCGATCGCGTCCGCGACCTGCTCGGCGGAAAGCGAGCCTTTGAACGAATCGGGCGCGATGACGACGACAGGCGCGGACGGGTGTTGCGGCATGGTGTCTCCGGAAGGCGTGATTGGTGTGAAGAATGGCGGCCGCGATCGCGGCGCATCCTCATTCGGAGCTTACAGGATGGTGGGCCCGCGGTGGATACGCCGTTCGGCATAGCGGCGATCCGCGCGCATTGCCGTGCGCGGGAGCGGGCGGCATGGCCGGTCGACATCGTTGTCGTACCGATCTGGCGGTACGAGGAAAATTGTTTGCTAGAATAGTCGATTCTTCCGGCCAAAGCCGTGCTCCGAGCCGCTTGCGCTAGCCATCCGGCGCGTGCAGGGATGGCGTGGCGCTCCGGCGCGGCGTGTGCATGCGATGCACCTCACGCCGCAGGCAGGCACGGCAAGGAAAACCCGATTCGCTCGAATAATTTTAGGACGATTGAAGCCATGGCTAACGTTGTTGAGAACCTCGGCAAGCTTGAACGCCGCGTGACGATTTCCCTGCCGAAGGACACCGTGCAGAAGGAAATCGACGCCCGTATCCAGAAACTCGCGAAGAACGTTCGCATGCCGGGTTTCCGCCCGGGCAAGGTGCCGCTCAAGATGGTCGCCCAGCAGTACGCGGGTCAGGTCGAGGCGGAAGTGCTGAGCGACAAGATCGGCCAGGAATTCTTCACGATCAGCCGCGCGGAAAACCTGCGCGTCGCCGGCCAGCCGAGCTTCGAGCCGAAGCAGGAGCAGGCTGAGGACGCATACGCGTTCGACGCGACGTTCGAGGTTTACCCGGAAGTGAAGATCGGCGATCTGGCGACGGCTGAAGTCGAGCGCTCGACGACGTCGATCGGCGACGCGGAAATCGACCGCACGCTGGAAATCCTGCGCAAGCAGCGCGTGCACTACCACGCTCGCGGCGAAGCCGGCGAGCATGGCGACGGCGGAGCGGACACCGCAGCGAAGAACGGCGACCGCGTGACGGTCGACTTCGTCGGCAAGATCGACGACGTCGCGTTCCAGGGCGGCACGGCCGAAGACTTCCCGTTCGTGCTCGGCGAAGGCCGCATGCTGCCGGAATTCGAAACGGCGGCGCTGGGCCTGAAGGCGGGCGAACAGCGTACGTTCGACCTGAAGTTCCCGGACGATTACCACGGCAAGGACGTGGCGGGCAAGACGGCGCAATTCACGGTCACGATGAAGAAGATCGAGTGGCCGCACATGCCGGAAATCGACGGCGAATTCGCGAAGTCGCTCGGCATCGAAGACGGCGACCTGACGAAGATGCGCGCCGAAATCAAGGAAAACCTCGAGCGCGAAGCGAAGCGTCGCACGCAAGCCATCGTCAAGAACCAGGTGATGGACGCACTGCTGAAGATTTCCGAACTCGACGTGCCGAAGGCGCTGATCGAGCAGGACCAGCAACGTCTCGTCGAAATGGCTCGCCAGGATCTGGCGCAGCGCGGCGTGCCGAACGCGAAGGACGCACCGATCCCGGCCGAGATGTTCGCCGAGCAGGCAGAGCGTCGCGTGAAGCTGGGCCTCGTGCTGGCCGAGCTGGTGAAGTCGAACAGCCTCGAAGCGAAGCCGGAGCAGATCCGCGCGGAAGTCGACGAGTTCGCGAAGAGCTACGAAGACCCGAAGGAAGTGGTCCGCTGGTATTATTCGAACCAGCAGCGCCTCGCCGAGATGGAAGCGTTCGTCGTTGAAAGCAACGTCGTCGACTTCGTGCTGGGCAAGGCAAAGGTGACGGACAAGGAAGTGAGCTTCGAGGCACTCGCGAGCGCATCGGCGCAAGCGTAAGTGTCGCTCTAGCGGCGTGCCGGCTGTCGGAGCGACGGCCCGCACGCCGTTTTTACGTCAAGCGCACGGTTGCCATTAATATGGCGATTGAGCGGGCGGCTTCCCTCCGTTCAATTTTCCATTCGAACAAGGTTCATTGAATGATCACTCGCGCTGAATTGCTGGACATGCTTGCTTCGAACGCGCCGCAGGGTTTCGAGGCGCAAGCGCTGGGGCTGGTGCCGATCGTCGTCGAAACGAGCGGCCGCGGCGAGCGTTCGTACGATATCTATTCGCGTCTCCTGAAGGAGCGCCTGGTGTTCATGGTCGGCGAAGTGAACGACCAGACCGCCAACCTCGTGGTCGCGCAACTGCTGTTCCTCGAGAGCGAGAATCCCGACAAGGACATCAGCCTCTACATCAACAGCCCGGGCGGCTCGGTGTCGGCCGGCATGGCGATCTACGACACGATGCAGTTCATCAAGCCGGACGTGTCGACCCTCTGCATGGGCCTCGCGGCCAGCATGGGCGCGTTCCTGCTCGCGTCGGGCGCGAAGGGCAAGCGTTTCGCGCTGCCGAACTCGCGCGTGATGATTCACCAGCCGCTCGGCGGCGCGCGCGGCCAGGCGTCCGACATCGAGATCCAGGCACGCGAAATCCTCTACCTGAAGGAACGGCTGAACAACCTGCTCGCGCAGCATACGGGTCAGGACGTCGAGCGCATCGCCCGCGACACCGACCGTGATAACTTCATGTCGAGCGAAGATGCGAAGGCGTACGGGTTGATCGATCAGGTGCTGCTGAAGCGCCCGTGAGCTTAAGTGGGGTGCCGCCCCGATTCGCGCGGTGCCCCTGCAACGTCCCGAGTGCTCTGAGCATCTGCGGCAAGCGCATCCAGCCGGCTCCGGTCGCGCCCTAGGCGCGGCGTCCGGAGCATTCGGCGTATCATGTCATTTACCTGTCCGGAGGCTCTACATTCATGGCGGACAAAAAAGGTTCGAACAGCGAGAAGCTGTTGTATTGCTCGTTTTGCGGGAAGAGCCAGCATGAGGTGAAGAAACTCATCGCGGGCCCGTCGGTATTCATCTGCGATGAGTGCATCGACCTCTGCAACGAGATCATTCGCGACGAGGCGGCTGCCGCCGGCGTCGAGGCCAGCCTGTCCCGGTCGGATCTGCCGAGCCCGCAGGAAATTCGCGACATCCTCGATCAGTACGTGATCGGCCAGGAGCGCGCGAAGAAGATCCTCGCGGTGGCCGTGTACAACCACTACAAGCGCCTCAAGCATCTCGACAAGAAGGACGACGTCGAGCTGTCGAAGAGCAACATCCTGCTGATCGGCCCGACGGGCTCCGGCAAGACGCTGCTCGCGCAGACGCTCGCGCGGTTGCTGAACGTGCCGTTCGTGATCGCCGATGCGACGACGCTGACCGAAGCCGGCTACGTCGGCGAGGACGTCGAGAACATCATCCAGAAGCTGTTGCAGAACTGCAACTACGAGGTCGACAAGGCCCAGCGCGGGATCGTCTACATCGACGAAATCGACAAGATCAGCCGCAAGTCGGACAACCCTTCGATCACGCGCGACGTGTCGGGCGAGGGCGTCCAGCAGGCACTGCTGAAGCTCGTCGAGGGCACGATGGCGTCGGTGCCGCCGCAGGGCGGCCGCAAGCACCCGAACCAGGATTTCATTCAGGTCGACACGACCAACATCCTGTTCATCTGCGGCGGTGCGTTCGACGGCCTCGAGAAGGTGATCACCGACCGTACCGAAAAGACGGGCATCGGCTTCGGTGCGACGGTCAAGAGCAAGCAGGAACGCGACGCGGGCGAAGTGCTGCGCGAAACGGAACCGGAAGACCTGATCAAATTCGGTCTGATCCCCGAATTGATCGGCCGTCTGCCGGTGGTCGCGACGCTCGGCAAGCTCGATGAAGCCGCGCTGATGAAGATTCTCGTCGAGCCGAAGAATGCGCTCGTCAAGCAGTATCACAAGCTGTTCGCGATGGAGCGCGTCGAGCTGGAAATCCGGCCGGGTGCGCTGCAGGCAGTCGCCCGCAAGGCGATCCGCCGCAAGACCGGCGCGCGCGGTTTGCGTTCGATCATCGAACAGGCATTGCTCGACGTGATGTACGAGCTGCCGGCGATGAAAGGGGTCAGCAAGGTCATCATCGACGAGAACGTCATCGATGGCGACGGCAAACCCCTGCTGATCTATGAGGACACGCCGAAGGTGGCGGGTTCGAACTGACCGGCTTGCCGACGATGTTCTGCGAAAAAGGCCGTTCATGAGTCCGTGGGCGGCTTTTTTTCGTTTATCTTGTGGGTAACTCTGACTCGACACGCGGTGGTTACTTTCTTACCGAATATTTCCCGCACTTGAAGGCTTGCAATTCGTTGTGGCGGCCTCAATTACCGAACAATTGATTCCACTCATGGGGAAATGAAATGTCAGGCACCCAACTTCTCCCGCCGGAACGCATCACGCTCCCGCTGCTGCCGCTGCGGGATGTCGTCGTTTTCCCGCACATGGTGATTCCGCTCTTCGTGGGCCGGCCGAAATCGATCAAGGCCCTCGAAGCAGCGATGGAAGGCGGCAAGCACATCATGCTCGTCGCCCAGAAAACCGCGGCCAAGGACGAACCGACCGAAAAGGACATGTACGAGGTCGGTTGTATCGCCAACATCCTGCAGATGCTGAAGCTGCCGGACGGCACCGTGAAGGTGCTCGTCGAGGGCCTGCAGCGTGCGAAGGCGTTGTCGATCGAAGAGCAGGAGACGCAGTTCTCCTGTGAAGTAATGCCGCTCGAGCCCGATCACGCCGACAGCGCGGAAACGGAAGCGCTGCGCCGTGCGATCGTGTCGCAGTTCGACCAGTACGTGAAGCTGAACAAGAAAATCCCGCCGGAGATTCTCACGTCGCTGTCGGGCATCGATGAAGCCGGTCGCCTCGCGGACATGATCGCCGAGCGTCTGCCGCTTAAGCTCGACCAGAAGCAGCACATCCTCGAGATGTTCCCGGTCATCGAGCGCCTCGAGCACCTGCTCGCGCAGCTCGAAGCCGAGATCGACATCCTGCAGGTCGAAAAGCGCATCCGCGGGCGCGTGAAGCGCCAGATGGAAAAGAGCCAGCGCGAGTACTACCTGAACGAGCAGGTCAAGGCGATCCAGAAGGAACTGGGCGAAGGCGAAGAGGGTGCGGACCTCGAGGAACTCGAGAAGCGCATCAACGCCGCGCGCATGCCGAAGGAAGCGAAGAAGAAGGCCGATGCCGAGCTCAAGAAGCTGAAGCTGATGTCGCCGATGTCGGCCGAAGCGACCGTCGTGCGCAACTACATCGACACGCTGATCGGCCTGCCGTGGCGCAAGAAGAGCAAGGTCAACAACGACCTGTCGAACGCCGAGCAGGTGCTCGACGAGGATCACTTCGGCCTCGAGAAGGTGAAGGAACGTATCCTCGAGTACCTCGCGGTGCAACAGCGCGTGGACAAGGTGAAGGCGCCGATCCTGTGCCTCGTCGGGCCCCCGGGCGTCGGCAAGACCTCGCTCGGCCAGTCGATCGCTCGCGCGACGAACCGCAAGTTCGTCCGGATGGCGCTCGGCGGCGTGCGTGACGAAGCCGAGATCCGCGGTCACCGCCGCACGTACATCGGCTCGATGCCGGGCAAGATCCTGCAAAGCCTGGCGAAGGTCGGCGTGCGCAATCCGCTCTTCCTGCTCGACGAAGTCGACAAGATGGGCATGGATTTCCGCGGCGATCCGTCGTCGGCGCTGCTCGAAGTGCTCGATCCGGAACAGAACCACACGTTCGCCGACCACTACATCGAAGTCGACTTCGACCTGTCGGACGTGATGTTCGTCGCGACGTCGAACTCGCTGAACATCCCGCCGCCGCTGCTCGACCGGATGGAAGTGATTCGTCTGTCGGGTTACACGGAAGACGAGAAGGTCAGCATCGCGCAGCGCTACCTGCTGCCGAAGCAGAAGAAGAACAACGGTCTGAAGGACGGCGAGATCGAGGTCACCGAGCAGGCGATCCGCGACATCATCCGCTACTACACGCGCGAAGCCGGTGTGCGTTCGCTCGAGCGGGAAGTGTCGAAGATCTGCCGCAAGGTCGTGAAGATGCTGTTGCTGAAGAAGGCATCGGGCGCGATCAAGGTCGATGGCGAGAACCTCGATACGTTCCTCGGCGTGCGCAAGTACGACTTCGGCCTCGCGGCGAAGGAAAACCAGGTCGGTCAGGTGACGGGCCTCGCGTGGACGGAAGTCGGCGGCGACCTGCTGACGATCGAAGCCGCGGTGATGCCGGGCAAGGGCAACGTGATCCGCACGGGCTCGCTCGGCGACGTGATGAAGGAGTCGGTCGAGGCCGCACGTTCGGTCGTGCGCTCGCGTTCGCGCCGTCTGGGTATCAAGGACGAGGCGTTCGAGAAGCAGGACATCCACATCCACGTGCCGGAAGGCGCGACGCCGAAGGACGGTCCGTCCGCCGGCGGTGCGATGACGACCGCGCTGGTGTCGGTGCTGACGGGAATCCCCGTGCGTGCCGATGTCGCGATGACGGGCGAGATCACGCTGCGTGGCGAAGTGCTGCCGATCGGCGGGCTGAAGGAAAAGCTGCTGGCAGCGCATCGCGGCGGCATCAAGCTCGTGCTGATCCCGGAAGAGAACGTGAAGGATCTCGCGGACATTCCGGACAACGTGAAGAACGCGATCGAGATCGTGCCGGTCCGCTGGATCGACAAGGTGCTCGAGCTCGCGCTCGAACGTACGCCGACCCCGCTGCCGCCGGAAGAAGAGGCGAAGGCTGCGGCACCGGTCGGCGAGGCGGCGAAGGATGCCGGCTCGACGGAAGTCGTCAAGCACTGAAAACCTGAACGCCGTCTCTGACGGTTGTTCACGAAACCCGCGGCGTGTCCGCGGGTTTTTTATGTGCGTCGACATCGTGGGTTGAGCGGCGCGTTAAATTTTTTGCGCACGGGCTTGGCAAAATGATCGGGGATGAATTAAACTTGCGGGCTCGCTGGTTGTTGATGCCGAAACGCAGATCGCAGCCAGAACGAATCGGAAACGGGTGCTTAGCTCAGCTGGTAGAGCGGCGCCCTTACAAGGCGTAGGTCGGGGGTTCGAACCCCTCAGCACCCACCAGTTTCCTGATTCAGCCAGACCAAGGAGCGGTAGTTCAGTCGGTTAGAATACCGGCCTGTCACGCCGGGGGTCGCGGGTTCGAGTCCCGTCCGCTCCGCCAAAAAATGAGAAAGCCCGCCATGTGCGGGCTTTTTCATTTGCGTCGTCGGTTGCGCCCGTTCGTTGCGCACCTGCTTTTCTCCCGTGCCACCCCGTATGTTGTAATATCGGACGTTTTGTCCAATTTTCCCGTCACGCATGCTCGATTTCTTCCGTAATCACCAGCGCCTGATGATGGCGCTCCTGCTCCTGATCGTGTTGCCGGGGCTGGGTTTCGTCGGGATCCAAGGTTTCCGCGGCTTCTTCGACGACAGCGCGAACGTCGCGGCGGTCAACGGGCACAAGATCACGCGGGTCGAATTCGACGGCGCGTTCCGCCAGCAGATCGACCAGGCGCGCCAGGCGCTCGGCGGGCAGTTCGACATCAAGGCATTCGACACGCCCGAACATCGCAAGCAAGTGCTCGACGGCCTGATCCAGCAACGCGTGCTGGCCGACGAGACGCAGCGCCTGCACCTGACCGCATCCGACAACGCGGTGCGCGACGCGCTGATGAGCGACCCGATGATCGCGTCGCTGAAGAAACCCGACGGTACGATCGACGTCCAGCGCTACGCGCAACTGTTGTCGTTCCAGGGGATGACGCCCGAGCAGTACCAGGAGCGCGTGCGCTACAGCCTCGCGCTGCAGCAGATTCCGGCGAGCATCGTGGCGAGCGCGTTCACGCCGAAGGGGCCGGCGCAACGACTGTCGGAACTGGCTGCGCAGCAGCGTGAAGTGCAGGCGCTCGTGCTGAAGACGAGCGACTACGCGTCGAAGGTGCAGCCGACCGACGCACAGCTTACCGCATACTACGACGCGCACAAGCAGGGCTTCGCGACGCCGGAAACCGCGACGATCCAGTATCTCGTCTATTCGCCGGCCGCTGCCGCCGCGAGCGCGCAGCCGACCGATGCCGACATCAAGAAGTTCTACGACGACAACCCGACGCACTTCCGCTCGGAAGCGCAGGTGCGCGTGAGCCACATCTTCATCGCCGCGGCGAGCGACGCAAGCGCGGCCGACAAGGCGGCCGCGAAGGCGAAGGCCGAGCAGTTGCTGGCCGACGTGAAGGCGCATCCGGACCAGTTCGCGCAGATTGCGCAGAAGAACTCGCAGGACGCGCCGTCGGCGGCGAAGGGCGGCGATCTGGGCTTCATCACGCGGGGCTCGACGGCGGGCGGCAAGGCGTTCGACGATGCCGCGTTCGCGCTGAAGCAGGGCGACGTGAGCGGTATCGTGCAATCGGATCTCGGTTTCCACATCCTGAAGGCGACCGAAGTGAAGCCGTCGGTGGTCAAGCCGCTCGCGGACGTGAAGGACCAGATCGCAGTCGACCTGAAGCAGCAATACGCGGCGAAGGCGTTCTCGGACAACGCGGAAGGCTTCACGTCGACCGTCTATGAAAAGGCGAAGACGCTGCAGCCGGCCGCCGACAAGTACAAGCTGACGATCCAGACGGCCACCGTCACGCCGACGCCGAATCCGCAACTGCCGCCGACG
Organism: Burkholderia sp. RF4-BP95; assembly: GCF_001521985.1. Taxonomy (NCBI): domain Bacteria; kingdom Pseudomonadati; phylum Pseudomonadota; class Betaproteobacteria; order Burkholderiales; family Burkholderiaceae; genus Burkholderia; species Burkholderia sp. RF4-BP95. Next base: position 147,550 of record NZ_LOSX01000092.1, on the reverse strand, counting down.
AGCCCGCTGAACAATCCGAAGTTCCTCGCTGCGGTGTTCGCGAACGACTCGGTGAAGAGCCAGAACAACACGCAGGCGATCGACGTGGGCAACAACACGCTGATCTCGGCGCGCGTGACGGACTACAAGCCGGCGGCCGTGCCGGCGCTCGACACGATCAAGGACGCGGTGCGTCAGAAGGTCATCGCCGAGCAGGCCGCGGAACGCGCGAAGAAGGACGGCGCGGCGAAGCTGGCCGAGCTGCAGAAGTCGAAGTCGGTCGATGGCTTCACGGCCGCGCAGAAGGTGTCGCGCACGCAGTCGCAGGGCCTGACGCCGGCGGCGCTGAGCGCCGTCTACAAGGTCGATGCGAAGACACTGCCGGCATACGTCGGTGTCGATCTCGGCGCGGACGGCTACGCGATCTATCGCGTGAACGCGGTGATCCCGGGCACGGCCGTCGATCCGCAGCAGCTCGCGGCCGCGCAGCAGCAGATGGCGCAGGTCGAAGCGCAAAGCGAAGGCGAGGCGTATCTCGCCGCGCTGCGCGACCGCTCGAAGGTGAAGCTGTACGGCACCACGCAGAGCCAGTCGCAGGATGGCGGCAACTAAACCGCGGCCAAGCGACAACCCAGCGAAGCGCCGTTCACGGTTTCGCGTGCAGCAACACAAAGCCCCGCTCGACGCGGGGCTTTTTGCTTTCCGGCGATGGCGCGCCGCGAGGTCAGCCGCGCGGCTTGCCGAGCAGCGGCTTCAGCGCCGGCCAGACGTTGTCGAGCAGGATGCCCTGTGCCTGCTGCGCGGGATGCATCTGGTCCGACTGGAACATCTCCGGCTTGTTCTCGATGCCGGCCAGCAGGAATGGCACGAGCGGTACGCCGAGTTCCTTCGACAGGCGCGTGTAGACCGCATGGAATTTCTGCGTGTAATCGGGCCCGTAGTTGGGCGGCACGTACATGCCGACCAGCACGACCTTCGCGCGCGCTTGCCGCGCATCGGCGATGATGTCGCGCAGGTTCTGTTCGGTCGTCGCGAGCGGCACGCCGCGCAGCGCGTCGTTCGAGCCGAGCTCGACGACGACGATCGACGGCTTGAGCCGTTGCAGCACCGCAGGCAGTCGCGCGCGGCCGCCGCTCGTGGTGTCGCCGCTGACGCTTGCGTTCGCGACGCTATAATCGATTCGCTCGGTCGCGAGCCGTTGCCGCAGCAACGCAACCCAGCCGGTGTCGCGTGGCAACCCGTATTCGGCCGACAGGCTGTCGCCGAGCACGACGAGCGCGGGCTGGCCCGATGTCGAGGCCGCCGCCGTTGCGGCGCGTGCGGGCACGTTTGCTGCGAGCAGGGTACCCAGCAGCGCGGCGAACGCCGCGCGTCTTTTCCAGCGGAATGTCGTGTCCATGTTCAAGATTACCGATCCGATCATCGAAGTCCATGACGTGTGCAAGCGGGTCGCCGACGCAACGGGCGAGCTGACGATCCTCGACGGCATCACGTTCGCCGTGCGGCCCGGCAGCAGCCTCGCGATCGTCGGTGCATCAGGATCGGGCAAATCGACGCTGCTCGGCCTGCTTGCGGGATTGGACAGCGCGACGAGCGGCACGGTTCGCCTGCTCGGCCGCGCGCTCGACCAGCTCGACGAGGACGAGCGCGCCGCGCTGCGCAATGGCGCGGTCGGATTCGTGTTCCAGTCGTTTCAGTTGATGCCGCACCTGACGGCACTCGAGAACGTGATGCTTCCGCTCGAGCTGCAAGGCGGCATCAACGCGCGCGACGCCGCCGATCGGGCGCGTGCGTTGCTCGTGCAGGTCGGTCTCGGCGAGCGCACCGCGCATTATCCGAAGCTGCTGTCGGGTGGCGAGCAACAGCGCGTCGCGCTTGCGCGCGCGTTCGTCACGCATCCCGCAATCCTGTTCGCCGACGAACCGACCGGCAGTCTCGATGCAGCCACCGGCCACGCCGTCATCGACCTGATGTTCAAACTGAACCGCACGCACGGCGCAACGCTCGTGCTCGTCACGCACGATGCCGAACTCGCGCGGCGCTGCGCGACGACGATCACCATCGACGCCGGCCGCATCGTCGCGCCGCACGCGGCATAGCGCGAGACCGAATTTCTTGCCGGCCGCGCAGGGTGGCTCACCCGGTGCGGCCGGCGTGCGTTCGATGCTGTCGCGTCAGCGCTTGAGCGCCGCACGCGCGCGCTCGATCAGCGCGGTCGTCGACGAATCGTGCTTCGCGGGATCGACCGATTCGGCCGACAGGTCGGCTTCGACGACCTTGCCGAGAATCTTGCCGAGCTCGACGCCCCACTGGTCGAACGGATTGATGTCCCACACCGTTGCCTGCACCAGCACCTTGTGCTCGTAGAGCGCGATCAGCGCGCCAAGCGTGCGCGGCGTCAGCGCATCCACCAGCAGCGTCGTCGTCGGGCGGTTGCCGGGGAAGGTCAGGTGCGGCGCGAGCGCTTCCTTGCCGGGGCCGGCGACCTTGCGCGCTTCGTCGAGCGTGCGGCCGAGCATCAGCGCTTCACTCTGCGCGAAGCAGTTCGCGAGCAGCTTCGGATGATGGCTCGCGAGCGGATGCTCGGGCGTCAGCACCGCGATGAAGTCGATCGGCACGATCGTCGGGCCCTGGTGCAGCATCTGGAAAAACGCGTGCTGGCCGTTGGTACCAGGCTCGCCCCACGTGACGGCCGACGTCGGGTAGTCGACGAACGTGCCGTCCAGGCGTGCGGACTTGCCGTTGCTTTCCATCTCGAGCTGCTGCAGGTACGACGGCAGGTAGTGCAGCGCTTCCGAATACGGCGCGACGAGATAGCTCTGCGAGCCGAAGAAGTTGCGATACCAGATGCCGATCAGGCCGAGCAGCACCGGCAGGTTGCGCTCGAGCGGCGCTTCGCGGAAATGGCGATCCATGTCGTTCGCGCCCGCGAGGAGTTCGTCGAACTGCTCGGGCCCGATCGCGATCATGATCGACAGGCCGACCGCCGACCACAGCGAATAGCGGCCGCCGACCCAGTCCCACATTTCGAACACGTTGTCGGCGGAGATGCCGAACTTCACGACTTCGGCCGGGTTCGCCGACACGCCGACGAAGTGCTTCGCCAGCGCATCTTCCGGGCAGCCGCGCGCGACGAACCAGTCGCGCAGCGAGCGTGCGTTCGTCATCGTCTCGAGCGTCGTGAAGGTCTTGGACACGATGATCGCGAGCGTTTCCTCCGGGTCGACCTGTTCGAGCACGCGCGCGAGATCGGCGCCGTCGACGTTCGATACGAAATGAGTCGAAATGTCGGGCGTCGCGACATGGTGCAGCGCATGCGTGACCATCTTCGGTCCGAGATCCGAGCCGCCGATGCCGATGTTGATCACGTGGCGGATGCGCTTGCCGGTGTAGCCGGTCCACGCGCCGCTGCGCACGGCGCGTGCGAAGGTCGCCATCTTCGCGCGCTCGGCGCTGACCTGCGCATGGAACGGCGCGTGCGGGTCGGTCGCGCGCAATGCCGTGTGCAGCGCGGCGCGGCCTTCGGTCGGGTTGACGATCTCGCCGGCGAACATCGCGTCGCGGCGCGCCTCGACGCCCGCTTCGCGGGCCAGCTGCACGAGCAGGCGCAGCGTGTCGTCGTTGATGCGGTTCTTCGAGAAGTCGGCCGCAAGGCCGCCGCCGGGGATCGTGAAGCGTTCGGCGCGGGTCGGCGCGCGGTCGTTTTCCGGCGCGAACCAGTCGCGCAGCCGCGCATGGCGGATTTGTTCGAAGTGGGATTGAAGGGCAGTCCAGGCGGGGAGCGAATTCAGCGTCATGGCGGTTCGAGTGAAGCGTGAATCGGGAGGAATGCCGCGCCGGCGCATCGGGATCGGAACGCCGGCGGACGAGCGGGCCCGCCGTGCGGCGGGGCACCCAGTATAGCGGCGTTATATGTCGGCGCGCGCCGACGGGTAAAAAAGGCGATTGATCAGCGTGCGCACCATCGGCGCGAGTTCGCCCGCGGTGAGGCCGGCCGGCCCCGTGCCGTTCGCGGTCAGCGTGTCGGCCGCGAGGCCGTGCAGGTATACGCCCGCAAGGGCGGCTTCGTACGGCGCGACGCGCTGCGCGAGCAACGCGCCGATCAGGCCGCCGAGCACGTCGCCGGTGCCGCCGGTGGCGAGCGCCGCATTGCCGGTCGGATTGATCGTCAGGCGGCCGTCGGGCGCCGCAATCACCGTGCCCGAACCCTTCAGCACGACGATGCTCGCGTAGCGTGCGGCCAGCGCCTGCGCCGCGGCCAGCCGGTCGTGCTGCACCGTCGCAGTATCGCTGCCGAGCAGCCGCGCTGCCTCGAGCGGATGCGGTGTCAGCACGCACGCGTTGCCCCGGGCGCCGCGGGCGGCGACGGCGGCGGCGAGGTCGGCGTGCGTCGCGACGAGGTTCAGCGCGTCGGCGTCGAGCAGCGTCGCGGCGTCCTGCGCGAGCACGTCGCGCACGAGGGTGACCGCGGCCTCGCGCGCGCCGAGGCCGCAGCCTGCCGCGATCGCGGACATCGCATCGAGCTCGAGGCTGTCCGCGGGATGCAGCATCAGTTCGGGAAACGGCGGGTCGTACGGCGGCGCGCCGGCACCGAGAAAGCCGACATGCACCTTGCCGGCGCCCGCGAACAGCGCGGCACGCGCGGCGAGAATCGGCGCGCCGCACATGCCGGTGTCGCCGCCGAGCACCGCCAGGCTGCCGAACGTGCCCTTGTGCGAAGCGAACGCGCGGGCGGGCAGCGCGGCGGCGAACCGTGCCGGTGCATTCAGCACGACGGCCGGCGCGGCGGGCGGTGCGACGTCGAGCGACGCGATGTCGATCTCGCCGGCGAGGTCGCGGCCGTCGCCGGTATAAAGCCCCGGCTTCGCGCCGATGAAGGTGAGCGTGTGCGTCGCGGTGACGGCCACGCCCGCGCCGACGATCCGGCCCGTGTCGCTGTCGAGCCCGCTCGGTACGTCGAGCGCGAGCACGCGGCCGCCGCTTCGGGCATGTGCGGCGATGCGCGCGGCCTGGGCGGCGAACGGTCCGTCGAGTGCGCGCGCAAGGCCGATGCCGAACAACCCGTCGACGACCCACGCGAAATCGTCGAGCGAGGCGGGCGGTTCGGTCGACAGCGGCACGCCGGCCGCGCGCGCGAGGCCGAGCGCCCATTGCGCATCGTCCGGCTTGACCGGCACCGGCATCCAGGCCTGCGTCGCGACGCCGAGCTGCTGCAGTTGCGCGGCGGCCACCAGCGCGTCGCCGCCGTTGTTGCCGGGGCCGACCGCGAACCAGACCGGGCGGTCGTCTCCGGCCACCCGTTCGGACAGCCAGCGCGCGGCGGCGGTGCCCGCGCGGCCCATCAGCGTGTGCGGCGGCAGTTCGGCGGTCGCGGCGGCCTCGGCCGCGCGCAGGTCGGCGACGCGCAGCAGCGCGAGCGGGGCGGAGTCGGGAAGCGGGCGGGGATTCGTCATCGCGGGGTCATGGCGGCGGGAGGAGGCCGCCCCGGGACGGGCCCGTGGCGGTCAGGTCGTGAAGCGCGCGGGACTCAGCGCGGCGAGCGTGTCGGCGGGCCACTGCTGCGTGTCGCCGCTCAGACAGTCTGTCACCACTTTAGCAGACCCGCACGCGAGGCCCCAACCGGCCGGGCCATGCCCGAAATTGACGAACACGCGCGGATGCGGGGTCGGACCGACGACCGGCAGGCCGTCCGGCGACAGCAGCTGCGTGCCTTGCCACGACAGCGCGGCGGAAATCTTCGCGGCGCCCGGCACCCAGTCGTGGACGGCCTGGCCGAGCAGCGCGAGCGCGGCCTCGGACAGCGGCTCGGGGAGCGGCTTCGCGGTGTCGGTGAGGCTCTGCAGCACGGCGCCGCCGCCGATGCGCAGCCGCTGGTGGGTGCGCGTGATCGAGATCCGCTTGATCGAATCGACGACGCTCAGGTGCGGCGCATGTTCTTCGTACGCGACCGGGGCGGTCAGCGTATGTGTGCGCACCGGATGCAGCGGCAGCCGCCAGCCGAGCCGCTCCAGCAGCGGCAGGCTGCCGGCGCCCGCGGCGACCACGATCGCGTCGGCCGACATCACGTCGACCTCGTGCGCCTTCGTCGCGTGCCGGCCGCCGGCCGGTGCGAGCTCGACCGCGGCCCGGCCGGTGTCGACGCGGATTGCGGCGACGTCCGCGCCGAAGCGGAACTGCACGCCGTGCTCGTCGAGCGTCTGCTTGATCAGTTTCGCGAACAGCGGGCAATTTCCGGTGCGCTCGCTCTCGAGCAGCACGCCGCCGGCAAAGCCGGGCTCGGCCGGCACCGACGGCTCGAGCGCCGCGCATTCGTCGGCCGTGAGCACCCGGTACGGCTGGTCGAGCGCACGCAGCAGGTCGAGTGCCGGTTGCAGCGCTTCCCAGTCGCGCGGGTCGCGCACGACGTGCAGGATCCCGGGTTTCTGCTCGAATTCGATCTGGATGCGCGCCTCGATGTCGGCGAGCGACTCGCGCGACGCGTCGATCAGCGGGCGCAGCCGCGCATACTGCGCGGCGAATGCGTCGGGCTCGCGCAGCGCGGCGAGCTGTTTGACGAAGCGGCGCACGCCGCCGTTGAAGCCGGGCTTGTAGACGATGCCGGTGTCTTGCGCCTGGCGCTGGCGCATGAAGGTCGGCCCGAACCAGACGTCGAGCGGGCTCGGCAGCAGCGTGCCGCCGTCGCCGTAGGTCGCGCCCTGCGCGACGGTCGCGTGGCGTTCGACCACGCACACGCGATGGCCGGCCGCGCGCAGCTGGTAGGCGGTGGCGACGCCGCTGATTCCGCCGCCGATGACGATGACATCCATGGATTGCTTCGATGACGGGCGGCATGCATGCCGCCCGGTGAGGATTCGCTGACGGGCTCCCGGCCCGGTGAACCGGGAATGATAGCGCCAAAATCGCGCGAACCGGCGTCGTGCGACCTCGTCCGATTCCGCCATCACGTGGTCGCCGGCCACCGCGGCCGTGCGTGCCGGTCCGGCGGCCGGCTGTGCGCCGCGGATGCCGCCGCACCGTTGCGGTGCGTGACGGGTGCCGATCAGCCGGTCTGGGACGGCCGACTTCCGGGTATAATTACGGCCTTCCTTTCGCCCCACGTCGCCACCTCGCGCGACTCATCGACGTCAGTCCAGCCCATGGCTCACTTCTCGTGTTTTCCCGGCGCTTCGGCCCTCTCCGATTTCCGTCAAACCCGTCTGCTCGACACGCTCAGGCAAATCGACGCCAACATCGTCGCGGTGCGCGGCCAGTTCCTGCACTTCGTCAATGCGGCCGAGCCGCTGTCGGCCGACGACAGCGCACGCATCGACGCACTGATGCACTACGGCGCGCCGTTCGAGCCGGCGGCCGAGAAGGGCACGACCGAGACGTTCGTCGTGCTGCCGCGCTTCGGCACCGTTTCGCCGTGGGCGAGCAAGGCGACCGACATCGCGCAGCACTGCGGCCTCACGCAAGTGCGCCGCATCGAACGCGGTGTCGAATTCACGGTCACGCTGAAGTCGGGCCTGCTCGGCGGCAAGAAGGCGCTGTCCGACGACGCGCGCGCAGCCGTCGCGGCCGCGCTGCATGACCGGATGACCGAAAGCGTGGTCGCCGCGCGCGACGACGCGAAGCACCTGTTCGACGAGCTGCCGGCCAAGCCGCTCGCGACCGTCGACGTGCTGGGCGTCGGCCGCGCCGCGCTCGAGCGCGCGAACGTCGAGCTGGGCCTCGCGCTCGCCGACGACGAGATCGACTACCTGGTCGACGCGTTCCGCAAGCTCGAACGCAACCCGACCGACGTCGAACTGATGATGTTCGCGCAGGCGAACAGCGAGCATTGCCGCCACAAGATCTTCAACGCGCAGTGGACGATCGACGGCGAAGCGCAGGACATGTCGCTGTTCGCGATGATCCGCAACACCGAGAAGCTGAGCCCGCAAGGCACGATCGTCGCGTATTCGGACAACTCGTCGATCATGGTCGGCGCCGAAGCCGAGCGCTGGTTCCCGCGCAACGCGGGCGCGGCCGGCGAGCCGGGCGAACGCTACGGTCGTCACACCGAGCTCACTCACACGCTGATGAAGGTCGAGACGCACAACCACCCGACGGCGATCTCGCCGTTCCCGGGTGCGGCGACCGGCGCGGGCGGCGAAATCCGCGACGAAGGCGCGACGGGCCGCGGTGCGCGTCCGAAGGCCGGCCTCACGGGCTTCACCGTGTCGAACCTCGATCTGCCGGACGCACGCCAGTCGTGGGAAAACGCACGCGACGCGGCGCAGCCGGTCGGCGAGCGCAACCCGAACGAGCAGCACGGCCCGTACGGCCGCCCGGACCGCATCGCGTCGCCGCTGCAGATCATGATCGACGGCCCGCTCGGCGGCGCCGCGTTCAACAACGAATTCGGCCGTCCGAACCTCGGCGGCTACTTCCGCGTGTACGAGCAGAACGTCGGCGGCCAGGTGCGCGGCTATCACAAGCCGATCATGATCGCGGGCGGCCTCGGCAACATCGCGGATCAACACACGCACAAGCACGACGTGCCGGCAGGTTCGCTGCTGATCCAGATCGGCGGCCCGGGCATGCGGATCGGCATGGGCGGCGGCGCGGCGAGCTCGATGGCGACCGGCGCGAACACGGCCGAACTCGACTTCGACTCGGTGCAGCGCGGCAACCCGGAAATCGAGCGGCGCGCGCAGGAAGTGATCAACGGCTGCTGGCAGCTCGGCGCGGAAAACCCGATCCTGAGCATCCACGACGTCGGCGCGGGCGGCCTGTCGAACGCGTTCCCCGAAATCGTCGACGGCGCGGGCAAGGGCGCGCGCTTCGAACTGCGCAAGGTCGCGCTCGAGGAATCGGGCCTGTCGCCGCGTGAAATCTGGTCGAACGAGGCGCAGGAGCGCTACGTGCTGGCGATCGCGCCGGCCGACCTGCCGCGCTTCGAGGCGATCTGCGCACGCGAGCGCTGCCCGTTCGCGGTGGTCGGCGTCGCGACCGACGAACGCCAGCTGAAGCTCGTCGACGACGAAGCAACGGGCATCGAGGAATTCCCGGTCGACATGCCGATGGAAGTGCTGCTCGGCAAGCCGCCGCGGATGCACCGCGACGTCGCGCGCGTCGCGACCGAGCGCGCGCCGGTCGAGGTGACGGGCATCGCGCTGTCGGAAGTCGCGGTCGACGTGCTGAAGCACCCGACGGTCGGCAGCAAGTCGTTCCTGATCACGATCGGCGACCGTTCGGTCGGCGGCACGTCGGTGCGCGACCAGATGGTCGGCCCGTGGCAGGTGCCGGTGGCCGACTGCGCGGTGACCGCGCTCGACTACGCGGGCTTCAAGGGCGAGGCGATGACGATGGCCGAGCGCACGCCGCTCGCGGTGATCGACGCGCCGGCATCGGGCCGCATGGCCGTCGGCGAAGCGATCACGAACATCGCGAGCGCGCCGATCGCGTCGCTCGACAAGCTGAAGCTGTCGGCGAACTGGATGGCCGCGTGCGGCACGGCCGGCGAGGACGCCGCGCTGTTCGACACGGTCAAGGCGATCGGCATGGAGCTGTGCCCGGCGCTCGGGATCGGCATCCCGGTCGGCAAGGATTCGCTGTCGATGAAGACCAAGTGGGACGAGCAGGGCGTCGCGAAGGAAGTGGTGTCGCCGGTGTCGCTGATCATCTCCGCGTTCGCACCGGTCGAGGACGTGCGCCGTCACCTGACGCCGCAACTGCGCCGCATCGCCGACGCGGGCGACAGCGTGCTGATCGCGATCGATCTCGGCCGCGGCAAGAACCGGATGGGCGGCAGCATCTTCGCGCAGGTCACGCAGCAGGTCGGCGATACGACGCCGGACGTCGACGATCCGGAAGACCTGAAGCGCTTCTTCAACGCGATCCAGTCGCTCAACGCGCAAGACAAGCTGCTCGCGTACCACGACCGCTCGGACGGCGGCCTGTGGGCGACGGTGTGCGAAATGGCGTTCGCGGGTCACGCGGGCGTGTCGCTGAACGTCGACATGCTGACGCTCGACCCGAATCACGAATCGGACTACGGCGACGCGAAGGACTGGGCGAAGCAGACGAGCGGCCGTCGCGAGGATCGCACGCTGCGCGCGTTGTTCTCGGAAGAACTCGGCGCCGTCGTGCAGGTGCGCGCGGCCGATCGCGACGCGGTGCTCGGCGCGCTGCGCGAGTTCGGTCTGTCGGCGTGCTCGCACGTGATCGGCACGGTCAACGATCGCGACGTGATCGAGGTGTACCGCGACGCGAAGAAGGTGTTCGACGCGCCGCGCGCTGAGCTCCATCGCGCGTGGAGCGAAGTGAGCTGGCGCATCGCGCGCCTGCGCGACAACCCCGCTTGCGCGGACGCCGAATACGACGCGCTGCTGGACGCGGCCGACCCGGGCATCTCGCCGGTGCTGAGCTTCGACCCGGCCGACGACATCGCAGCACCTTTCATCGCGACGGGCGCGCGTCCGCGTGTCGCGATCCTGCGCGAGCAGGGCGTGAATTCGCATCTCGAAACGGCCTATGCGTTCGACCGCGCGGGCTTCGATGCGCACGACGTGCACATGAGCGACCTGCTGGCCGGCCGCGCGACGCTCGCCGATTTCGCGGGCGCGGTGGCATGCGGCGGCTTCTCGTACGGCGACGTGCTGGGTGCGGGCGAAGGCTGGGCGAAGACGATCCGCTTCAACGCGAATCTCGCCGACATGTTCTCTGCCTTCTTCGCGCGTCCCGACACGTTCGCGCTCGGCATCTGCAACGGTTGCCAGATGCTGTCGAGCCTCGCGTCGATGATTCCGGGCGCGGAGGCATGGCCGAAGTTCACGCGCAACAAGTCGGAGCAGTTCGAGGCGCGCTTCTCGTTCGTCGAAGTGGAGAAGTCGCCGTCGATCTTCTTCGCGGGGATGGAAGGCTCGCGGATTCCGGTGGCGGTCGCCCACGGCGAAGGCTATGCGGACTTCTCGCAGCAGGGCGACATCGATCGCGTCGCGGTCGCGATGCGCTACGTCGACCACCGTGGCGAGGCGACCGAGCGTTATCCGTTCAACCCGAACGGCTCGCCGGCCGGCATCACGTCGGTCACGACGGCCGACGGCCGCTTCTCGGTGCTGATGCCGCACATGGAGCGCGTGCACCGCACGGTCACGATGAGCTGGCATCCGGAAGGCTGGGGCGAAGCGAGCCCGTGGATGCGCGTGTTCCGTAACGCACGCCGCTGGATCGGCTGATGTTCGATCCGCACGCACCGGTCGAGATCGTCACGCTGCGCGACGAACGCGCAAGCGATGTCGATGCGATCGGTCGCGTGATCGTGGCCGCGTTCGCGGACGAGCCGCAGCACGGTCGGTTCGAACGGCAGATCGTCGATGCGCTGCGCGCGGAGGGGGGGCTCAGCGTGTCGCTCGTCGCGGAGCGCGACGAGCGCGTGATCGGTCACGTTGCGTTTTCGCCGGTGTCGATCGGCGGCGAGCCGGCCGGCAGCCAGCAGTGGTACGGGCTCGCACCGCTCGCGGTGCTGCCCGACTGCCAGCGGCAAAGCATCGGCGCGGGGCTCGTGCGCACGGGGCTCGACGCGTTGCGCCGGCTCGGTGCGCGCGGCTGCGTCGTGCTCGGCGATCCCGCGTATTACGCGCGTTTCGACTTCGTGCAGTCCGGCGATCTGGTGTTCCCGGATGCGCCGCCCGAGTATTTTCTCGCGCTGGCGTTCGACGAAGACGCGCCGCGGCCGTCGGGCGAAGTCCGCTACCACGATGTGTTTTATCCGGCATAGCGGTTCGCCGCGCTGCCCGAACGCTATCCCGCAGTCCTGAAAAGCCGCCTCGAAGCGGCTTTTTCTTTGCGCGGCCACCGCGTGGGTCGGTCGACCGCAAGCGAGCAAAGAAAAAGGCCGCTCCGGGGAGCGGCCTTTGCGTGGGCGATCGTCGCCGACGTTACTGGATCTTCGCCTGCTGGCGCAGGCCTTCCTCGAACGCCTGCAGCTTCTGCTGCACGAGCTGCTGCGCGATCTGCGCCTTCACCTGGTCGAACGGCGGCGGGGCGATGTCGCGGACGTCGTCGACACGGATGATGTGCCAGCCGAACTGCGTCTTCACCGGCGCGTCGGTCATCTGGCCTTTCTGGAGCTTCTGCGCAGCGGCCGCGAATTCCGGCACGTACGCCTTCGGATCGGACCAGTCGAGGTCGCCGCCGTTCTTGCCCGAGCCCGGATCCTTCGAGTACTGCTTGGCCAGATCCTCGAACTTCGCGCCGGCCTTGATCTTCGCGATCAGATCCTTCGCCTGCTGCTCGCTGTCGACGAGGATGTGGTGCAGGTGATACTCGCGGTTGCCGCCGGCACCCTTCACGAGATCGTCATAGCGCGCCTTCACTTCCGCGTCGGTCGGCTGGTTCTTCTTCAGGAAGCTCTCGATCATCGAGCGCAGCACGACCGTCTGTTGCGCGACGGCGACCTGCGCCTTCACGTCCGGACGGTTCGGGATGCCTTCGCGGATCGCTTCCTGCATCAGGATTTCGCGGTTCACGAGTTCCTGGCGCACGGCTTGTTGCAGTTGCGGGCTGTCGGTCTGGCCTTGCTGGACGAGCTGCGCGACCATCGCATCGGCGCGCGACTTCGGAATCGGCGTGCCGTTGACGACGGCGATGTTCTGGGCGAATGCCGGTGCCGCTGCGAATGCAGCCGCCGCGACCCACAGGCGGGGGGATTTCAGGATCATCGGGAATTCCTGTTGAGACTAGATTGAAGATTCGTTGAATTCTTCGGGCGTATAAGCCACGATCGCGAGCGCGTGAATGCCGCGCTGCATCGCATCAGCGAGCGCATCATACACCAGCCGGTGCCGCGCGACGCGCGGCTTGCCCGCGAAGGCGGCCGACACGATCGTCACCGTGTAGTGGCCGCCGGCGGCCGCGCCGGCGTGGCCCGCGTGCTGCGCGCTGTCGTCGCGCACCGCGAGCGACAGCGGCGCGAGCGCTGCGCTCAGGCGCGCTTCGATCAGCGCGATGCGTTCGTCGGGAGAGGCGGCGAGAAAGGCGTCGGTCATGTCATTCGTCCTTCAGGTACTTCGTGAGCCACAGGCTCTGCAGGATGATGAACACGACCATCGCGCCCGTCGTGCCGAACAGCTTGAAGTTCACCCACTGCGATTCGGTGAAGTTGTGCACCACGTACAGGTTCGCGACGCCGAGCACCGCGAAGAACAGCGCCCACGCGACGTTCAGTTTGTCCCACACGGGGTGCGGCAGCGTGAGCTGCTTGCCCATCATCTTCTCGATCAGGTTGTTGCCGAACGCATAGCGTGCGGCCAGCAGCCCGATCGCAAACAGCCAGTACAGCACAGTCGGTTTCCATTGAATGAATTTCTCGTCATGCAGGACGAGAGTGGCGCCACCGAAGACGACGATCACGCCGAGACTGACCCACAGCATCGTGTCGACCTTCCGGTGCCGGAAGGCCACCCACGCGACCTGGGCCAGTGTCGCGACGATCGCGACGGCGGTGGCGGTGAAGATGCCCCAGACCTTGAAGGCGGCGAAAAACAGGATGATCGGAAACAGATCGAACAGGAATTTCATGGCGCTCGCAGCTGCGTGAAAGGCCGCATCGCGCGGCCGTTCACCGTTGTGGGGACCCGCCTGGCGCCACCGTCCGGGATCGGGGCAGCCGGGCAGGCTGTCCGACCGATCCGTCCGGTGCCGCTCATTCGTTTTCGGGTCGGGACTCGAAGTTTAACGCAGCCGAATTGATGCAGTACCGCAAACCGGTCTTGTCGCGCGGTCCGTCCTCGAACACGTGGCCGAGATGCGCGCCGCAATGGTTGCAGCGGACCTCGACGCGCACCATGCCGTGCGAGCGGTCGATCTTCTCGTCGATCACCTCGCCGTTGAGCGGCTTGAAGTAGCTGGGCCAGCCGCAGCCCGAATGGAACTTGGCGCCGGATTCGAACAGCGGCGTGCTGCAGACGACGCATTTGTAGATGCCGGCGTCCTCGGTGTCGGTGTATTCGCCGGTGAAGGCGCGCTCGGTCGCCGCATGCTGCGTGACCTCGTACTGCATCGGCGTGAGCCGGCGGCGCAGTTCGGCGTCGTCCTTCTGGTACGGGAAGGTCTTGTCGTCGGAATCGTGTGACATGTGGATGTTCTCCTGATCGGTCGGTCGGGTCGTGCGGGTCACGACGAGCAGCTCACTTCGAGCGACCCGGCCCAGTCGGGCGGCAATGCCGCATACGTTTCGTGTTCCGGTTGTTCGTCGAATGGCCGGCGCAGCACCTGCGCGAGTCGCTCGACTTCGGAAAAATCCTTTTCCTTCGCGCGCCGGATCGCGACTTCGGCCAAATGGTTGCGCAGCACGTATTTCGGATTCACGCGATTCATCGCGGCCGCGCGGGCCGCGTCGTCGCGCGTTTCCTCGGACAGCCGTGCGCGATAGAGGTTCGCCCACGCGTCGAATGCGTCGCGATCGATGAACAGGTCGCGCACCGGCGCGTCGCGGCTCGCGTCGTGCTTCGACAGCTGCGCGAGCCGGCGGAACGTCAACGTGAAGTCCGCATGGCTCGCGTGCATCGTTTCGAGCAGCTTGTTCGCGAGCTCGGCGTCGTTCTCGCGCTCGAGCTCGAGGCCGAGCTTCGCGCGCATCGCGCGTTCGAGCGCGGGGCCGAAGCGTTCGGGAAACTTCGCGAGCACGGCCTGCGCGTCGTCGACCGCGCGCTCGGCGCGCGCATCTTCGTCGGCGATCCCGTGCTGCAGCCCGATCAGCGGCAGCAGCGCCTGCGCGAGGCAGTAGCAGTTCCAGTGCGCGATGCGCGGCTGCATCCGGTACGCGTAGCGGCCGCTCGTGTCGGAGTGGTTGCAGATGTGATTCGCGTCGAACGCGTCGACGAAGCCGAACGGGCCGTAGTCGATCGTCACGCCGAGGATCGACATGTTGTCGGTGTTCATCACGCCGTGGCAGAAGCCGACCGCCTGCCACTGCGCGACGAGGTCGGCCGTGCGCAGCATTGCGGCTTCGAGCAGCGCGAGGTAAGGATCGTCGGCGTCGCGGCATGCGGGATAGAAGCGGTCGATCACGTGATCGGCGAGCTGGCGCAGCAGGTCCGGGCGATCGTTCGAGAAGAAATGCTCGAAGTGGCCGAAGCGCACGAAGCTCTCCGAAACACGCGTGACGACAGCCGACGTCTCGATCTCCTCGCGCACCACCGGCTGGTCGGAGCCGATTACCGTGAGCGCGCGGGTGGTCGGGATGCCGAGGTGATGCATGGCTTCCGAGCACAGGAATTCGCGGATCGACGAGCGCAGCACCGCGCGGCCGTCGCCCATCCGTGAATACGGCGTGCGGCCGCCGCCCTTGATCTGCAGTTCGTAGCGCTGGCCGTCCGCGCCGGGGAGTTCGCCGATCGTCAGCGCGCGGCCGTCGCCGAGCTGGCCGGCCCACACGCCGAACTGGTGACCGGAATACACCGACGCATACGGCATCGCGCTCGCCGGCCAGTCGCGCGTCGGGTTGCCGGCGAACAGCTCGGCGAACCCGGGCTGCTGGCCGAGCGACACCGGCAGCCCGAGCAGGTTCGCGACTTCGTCGGAAAAGCCGACGACGTACGGCGCGGGCAGCGGCGCGGCCGGCAGCCGCGTATGAAACGCGTCGCCGAGCGTGACGAACGCGCCCGTGGCCGGCGCGCCGAGCGTCGCGGCGAGGTCGGGGAGAGTGTCAGCCGTATCGGCTGCGCTTCGGGAAAACGACATGTTGAGCGCCTCTGGGTAAGCCGATATTGTAAGGCGGCGCCGCGCCGCCCGCATGGCGGCCCGCGCGCCTTGCGCCAGGCCTGTCCGGGCCGTGGACAGGCTGCAAGCTGGCGCACCGTGTCGAGGCTGGTCACCGATTCGCGTCCTTCCGGGAGAACAAGACGATGGGTAAGCCGTTGCTGGGCCAGATGATGGACATGCCGTTGCTGGTGTCGTCGCTGATCGCGCACGCCGCGCGTCATGCGGGCGACACGGAGATCGTGTCGAGGCGCGTGGAAGGCGACCTGCATCGCTACACGTACCGCGACTGCGAGCAGCGCGCGAAACGGCTCGCGCAGGCCCTCGCGCGGCTCGGCGTCGAATCGGGCGACCGCGTCGGCACGCTGGCCTGGAACGGCTACCGGCATCTGGAGGCGTATTACGGGATCGGCGGGATGGGCGCCGTGTGCCATACGATCAACCCGCGTCTCTTTCCCGAGCAGATCGCCTACATCGTCAATCACGCGGAAGACCGCTACGTCTGCTTCGACATCAATTTCGCGCCGCTCATCGACGTGATCGCGCCGCAGTGTCCGCACGTGAAAGGCTGGATCGCGATGACCGACGCCGCGCACCTGCCGTCCGGCGCGACGCCGTTCCTCTGCTACGAAACGCTCGTCGACGCCGAGGACGGCCGCTACGACTGGCCGCGTCTCGACGAATTGCAGGCGTCCGGCCTGTGCTACACGTCGGGCACGACCGGCAACCCGAAAGGCGTGCTGTATTCGCATCGCTCGACGGTGCTGCACGCATACGGCGCTGCGCTGCCCGACGCGATGAACCTGTCGGCGCTCGACGCCGTGCTGCCCGTCGTGCCGATGTTCCATGTGAACGCGTGGGGGTTGCCGTATGCGGTGCCGCTCACGGGCGGCAAGCTCGTGCTGCCCGGCAAGGACCTCGACGGCAAGTCGCTGTACGAACTGATGGAGGCCGAGCGCGTGACGTTTTCCGCGGGCGTGCCGACCGTGTGGCTCGGGCTGCTGAACTACATGCGCGAGGCCGGCGTGCGTTTCTCGACGCTGAACCGCACGGTGATCGGCGGCTCCGCGTGTCCGCCTGCGATGCTGCGCACGTTCGAGGACGAATACGGCGTGCGCGTGATCCACGCGTGGGGGATGACCGAGCTGTCGCCGCTCGGCACGCTCGCGACGCTGAACTGGGCGCAGTCGCAGCGGCCGCTCGACGCGCAGCGCCGGTTGCTGGAGAAGCAGGGGCGCGTGATCTGCGGTGTCGACATGCGGATCGTCGGCGACGACGGCAACGAATTGCCGTGGGACGGCGTCGCGTTCGGCGAACTGCAGGTGCGCGGGCCCTGGGTGATCGATCGCTACTTCGGGTGCGATACGTCGCCGCTGTCGGACGGCTGGTTCCCGACCGGCGACGTCGCGACGATCGACCCCGACGGCTTCCTGCAGATCACCGACCGCAGCAAGGACGTGATCAAGTCCGGCGGCGAATGGATCAGCTCGATCGACATCGAGAACGTCGCGATCGCGCACCCGGGTGTCGCCGAAGCCGCCTGCATCGCGTGCGCGCATCCGAAATGGACCGAGCGTCCGCTGCTCGTCGTGGTGCCGCGCGAAGGGGCGAACCTGACGCGCGACGCGCTGCTCGCGTTTTACGAGGGCAAGGTCGCGAAGTGGTGGGTGCCCGACGACGTCGTGTTCGTCGAATCGCTGCCGCACACCGCGACCGGCAAGCTGCAGAAGCTGAAGCTGCGCGAGACGTTCCGCAACTACGTGCTGCCGACGGCGGTCGGCGAGCCGTAAGCCGCGGCCGGCGACGCCCCGCCGCGCGGTCTCCCGATCCGGCCCCCGGATCGGGACAAAATCAAATTGAACGACCGTGCTTTTTCGTTGTATGCTGCCTCCGTTCGATCCGGACATGCGGCCGTTCGACCGCGCACAATGAAGCGCAGCCACCCCGGCGCGCGATGCATGGAGGCAGGCAGATGGCAGTGGATTACTCGACTCGCGACGGCGTGGCCGTCATCACGCTCAACAATCCGCCCGTCAACGGGCTCGGCCTGTCGACACGCCAGGGCGTCATGGACGCGCTCGATCGCGCGGCGCAGGATCCGTCGGTCACGGCGATCGTGCTGACCGGCGCGGGCCGCGCGTTCTCGGGCGGCGCCGACATCACCGAATTCAATACCCCGAAGGCCCTGCAGGAACCGACGCTGCACACCGTGATCCGCGCGGTGGAGGCGAGCGCGAAACCGGTCGTCGCGGCGCTGCACAGCGTCGTGATGGGCGGCGGCCTGGAGCTCGCGCTCGGCGCGCACTATCGCGTCGCGGCGCCCGGCGCGCAGGTCGCGCTGCCGGAAGTGAAGCTCGGCCTGCTGCCGGGCGCGGGCGGCACGCAACGCCTGCCGCGCGCGGTGGGCCTCGAAACCGCGCTGAACATGATCGTGTCGGGCGCGCCGGTGCCGTCGGAGCAGCTCGCGACGAGCGGGCTGTTCGACGAGATGGCCGACGGCGACCTGCTCGACGCGGCCGTCGCGTTCGCGCGCAAGGTCGGCGCGCGGCAGGGACCGCATCCGCGCGTGCGCGATCGCGGGATCGTCCACGAGAACGCGGCGGGCTTCATCCAGTTCGCGCGCAATTCCGCACGGGCCGCCGCGCCGAACTTCCCCGCGCCGCACAAGTGCATCGACGCGATCGAGGCGGGCGTGCTGAACGGTTTCGACAAGGGCAGCGTCGCCGAGCGCGACGGTTTCGTCGCGCTGATGATGACGCCGGAAAGCCGCGCGCTGCGCCACGCGTTCTTCGGCGAGCGCGCGGCGAGCAAGATTCCCGACGTGCCGGCCGATACGCCGGTGCGCGAAATTCGCCGCGTCGGCGTGATCGGCGCGGGCACGATGGGCGGCGGGATCGCGATGAACTTCATCAACGCGGGCCTGCCCGTCACGCTGCTCGAGACGAAGCAGGACGCGCTCGACCGCGGGCTGGCCACGATCCGCAAGAACTACGACGCGCAGGTGAAGAAGGGCAAGCTCACGCAGCAGAAGCTCGACGCGCGCATGGCGCTGATCACGCCGACGCTGTCCTACGACGACCTGAAGGATGCGGACCTGATCGTCGAGGCCGTGTTCGAGGAGCTCGGCGTGAAGGCGCAGGTGTTCGGCCAGCTCGATGCGGTGGCGAAGCCCGGTGCGATCCTCGCGTCGAACACGTCGACGCTCGACGTCGACAAGATCGCCGCGTTCACGAAGCGGCCGCAGGACGTGGTCGGCATGCACTTCTTCAGCCCGGCGAACGTGATGAAGCTGCTCGAGGTCGTGCGCGGCGCGCAGACCGCGAAGGACGTGCTCGCCACCGTGATGGCGGTGGCGAAGAAGATCCGCAAGACGGCGGTCGTGTCGGGCGTGTGCGACGGCTTCATCGGCAACCGGATGATCGAGCAGTACATCCGCCAGGCACTCTTCATGCTCGAGGAAGGCGCGCTGCCCGCGCAGGTCGATCGCGCGATCGAGAAGTTCGGTTTCGCCATGGGCCCGTTCCGGATGAGCGACCTCGCCGGCAACGACATCGGCTGGGCGATCCGCAAGCGCCGCTATGTCGAGCAGCCCGATCTGCATTACTCGAAGATCGCCGACCGCCTGTGCGAACAGGGCCGCTTCGGCCAGAAGACGGGCGGCGGCTGGTACGACTACGTGCCGGGCGAGCGCAAGGCGAAGCCGTCGGCGCTCGTCGACGAGATGGTCGTCGCGTATTCGAAGGAGCGCGGCGTGGAGCGGCGCAAGATCGGCGACGACGAGATCGTCGAGCGGCTCGTGTTCGCGCTCGTCAACGAAGGCGCGAAGATTCTCGAGGAGAAGATCGCGTCGAAGGCGTCCGACATCGACATGGTCTATCTGACCGGCTACGGCTTCCCGCTGTGGCGTGGCGGCCCGATGCTGTATGCGGACATGGTCGGCCTCTACAACGTCGAGCGCGCGATCCGCCGCTATGCGGCCGCGCCGAACGGCGATGCGTGGACGCTCGCGCCGTCGATCGTCGAACTGGCGAAGGCCGGACGCGGCTTCAACGGCTGACGCCAGGCGCGACGGCGCGACCGGGCTTGCAAGGAGAAACGCAATGAAACGCACTGACGACGTGTTGCTCGTGATCGACGTGCAGTACGACTTCATGCCGGGCGGCGCACTCGCGGTGCCGGACGGCGACGCGGTCGTGCCGGTGATCAACGCGCTCGCGCGACGCTTCGACCAGGTCGTGCTGACGCAGGACTGGCACCCGCGCGACCACGTGTCGTTCGCGGCGAATCATCCGGGGCGCGAGCCGTTCTCGACGCTC
Organism: Burkholderia sp. RF4-BP95; assembly: GCF_001521985.1. Taxonomy (NCBI): domain Bacteria; kingdom Pseudomonadati; phylum Pseudomonadota; class Betaproteobacteria; order Burkholderiales; family Burkholderiaceae; genus Burkholderia; species Burkholderia sp. RF4-BP95. The sequence continues at coordinate 127,529 of NZ_LOSX01000092.1, read as the reverse complement.
GCGCTGCCGTACGGCGAGCAGGTGCTGTGGCCCGTGCATTGCGTGCAGGACACCGAAGGCGCGGCGCTGCATCGCGACCTCGACATCCCGCATGCGAGGCTCGTGATCCGCAAGGGCGGCGACGCGCAGGTCGACAGCTATTCCGCGTTCGTCGAAGCCGACCGCACGACGCGCACGGGGCTGGCCGGCTATCTGCGCGAGCTCGGCGCGAAACGCGTGTGGTGCTGCGGGCTCGCGACCGACTATTGCGTCGCGTGGTCCGCGCTCGATGCGCGCGCGGCCGGCTTCGAGGCCGCCGTGATCAACGATGCGTGCCGTGCGATCGACCTGAACGGGTCGCTCGCGCACGCATGGCAACAGATGCAGGCGGCGGGCGTCGCGCACGTGACGTCCGCGGGCGCGCGCCAGACGGCGTAGCGCATTCCCATCCGATTCAGGACAGCAGGACCGAAGGAGACTCGCATGACCGAAGCCGTAATCGTATCGACCGCACGCACGCCGCTCGCGAAATCGTGGCGTGGCGCATTCAACATGACGCACGGCGCGACGCTCGGCGGCCACGTGGTCGCGGCCGCGCTCGAACGCGCGAAGCTGGACCCGGCGCGCATCGAGGACGTGATCATGGGCTGCGCGAACCCCGAAGGCGCGACCGGCGCGAATATCGCGCGGCAGATCGCGCTGCGCGCCGGGCTGCCGGTGAGCGTGCCGGGGATGACGGTGAACCGTTTCTGCTCGTCCGGGCTGCAGACCATCGCGCTCGCCGCGCAGCGGATCATCGCGGGCGAGGGCGACGTGTATGTCGCGGGCGGCGTCGAATCGATCTCGTGCGTGCAGAACGAGATGAACCGGCACATGATCCAGGAGGGCTGGCTCGTCGAGCACAAGCCCGAGATCTACTGGAACATGCTTCAGACGGCAGAAAACGTTGCGAAGCGCTACGGAATCTCGAAGGAGCGGCAGGACGAGTACGGCGTGCGGTCGCAACTGCGGGCCGCGGCCGCGCAGGAGGCCGGGCGCTTCAACGACGAGATCGTGCCGATCACCGTACGCGCGGGCATCGCCGACAAGGCGACGGGCCGGCTGTTCACGCAGGACGTGACGGTGTCGGCCGACGAAGGCATCCGGCCGGACACGACGCTCGACGGCGTGTCGAAGATCCGTTCGGCCGTGCCGGGCGGCGTGATCACCGCGGGCAACGCGAGCCAGTTCTCGGACGGCGCGTCGGCGTGCGTGGTGATGAACGCGGATGTCGCACAGCGCGAAGGGCTGCAGCCGCTCGGCGTGTTCCGGGGTTTCGCGGTCGCCGGTTGCGAGCCGGACGAAATGGGCATCGGCCCGGTGTTCGCGGTGCCCAGGCTGCTGAAGCAGGCGGGGCTGAAGGTCGACGACATCGGCCTGTGGGAACTGAACGAAGCGTTCGCGGTGCAGGTGCTGTACTGCCGCGATACGCTCGGGATTCCTGACGACCGCCTGAACGTCAACGGCGGCGCGATCGCGGTCGGCCATCCGTACGGCGTGTCGGGTGCGCGCCTGACGGGCCATGCGCTGATCGAAGGCAAGCGGCGCGGCGTGAAATACGTGGTCGTCACGATGTGCATCGGCGGCGGGCAGGGCGCCGCCGGCCTGTTCGAAATCGTCTGATTTTTTGCATGCCGGCCGACGGCTGCCGCTTGCGCCGACGCAAGCCGCGGCCGTCGAATGCGATTCGAAAGGATCGGGAAGCAAACGGTGCCGGTTCGATGCTGCCGTTTCCCCTTACTTGTCAAACGAATTGCCGCACCTATACTTGCTCTGACATTTGCCTTTCGGCGGGATGGGGCAACGCGTGCATCGCACCGACGCACGCGATGCGTTTCCGGTAGCCGGCGCAGTCGATGCATCGCGCGTGTCCGGCACCGTGAACGTTCGAACCACGCAGCAGACCGAACGGGGACCGAATTGAGCACGACCTATGCAGCCGGGGAACCGCCGCGCGTCGTCAGCGCGGCCGCGAGGCTCTATGCGAAATGCCTGCTGGTCGGCTTCGCATTGCTGCCAGCCTATCTGATCGCCTATCTGTGGTTCTTCAGCGACCCGCACGTCGTGTTCGAGAGCCACGCCTTCCATGAAATTGCGATCGCCGCCGCCACCCTCGAGGGTGCGTTCGTCACCTACGTGACGTGGGTGTGCTACCGGTCGTCCGGCGAGCCGCTGTTGCGCTGGCTGACACTCGGCTTTCTGGGCTTCGCGATGATCTATGCGATGCACGGCGTGTTCACCGGGATGGCGCATCACAACATCTGGCTGTTCCTGCTGTACGGGCCCGCATCGCGCCTCGTGATGTCGATCCTGCTGCTGACGGGGCTGCTGTCGTATTCGCAGCCGCCCGATCGGTTCGAGAAGCGTACGCGCGCGCGAACGTGGCTGCCGTGGATCGTGTTGTTCCTGGTCGTCGACGTGGCGGTCGCATACATCGCGTATTCGCCGGTCGCGGGCGCGCTGGGCACGCGACTGTCGATGGAAGGCGGCGCGCTGGTGTTTTCGCTGCTCAACGTCGGCGTGCTGCTCGCGCGGCGCATCCGTTCGCCGCTGATGGTGATCTACGGCGTGTCGATCATGGCGTTCGCGCTGTCGTCGCTCGCGTTCATCCTCGGCAAGCCCTGGAACCACATGTGGTGGCTCGCGCATGCGATCTTCGCGGGCGGGTTCTTCCTGCTCAGCTACGGCGTCGTGCAGGCGCTGCAGACGACGCGCTCGTTCTCGGCGATCTACAGCCAGGAAGACCTGATGAGCCGGCTGTCGGAATCGATGGCGCGCACCGAGAGTGCGCTGCAGGAATTGCGGCGCACGAACCAGAAGCTCGAATACATGGCCGCGACCGATCCGATGACGGGCGCGTCGAACCGCCGCCAGTTCATCGCGCAGGTCGAGCGCGAGATCGTGCGCGCGGAGCGCGACGGCACGCCGTTTTGCCTGCTCGCGCTCGATCTCGACAACTTCAAGAACATCAACGACGCATACGGGCACCAGATCGGCGACGAGGTGCTGCGCGGCGTCGTGCGCCAGTGTCTCGAGGCGATTCGTCCGGCCGGTGCGCTCGCGCGGGTCGGCGGCGAGGAATTCATGGCGCTGTTGCCCGAGATGCCGCTCGAAGGCGCGCGCATGACGGCCGAGCGCGTGCGTTCGTCCATCGCGAGTTCGCCGTTCGGGCTGGATTTCAAGCGCGTGCAGGTGACGGTCAGCGTCGGCGTCGCGCAGTACGGTGTCGACGGGAGCACGGTCGATGCATTGCTGCGGGCGGTCGATGAACGGCTGTACCAGGCGAAGCGCGACGGGCGCAATCGCGTGGTCGCGCACTGACGAGCGGCCGTCGCGCATGCGACTACGTGGCGCGCGCGGCCGCAACATGATGGCGCGACGCGAGGCAGGTCCGTCTCGCACGCACCCGGAATGAAGCCCCGCACGAGCATGAGTGTGCGGGGCTTTCGTTTCACTGGCGCATCGGCTAACGCGACGCGATGGCCGCCGCACGCTCCGGCTGCGCGTCCTGCATCCGCTGCGACGCCTGCCACCAGTACTTGCCCGCGCGCAGTTGCGGATCGCGGATCGCGAGATACGTCGTGCTCCACAGCTGCGCCGCGTTGGCCTCGGTTGCATCCGCGCTGCGGGTGCCGAATGCATCGGTCTGGTACCGGCCGTTCACGTACGACCAGGTCCACATTTCCGACGTGCGCATGTCGCGTCCGTTCGAGATCACCTGCCAGATCGTCTGCCGGGCCTGCGTCAGCAGCGTGCGCGTCGTGTCCGACAGATCCTGGCGCGCGAGCTGGCGGTCGAGCCCGGCGACCCACATCGCCTGCTGCCACGACCAGATCACCGTGCCGTGATATGCGGAACTCGTGAATTTGGGCCACAGCGCCTGGTTCGCATACGCGGGGTTCGCGATCAGCATCCCGACGTCGGTGACGAGCCCGGTCGGGAACGGCCGCGTAACGTCGGCGACGATCCGCTGAAGCTGGTCGTCCGGCGGCGTGCCGAACAGCAGCGCGAAGCCGCCGTCGGAATTCATCACCGGGATCGGTGTGCCTTGCTGGTCGAGCGACAGCGCGTAGAACATCAGCGGCGCGCTCGGCGCGGCGCCGGCCGGCACACCGGCAGACGGCGCATAGGCCGATATGTCGGTCGCGGCCTGTGCGGCCGGCACGCTCACCTGGAACAGCGGCGGCGCCTGCTGCTCCCAGGTTGCCGCTTCGGTCGCCGTGTTCGCGAGCGTCGCGCGTTGCCCGGCGTCCAGGTAAGGATCGAGCAGGCCGCGCGCGAGGAACGCATTCGCCGCGCGCAGCGCGGCCGGCACGAGCACCGCATTCACGTCGTACGGATAGACGCCGCCGCCGAGCCCGTCGGTGCTGTCACGCCAGTTGCCGACGATTTCGCCGGGCCGCAGGTGGATCAGGTTCGCGACCGACGGCTGCTGGGCGAACGGCTGCGCGGTCGCCGCGACGTGCAGCAGGTTGACGACGAGCCGGCTGCCGTTCGTCTGGCCGTCGCTGCCGCGTTGCGCGAGATAGGCGGCCGCGCGCGCCTGGCCGCGCGCGTCGTCGATCAGCCAGGCCGCCGCGATCGGCGCGAGCAGGTAGTCGCTGTCGATCATCTTGTAATCGTAGGTCGGCGTTGCATCGTTCGGCCGGCCGTGCTTCGCGTTGTCGACCAGCGCGAATTCGCCGATGCCTTCCTCGTGCGCGACCTTGCCGTCGTTCGACAGGCGACTCAGCACCGACGTCAGCCCGGCCTCGATCGCCGCGGGCTCGAGCACCGGCATCAGCATGCGCACCGAGATCAGCGTGTCGCGGCCGAAGTAGGTGTCGTATTGCCACGAGCCGGCCAGCAGCTTGTCATGGAAGCTCAGGAATTCGAGCACGTTCTGGCTGACCGGGTCGGGATTCACGGACGGCGCGAGCAGGTCCGCGCGCAGGATCGGCGACAACGGCGTCTCGCCCGACAGCGCGTCGACGTGCAGTTTCAGCGTATGCGCGCCGGGCGCCGCGCGCAGCACGAGCGTGCCGCCCGCGGCCGTCGCGATGCTGCCGCCGTCGCGCAGCGTGATGCGCAGCATCTGGCCGGGCGCGCCGTCGATCCGGTCGCGCTGCCATTGCGAGGCGCTGCCCTGGACCGTCGGGGCGGTGACGATCTCCGGCGGAATCGTCGCGCCGCCGTTGAAGTCGCGCAGGAAGCGCACATTGCCGAGCAGGCCCTGGCGGATCGTCAGCGTGTCGGTGTCGACCGACACGTCGGCGCCGATGCCGTACAGCGCGCGACCGCGCGTGTCGGGCGCCGACAGTGCGGACGGTGGCGTGTCGAGACTCCAGTTCACCGGCTGAGCGACGTCGTCGAACCACACCCCGGTGCCGCTGTTGCCGGCCGGAAACACCACGAGCAGACGCGGTTTCGTCGACGAGCGCACCAGCAGGTGCGCGGCGACCTTGTCCTGCCGGTAGAACGCATTGATTTGCCCGCCGGCGTCCATGCGGAACGACAGTGCGGCGCTATTCGAGGGCGTACCGCTCGACTGTACGTCGTCGTCGTTGCAGGCGGCGAGCAGGCCCGCGCAGACGAATCCGAGACACAGCGATTTCGTGAAGCGGTGCACGTTCATGACGACCCTCCTGATGCATGTGATTTTTATCGGAATGCTGAATGAGCGGACGGTTTGATCCGCTTTGTGCCGCGTCGCGGGCATTCTGAAAATGTCCGGGATTAATCGTCGCGTGATGCTCGGGGGGCGAATTGAACGGTATTAATCGAATGGACGATCAATGCCGAAAAGTGAAGGCAAAAGGACGCGCCGCCCGTTTTGATGCGGGTGTAGTCACTGGAGAAAGCCTTCGCGAAGGCGAAGGGCAATGTTCATGCGGTTCTGAAAAATCAGACGAAAGACGTTGTATGGGATTCTAAATTTCGATGAAAGTCAAAGTCAATGGTGTTTTATGGATTTTTGAATATTTAATTGCCTGTTAAATCGCAATTGTTACTCGTCTAGTCGGTAAAAACTGCGATTATGAAAATATGAATAACGAATCCGGATAACGATCGATCAAATGGTTGGCAATGGCGCTTCAATCCGGCGATCCGGCGATTGATGCCGGACCGGAGTCGAGCCAATCGCGACGTGAAGCCGGGCGATTCGGCCGAGCAATGCGCGTTCCCGCCATTCGGCCGCAGACGGACGCCATTGCCGCCGCACGCCAACCGATGCGGCCTGCCCGCTGCATGATCACCCCATCGCGGTCGTCAAGTTTGGTAGGCTTGGTGCCTGCCGCCGTTTCCCGGATCGCGTCGTCGAATATCGATGCGGTGAAAAATCGCGTATCGTCGTCGGAACGACCGGACGACGGTCGATATTCGATTCGTTTCGTCCCGGCCCGCCCGCGCCCGCGGGCGAACGGCGCAGACCGACAACAGACGGGGTGCATCGCCCGCCGCCCCAGCGGCGCGCCGGCAGCACGCACGCCAACGAACAGGAGCAACGGAAGTGATCAGACATATCGTGATGTGGAAGCTGCAGTGACGTTTATGATAATAAGTTATTGATTAATAACGAATTATATCGTGATGCGGATGCTCGGTACCCTAGCCAGCGCGGCTTGGGACATTGAGTCGTTCGTTTGATTGGTCGCCAATCGGCCGATTGGCGCGGACGCAGAGCGACAGCTGTGTGACCGGAAAATTGCTTTGACAGACGAACCACCAGCGTCTCAGCCTCGCAGCTGGACCGGTTTGCGTCCGGTGGTCAAAATTCACACGTCTGGGTTCCCGGACAATGCTCGCCGGTGAAATGAACGCTGCAGGGTGATACGATACACCATGTTATGGTGTAAAAATTAAGAAAATCTATTGATATGGAAGAGGTGATGGCTACAAACGAAGACGCTGGGCGCGGTAAACGCGTGGTACCTGCGAAGCTTCCTCCGAAGTATGAAATCGGGGAGAGTCTGGATTTCGACGAGTACGTCGACGGTGTGGCGAGCACGCTGTTTGGGGCTCACGTGTCAAAAGTGACGTTCTACAGCGTAGCCGGGTTGGCCACGCAAGATGATGAGGAAAGTGCGCCCGTTCGGAATCGCGAGATTCGTGGTCAATTGGTCATGCCTACTTCATCGCTCATACGATTTTGCATAAAAACGCTGGAAAGCGTGAAAAAGAATAAAGACAAGTTGGATACGGCTGATGACCGTCAAAGACTCTTGGATCAACTCGATCGGTTGCTTAAGTGATCGCGCGGCGGAGGTAGGCAATTATGAATTACATAAAAGTATTGCCATTACGTGATCCGCTTGAACTTGTGGGGGTCGATGATTTTTTGGTCGATGATTGGGACTCTGAAGGAGCTAAAGCAGTTTCGGAGGAAACAGTCGATCGCGCGCAGGAATTCCTGTGTGCTTTGCCATATATGTTCCAGCAGGGACGTGCAATGGCGGGGATAGACGGGTCGCTGGGAATACATTGGACGGTTCGTAGTTCAGAGCTTTACGTCGATTTCCGTGCAGATGGGCGAACTCGCTATTACTTTTCGGATCGACAAAATGTATCGATCGAAGATTTTCTGCCGGCCGGGCACACGGTTGAGCAACTGCTTGCAGCAGTAAGTCCGGCGCTGTGTTGGTTCGATAGGACTGATCAGGTCGCTGCGGGTATTGCGTTCGAAGTGTCAGCAAGTGATGAGGATAGTTGGGTCACGTCAATCGAGGTGGACGATTTATTTGTTGATTGGATTGATGCGTCGGAAGTGATTGATGTAGAAGACCCGTGCGATGAAGCCGGTGATGACCTGCTAGCGTTCAATTTGGACTAGCGCATGACTGAAAAAGAAAAAGTGGGGATGGCCGCTGATATTGAAAAATGGTATCGGCATATATTGACGCCGACTGAGGTTGAATTGGTCGATGGTGAGGGAGTGATTCTTCATCCGAAATTTTTCGAAAACAAGTTCAAGCCCGCGGCTGGCCACCGTAAGTGGCTGTATGAGATTTCAGGTAGGCTCTTAAGCAAAGCCGGCTCTGTAGAGGATTTTGCTAAAGATAGCTTAAAGAAAGTCAAGAGTGGCAAGAAAACTTTCCATGGCATTATCGCTTCGGATGCTCAGAGTATTCGTAAGATTCGGCCTGTCGGTTGTTTTGACGTTGCGGAAACGCCGTCGCATTCTGATCAGGCCCATGCAGATCTGATCAGTTGGAGCGAGCTCCAAGTGCAGGGGGTAATTTCAGCGGAGGCGACCGCTGGATTGCGTGAGCACTTCGTGTTAATCGCTAAGGACGCTGGAGATTTTCCGAAGGGCGGGGAGCCTACGGTTCGCCCTCCGGTTGAGGTATCGGCCGGCGGGTGACTGTAACGGTACCCGCTCGGCTGCGGAGCATTTGCTTTGAGAGAAGGATTGGAACTGCCGCCGATCTTCTATAGACTCAAACGACGCGTCAGGGCCGATTACGGCGGTCATATCTAAGTAATTTCAGACCTGATTAGATGCCAGTTGAGGGATCAAGTCCTGACTCAGACACGTCATTGAGCGGTGGCCGTATCGCGTGATGTGATGGAACGAATCCATGCTTGTACTTCCGTCTCTGCCCATAGAGAGAGATTGCGAACTCTTCGTGGTCTCGGGAAGCTACCTTCCTTCATCATGTCGTAGATCGTCGTCTTGCCCAAGCCGACCATGTCGAGAACGGTCGGAAGTCGCAACAGTCGTTCAGTCGTGGTGCTCACTGTATTGTTCCTCGTTATTCGGTGACGGGCTGAATTGCACGGGCGAGTTGCATGAGTCCCGTTTCAAGCGTGATCGCGGCGGTAGCAGCCCAAGTGCGTGCGTCCTGCGCCGCCTTGTGGCGAGCGAACGATCCGATCTCGTCGGCCATCAGGTCCAGCAGCTCGACGTCGGCCGCGTGCGAGATCTCGGTGATCAACGCGCGGATCTCGATGCGAAAGGCGTCGAGGCGGGCGAGCCTGCCTTGGCGGGTATTCGCCAAGGCTTCGTTCGTCTGGATAGGTTTGCGCCGCGCGAGCGGCGCTTCGTCCTTCTGGATCGCTTTTGCGGGCGCCAGCCCGCTGCAGTCCGACTGCGTTGAAGTACCATTAACGCTCGCCAGTGCGATAGCCGGGCGCTTCTCCGCGTGTTCCCGCTTTCGCGGCAGCGGACGTGGGGTAGAAAGGGCCGGGCGCGGGGTCAATTTGCGGCTCCGGTCGGGAACGGCCATGCGGATGCGGGGTCGAGGTCGGGCTTTGCTTTACGCGACGGGAACGCTGTATCGAGCAGCGCCTTATTCGACGCGATCCGCTGCTTATGGCCGATGGCCGTCAACACATCCGACAAATCGGGGCGTCCACCCCTGTTGGTGGCGGCAAAGAATTCGACTGTCATGTCGGGATCGGGCATGTCGATGATCCCGTGCGCCCATTCGAGAATGCGCTTGAATGATGCTTGCTCGGCTTTCGTTCGCCCGTGGATCGGTGATTTGATCGTCTCGATGAGCCGCGCTGCGCCGGAACGAATCGCTTGAACGCGCGTCCATACCGCGCGCGTCTGGTGCGATACCTTCAGCGGGTCGCTCGCGAAGCTGGTCCCGGTGTTGTATTCAATCGCGTAAATCCACGCGCCCGGTGCGGGTTGAGCGACGCGAATGTAACCGGGAAATCGTTCGTATGGCGCGGCGAAACGCATTCGGTGGATTCCGTGCGAGGCTTCGGGAATATGTGGCGAAGATCAAAGAAAATGCAGCGGCGGAGGCTCTCGATCTCTTGCAGGCAGACATCATTGGCACACCCCACCTGACCGTGTTCTTCGAGATGCGCAGGCAACGATCTCTGCTCCCGGAAGTGGACCGATTGCTTAATGACGCTCCCGACGCCGCTTTGTGGCGTCTGTCGCCGTAGGGCTCCCAAGAAACGGACCCGCCGGCGCATCCCGGGGCAGGCAAGTTGCGGTTACGAGCCATCTGTCTGAGCAACCTAACCGCCTGCGCTCAGCCGCCGACAGCCCGCGCAGCGGGATGACGGTCGGCTGCAGCGAAATATTGGGGGCAAGATCACGGACTCAAAGCATCCAGCAGTAGCGATGCAATGTTGCCCATGGATTCCACAGAAAAGGTTGCCTGCATCGGCGTAATCCCGCTGACCCATGGCCGACCGTGCCCGGTGCCTTCCTTATTGCGGAGCGCATTTAAGGCACAGCCGAGCTCATATGCGGCGCGCTCCATACGCTTATGCGCAGGCTCTCCCGAAACGACGGCATCATTTGGGGTTGCCAAACCGAGAGCGGTGAACGCTTGCCCTAACAGTGTCGGAAAGTTCGACGTACTCGGATAACTCCCCCACTTTTGAACGAGCACGTGGGCAGCTGTTGCCTCAAGTAGGTCTTTGGCTGTTCCAGCGAGAAGCGGACTGTCCAAGGCGCCTCGGCGCGCACGATCTGCGTACGTGCGCAATGCAGCAGTACGCTCCTTACCGCTCAGGGAATCAAGGACCTTTGGTTGAAGTGATCCGTCTGGCAATAGGTCCCACCCTTGAGTGGTGAAAGCCGAGGCAAGATTTGCAATAGCCTCAGCGCCGCAATAGTTGGTGGAGGTTTGGCGGAACCCACCGTGGCCTTGAACCGTGGCAACAAGACCAGCTACAAGTGTTTCTCCGGCAGCAGGGTCATTCGAAAGCGCCCAACTTAAGACTCCACGTACACGCTTTGATTTTCCGACTGGTTTGCCGTTTGTCCGACCCGGATCAGCAGACGCCAAGCCGGCTTTGTCGATTTGGAATTCGATATCCGAGTGCGCTGGGTCGCGCCGGTCGCCTTGAGAATCGTCGACAAGCTGAGAAACTGCCACGACGATAGCGTCTGTAAGTGGTGGCCGATTCGCCATGATGCGGTTCTTGTCCCCCAACTACTGAATAGGCGGACCCATGGGTCCAGTTAACATACGCGATCGTGCCAAGAAATTCTGACGCAACCCGTGTTCCGAATGAAGCTTATCTTTGAGGGGGGCCGGCTGGCAACCCAGCCTATAGTCGGGCGAAGAGCTGGGCTCGTGAACAACTGCTCCGGGTCGATAACGGCCGGTCCCTAACAGCGTAGGCGTAGGTTTCGGCGTAGCTTTGAGCGTCGACCATTGTCAGACAAGGCGCAGGACTGCTGCATCATCGGTCATTGATGGAGGTGCTTGCGCTAGCCCCGTCGTGGCGTGCATCTTCCTCGACGTCGTCGAGCCAGTTTGTCCATGCTTGCATCATCTCCCGCCGCTCCGGCAAGTACTTGGCGTGGTTATACGTTGAGCGAGTCTTGTCCTTATCCTTATGCGACAGCTGCATCTCAACGACTTCATCCTTCCAGCCCATCTCGTGGAGGTTCGTCGACGCTGTTGCTCGGAAGTCATGGCCCGTGATCGGTTCGGGATTGTTCGGCATCATGGAGTCGAGCGCCCGATTGATTGTTGCCCGACTCATGTGCGGCCGTTTTCGATTGCTATGAAGGATCGGCAGGATATATCCGCGATCGCCGTAGATTTCCTGCAACTCGCGTAGCAGGCCGATCGCTTGCGTCGGAAGTGGAACGATGTGCAGCCGTCGCGATTTGATCTTCTCCGGCGGGACTCGCCACTCAGGGGCGGCTAGGTCGATTTCCTCCCAGCGCGCTCGACAAAGCTCGATCGTTCTCGGAAACAGCATCATCAGAAGGCGGATCGCAATCGTGGTTCTCCTGCTCTTGTACAGCGGCAATTGCCGAAAGAGCGCCTTCAGTTCTTCACGACTTAGCGGCCGAGCATGCTCGGTCGGCGGCTTGAGAACTGCTCCGCGCAACACCGAGGCTGGATCGGTGTCGGCGCGAAGTGTGATCACCGCGTACTGGAACACGTTGGATACGTACTGACGCAGTTTGATCGCTACGGAAGGGGAGCCGCGCTTTTCGACCCGACGCATCAACGTAAGCACATCGTGCGCGGTAATAGAGCGCATCGGGCGGTTCCCGATGTACGGGTAAGCGTCTGCTTCGAGCATGCGCTGAATCTCGCCCAAGTGCCGCTCCGTCCACGTCTTGCGCTTCTTCTCCAGCCACTCGTCGCTGATGGCACGAAAAGTGGCTTTGCCTTCGTTAATGCGCGCAGACAAGACTTCCTGTCGTGCATGGGACGGGTGTAGCCCCTTTTTGACAAGCTCACGGGCATCGTCGCGTGCTACGCGCGCGGCCTGAAGGCTGATGGCGGGATACTCGCCGATCGCGAAGACATTTTCCTTTCCGGCGATTCTGTACTTGTATCGCCAAAGCTTGGAGCCGGGGGGGCTTCACCAACAGATACAGTCCATTGCCGTCGGTAAGTTTGGTAGGCTTGTTCCCTGCCTTCGCTTGTCGGATCTTGATGTCGGTAAGTGGCACGGTGAAAAAGGGGGTATCGTCTCTGGATCGTCGAAATGATACCCCTTTTTGTACCCCTTTTTTTCTTGGCTGGACACGATTTCCGGCGAACGTAAGCGAACAATGGAAGGGCGTAGAACGCCCAACTGGTAAGGGATTGGGGCAAGGTCCCGAACCAACACGAACTGGAGCGAACGAAGTGATCAGACATATCGTGATGTGGAAGTTGAAAGAATCGGCGGAAGGCGGCACGCGTGCGCAAAACGCGTTGAAGCTGAAGGAAAAGCTCGAAGGCTGCCGCGACCTCGTGCCGGGCATTCTGCAACTCGACGTCGGCATCGCGACGCCGGGCCTGGAGGCCACGTCGGACGTCGTGCTCGTGTCCGATTTCACGGACCAGGCCGCGCTCGATGCGTACCAGGTGCACCCGGTTCACCAGGAAGTGAAGAAATTCGTCGTTGCCGTGGCCGAATCGCGCCAGTGCGTCGACTACCTGTCCGACAGCGCACGATGAGCGACGCGGCATCCCCGACGGACGGCCCGTCGATCGAAAGCCCGTTCGTCGATCTGCTCGGCGTGCGGCTCGTGTCCGCGAAGGATGGCGCGAGCGAGATCGTGCTGCCGCTCGACGAGCGGCACATGAACACGTGGAGCATCGCGCACGGCGGCGTGACGATGACGCTGTCGGACATCGCGCTCGCGATGGCCGCCCGGAGCCTGACCGACGACGGCGTCGGCGTCGTCACGGTCGAGATGAAGGTGAATTTCATGCAGCCCGGGCGCGGCGAGTTGCGCGCATACGGACGCGTGATGCATCGTTCGACGACGATGGCGTACTGCGAAGGTGAGGTGCGCGACAGCGACGGCAACTTCGTCGCGAAGGCGCTCGGCACGTTCAAGTACATGCGGCGGCTCGCGGTCGGCCGCGACATCAAGCGGCAACGCACGCGCACGGCGCCGGATGCCCACCCCGGCCCGAGCGACGCGTAAGCGCCGGAACGCGCGGCCCTGCCTGGTTACGGGCAGGGCCGTTTTGTTTTGCGGCACGGATTCGCAGCGGGCCCGCGTCACGCTGCGAACGGAGCCAAGGAGCCAGCCATGAACACGATCAATCGCCAGATTCTGCTCGTGTCACGCCCGCAAGGCGCCGCGAGCGCCGACAACTTCCGGCTCGTCGAAACGCCGCTCGTGCCGCTCGCCGACGGCGAGCTGCGGGTCCGCAACCATTTCCTGTCGCTCGATCCGTACATGCGCGGCCGCATGAACGACGCGAAGTCGTACGCGGTGCCGCAGCCGCTGAACGAAGTGATGATCGGCGGCACGGCGGGCGAGGTGATCGAATCGCGTCACCCGGATTTCGCTGTCGGCGAGCACGTGGTCGGCCAGTTCGGCTGGCAGGAATACGGCACGTCGAACGGCAACGGGCTGCGCAAGGTGGACACGTCGCGGGTGCCGCTGTCCGCCTGGCTCGGCGTGACCGGCATGCCGGGCGTGACGGCGTGGGTCGGGCTGAACCGGATCATCGCGCCGAAAGCCGGCGAAACGATCGTCGTCAGCGCGGCGAGCGGCGCGGTCGGCAGCGTCGTCGGCCAGCTCGCGAAGCGCGCCGGATGCCGTGCGGTCGGTATCGCGGGCGGCCCCGACAAGTGCCGCTACGTGGTCGACACGCTCGGCTTCGACGCGTGCGTCGACTATAAGGCCGGCCGGCTGGCGGACGATCTGGCCGCCGCGACGCCGAACGGCGTCGACGGCTGTTTCGAGAACGTCGGCGGCGCCGTGCTCGACACGACGATGACGCGGATGAACGCATTCGGCCGGATCGCCGTGTGCGGGATGATCGCCGGCTACGACGGCGTGCCCGTGCCGCTCGCGAATCCGGGCCTGATCCTGCGCTCGCGGCTGACGATGCAGGGCTTCATCGTGTTCGAATACCCCGACGCATGGCCGCCCGCGCTGGCCGAGCTCAGCGAGCTCGTCGCGACGAAGCAGCTGCATTACCGGGAGACGATCGCATACGGACTCGAGCGGGCGCCGGACGCGTTCCTCGGGCTCCTGAAAGGCCGCAATTTCGGCAAGCAGCTCGTGCAGCTCGTCTGATCCGCGCGTGGCATCATGTGACGCTTGTCCGTTCACGGCGCCGCACGCGCCGTCCTCACCGATGCCGCTGAATCCGAAGATCGCCCAGATACTCGACATGGTCGAGCGCGCGAAACGCCCGTCCTATCACCACCAGACGCCGCAGCAGGCGCGCGCCGCGTACGAGAAGAGCGCGCCGATCCTCGATGTCGCGCCCGCGCCGATGCATTCCGTCGAGGCCTGCGTCGTGCCGACGCGCGATGGCCGCACGATCGGCGCGCGGCTGTACATGCCGGTCGAGCCGAGCCTCGCCGAACCGCTGCCGGCGTTCGTCTATTACCACGGCGGCGGTTTCACGGTCGGCAGCGTCGACACGCACGACGCGCTGTGCCGGATGTTCGCGCGCGACGCGCAGTGCGCGGTGCTGTCGGTCGACTACCGGCTCGCGCCCGAGCACCGGTTCCCGACCGCGGTGAACGACGCCGACGACGCATTGCGCTGGCTGCATCGCGAGGCCGCCGTGTTCGGCATCGATGCGGCGCGGCTCGCGGTCGGCGGCGACAGCGCGGGCGGCACGCTCGCGACCGTCTGCGCGGTGCTCGCGCGCGACGCGGGCATCGACCTTGCGCTGCAGCTGCTGATCTATCCGGGCGTGACGGGCTACCAGGACACCGAATCGCACGGACGGCTCGCGAACGGCTACCTGCTGACGCAGGACACGATCCAGTGGTTCTTCACGCAATACGTGCGGGATCGATCCGACCGCGACGACTGGCGCTTCGCGCCGCTCGACGGCACGCGCGGCGCGCCGTCGTTCGCCGGTGTGGCCCCGGCCTGGATCGCGACGGCCGAATACGACCCGCTGAGCGACGAGGGCGCCGCGTACGCGGACAAGCTGCGCGCGGCCGGCAATGCGGTTACGCTGGTCTGCTATCCGGGGATGATCCACGAGTTCTTCAAGATGGGCGGCTACGTGCCGGAGGTGCGGGCCGCGCATGCCGACGCGGTGGCGGCGCTCAAGGCCGCATTCGACGACGTTTGACGGCGGCAGCGCCCGGCGCCGCGCGGAGGAAGCGATGACCGACGGCTGGGTGGAAACGGGTGACTGGGCCGTGCTGGGCGGCGATGCCGCACGTATTCGCGATGCGGTGTTCGTGCGCGAGCAGCGGATTCCGCCGGAATGGGAGCTCGACGACGAGGATCCGCTGTCGCTGCACGCGGTGGCTTACCGTGTCGATGTGGCGACCGGCGCGCGCCGCGCGGTCGCGACGGGACGGCTGCTGCGCACCGGCACGATCGGCCGCGTCGCGGTGCTGGCCGACGCGCGCGGGCAGGGCGCGGGATCGGCCGTGCTGCATGCGCTGCTGGACGCGGCGCGGCATCGCGGCGAGCCGGTCGTGCGGCTCTACGCGCAGGATGCCGCGGTGGCGTTCTACGTGCGGCACGGCTTCGCGGCGATCGGCGAACCGTTCGTCGAAATCGGCGTGCCGCACGTCGAGATGGCGCGCGCGCCCTAGTGCCGCGCGGGCGGCAGGCTCAGCGCGGTTGCGTCGCGTCGATGTCGAACGAGAACGCGCGCTCGAAACTGCCCGGGCGAACGGTGCGGTGCGAGCCGTCGTCGTCGCAACGTTCCTTGATGTCGACCGTCAGCCGCACGCCTTCCTTCATCGTCACGCGCAGCGCGGTCGTGCCGCGCGTGCCGTATTCGGGCGTCTCGATGAACGCGGCCGACAGCGCCCGCTCGCGCTCGACCGGAATGCCGGTATGCGGCAGCGCGTCGTCGTCCGCGACATGCGGATCGCGCATCAGATCGATCAGCTCGTCGAGCGACGGGGTCGGGTTGTCGGTCAGCAGCGTGCCGAGTTCGGCGCGCTTGCGCACGACTTTCGGCCAGGGTGTATCGAGCCGCGCGTTCGACAGCGCATGCACGCCGGCGCCGATCGAGACCGGCGCGGCGATCCCGGTTTCACCTTCGGCCGCGCGATTGCAGAGCCACGCGAGTTCGCGCCGCTTCCAGTCGCCGACCAGCAGGTTGAAGCCGTTGTAGACAGCCGCGTGCTCGGCCAGCTCGCCGAGGTAGTCGAGCGGCGCGACGGACGGGCCGCGGAGAAAATCGGACACGAGCTTGCCGCGGGTCGGCGCGCCCGCGCGAATGTCGAACGGCGCGCGGTAATTGGTCAGCGCCGCGAAGCGGCCGTCGCGAGACACGCCGAGCCACGTGCCGCCGGCTTCGAGATCGCGGCCGGCGAGCACGCCCGGCACATCCTCCCACCACGAAAGCGGCGCACTCGTGCGGCGAAAGAATTCGTCGCGGTTGGCGGTCAGGGTAAAGACGGGACCGGCGGCGGCATCAGGCTGCCAGTCGAAGGCAATCAGACACATCGGGCGAATCTCTCGCAGGAAACGTCGGGCGCCGGCCGCCATGTGCGAGCCGGCGTGCGAACGGGTTGTCAGTGCGTCACGCTTCCGTCGGCCATGCGTACGGCAGCGCGTCGAACGCGAGCGCCGGACCGTCGGCCGCACCGAGGTGCACCGTGCCGTTGTCGAGCGCGGCCAGCTTGATCTCGACGAGCGCGTCGACGCCGCCCGCGGGCGCGGCCGCCGCGTTGACGATCATTCCGCACGGCTGGCCCGGGTCGTCGCTGTGGAACAGCTCGACGCCGGCATGCACGGTGTCGGTCTCGCCGGCGACGTGCGCGAGCGCGGTACGGCGCTTGATCGTGCCGCGGTACTGGCTGCGCGCGACGATTTCCTGGCCCGGGTAGCACCCCTTGCGGAAGTTAACGGCACCGATCACGTCGAAGTTGACCATCTGCGGCACGAACTGTTCGACGGCCGGCTGCGTGATGCGCGGCTCGCCCGCGCGCACGTCGAGCCAGTCCCACACGGCCGGCGACACGGCCGGCAGCGTGCCGGCGAGCGCGGCGAGACGCGCGTCGACTTCCGCGCGCGGCCCGGTCCACAGGTAGCGTTTGCGGCCGGCCGCATCCGGCACGCGGATCAGCGCGCCGGCCGGGCCGTCGACCTTCACGTGCACGCCGTCGGGCAGCGCGTCGAAGATGCCCGACAGCGCGTCGCGCACGTCGCCCGCGAAGCCGACCACCGCGAGCGCGTCGCTCGCGTCCGTCAGTTTCGCTTTCGCACGCAGCACGAACATCGACAGTCGTTTCTGCACGGCGGCCTGGACGTCCTTCGAGACGAGCAGGCGCACGCCGTGACCGGCGCGCCACGCGAGGAACGACGCGAGCAGGCGGCCCTTCGGCGAGCAATAGCCGGACAGGCGCGCGCTCGCGGCATCGAGATGCTCGATGTCGTTGGTGAGCTGGCTGTGCAGGAACGTCGCGGCGTCGTCGCCGGCCACGTCGATCACGCCGAACTGCGCGAGCGGCATGCAGGCGCCCGGCGCGTCGAAATCGGCGGCGGACGGGCGGGGGAAAACGGGGAGCGAGACGGATGCGGGCTGGGCAGCCGGTGAAGCGAACGGTGTGCTCATGGAATGAGGGAACAGTCAACCCTGACTTTGACGAAGGCGAGCAAGTATTATATGGGTCTTACCTGAGTCACGTTTCCATGTCCCTACTGAAGAAATGCGCCGCGACTGTCGTGGCGCTGGCCGTCGTTGTGGCCGCTGCCGGCGCGGGCGGCGGGTATTACTGGGCGACCCGGCCGCTGCTGCTGGGTGCCGCGTCGCTCGACGTCACGATCAAGCCGCGCAGCAGCGTGAAGAGCGTCGCGCTGCAGCTCGAGCGCGGCGGCGTCCCGGTCGAGCCGTTCGGCTTCGTCGCGATGACGCGCCTGCTCGGGCTGTCGAGCCGGCTCAAGTCCGGCAACTACGAATTCAAGACCGGCATCACGCCGTACGACGTGCTGCAGAAGATCGCACGGGGCGACGTGAACGAATACGTCGCGACGGTGATCGAAGGCTGGACCTTCAAGCGGATGCGCGCGGAACTCGACGGCAATCCCGATCTCGCGCACGCGACGGCCGGCATGAGCGACGCCGAACTGTTGCGCGCGATCGGGGCGCCGGACAATGCGATCCAGCGCGGCAGCGGCGAGGGGCTGTTCTTCCCCGACACCTACCTGTTCGACAAGGGCACGAGCGATCTGAACATCTACCGGCGTGCGTACCACCTGATGCAGACGCGTCTCGACGAAGCGTGGGCCGCGCGCGTGCCCGGACTGCCGTACAAGACGCCTTACGAAGCGCTGACGATCGCGTCGATCGTCGAAAAGGAAACGGGCCACGCCGCCGACCGCGCGTTCGTCGCGGCGGTGTTCGCGAACCGGCTGCGCATCGGGATGCCGCTGCAGACCGATCCGTCGGTGATCTATGGCCTGGGGGATGCGTACGACGGCCGCCTGCGCAAGCGCGACCTGCAGGCCGACACTCCCTACAATACCTACACGCGCCGCGGGCTGCCCCCGACGCCGATCGCCCTGCCGGGCGTCGCCGCGCTGCAGGCGGCGATCAATCCGGCCCAGACGAGCGCGCTCTATTTCGTCGCGAAGGGCGACGGCACGAGCGTGTTCTCGGACACGCTCGGCGACCACAACAAGGCCGTGGACAAGTACATACGAGGTCAATAATGGCGAGCGGTAAATTCATCACGTTCGAAGGCATCGACGGGGCGGGGAAGACCACCCACCTGCAATGGTTCTGCGAACGCCTCCAGGCCAGGCTGGCCGCGAGCGGCCGGCAGGTCGTCGTGACCCGCGAGCCGGGCGGCACGCAACTGGGCGAGAAGCTGCGCGAAATCCTGCTGAACCAGCCGATGGATCTCGAGACCGAAGCGCTGCTGATGTTCGCCGCGCGCCGCGAGCACCTCGCGCTCGTGATCGAGCCCGCGCTCGCGCGCGGCGACTGGGTCGTGTCCGATCGCTTCACCGATGCCACGTTCGCATACCAGGGCGGCGGCCGCGGGCTGCCGCGCGACAAGCTCGAGACGCTCGAGCGCTGGGTGCAGGGCGGTTTCCAGCCCGACCTGACCGTGCTGTTCGACGTCGCGCCGCAAGTGGCGAGCGAGCGCCGCGGCGCCGCGCGCATGCCCGACAAGTTCGAAAGCGAGTCGGACGCATTCTTCGCGCGCACCCGCGGCGAATACCTGCGGCGCGCGGAAGAAGCGCCGCACCGCTTCGCGATCGTCGACGCGACGCAGACGATTCCCGAAATCCGCCAGCAGCTCGAACGCGTGCTCGCCGCGCTGTAACACGAAGGAACGCACCACATGATCTATCCGTGGCAGACCGACGACTGGAACCGCCTGCAGCAACTGCGTGCGCAGTGGCCGCATGCGCTGCTGCTGCACGGCCAGGCCGGGATCGGCAAGCTGCAGTTCGCGCAGCATCTCGCGCAGGGCTTCCTGTGCGAGGCGCCGCAGCCGAACGGCGAGCCGTGCGGCACCTGCGCGGCCTGCACGTGGTTCGCGCAGGGCAACCATCCGGACTACCGGATCGTGCTGCCCGAGGCGCTCGCGGGCGAGGCGCCGGGCGCCACCGACGACGCGAAGCCGGCCGACGCGGACGAAGGCGGCAAGAAGACGCGCACGCCGAGCAAGGAAATCAAGATCGAGCAGGTGCGTGCGTTGCTCGACTTCTGCGGGGTCGGTTCGCACCGCGGCGGCGCGCGCGTCGTCGTGCTGTATCCGGCCGAGGCGCTGAACGTCGCCGCGTCGAACGCGCTGCTGAAGACGCTGGAGGAGCCGCCGTCCGGCGTTGTGTTCCTGCTGGTGTCGGCGCGCATCGACCGGCTGCTGCCGACCATCATCAGCCGCTGCCGGCAGTGGCCGATGACCGTGCCGGCGCCCGACGCGGCCGCGGCGTGGCTCGCGGCGCAGGGCATCGACGATGCGCGCGCGCTGCTCGCCGAGGCCGGCGGCGCGCCGCTCGCCGCGCTGGCGCTCGCGAGCGACGAGAACCGCCCGCTGCGCGATTTCACGCTCGGCCAGCTCGCGGCCGGCGCCGCGTGCGATCCGTTCGCGTGCGGCGAGACGCTGCAGAAGCTGCCGGTGCCGCTGGTGCTCGGCTGGCTGCAGCGCTGGCTGTACGATCTGCTCGCGCAGCGGATGGCGGGCGCGCCGCGCTACTTCCCGATGCAGGCGACCGCGCTCGCGCGGTGCGCGGAAGGCGTCGACGCGAATGCGTTCGCGCGCTTCATGAAGGCCGTGACGCGCCAGCGGACGGTCGAGAACCATCCGCTCAATGCCCGGCTCGTATTCGAGGAACTGTTTCTCGGTTATCGGGAAATGTTCGCGTGAGCGCGTATTGTTTCCTTCGCGTGAGGAAACGATTGCCGGCGAGCGCATGAGCGCCCGCCAACCGTATTCAGGAACCACGATGTTCGTCGATTCTCACTGCCACATCAATTTCAAGGGTCTCGCCGACCGCCTGCCTGCCGTGCTGGAGAACATGCGCGAGCACGACGTCACGCACGCGCTGTGCGTGTCGGTCGACTTCGAGACGCTGCCCGACGTGCTCGCCATCGCGCAGGCGCACGACAACGTGTACGCTTCGGTCGGCGTGCACCCGGATCACGAGGACGCGCGGGAGCCGACGCTCGCGGAACTGATCGAGCTGGCCGCGCACCCGAAGGTCGTCGCGATCGGCGAGACGGGCCTCGACTACTATCGCCTCGAGGGCCGCTCGATCGCCGACATGGAGTGGCAGCGCGAACGCTTTCGCACGCACATCCGCGCGGCGACCGCGACGATGAAGCCGCTGATCGTCCATACGCGCTCGTCGTCGGAGGACACGCTGCGGATCATGGCCGAGGAGCGCGCGGACGTGCCGGGCGGCGTGATGCACTGCTTCACCGAGCCGTGGCCCGTCGCCGAGCAGGCGCTCGCGCAGAACTTCCATATCTCGCTGTCGGGGATCGTCACGTTCAAGAATGCAACCGACGTGCAGGACGTCGCGCGGCGCGTGCCGCTCGACCGGCTGCTTATCGAAACCGACTCGCCGTACCTCGCGCCGGTGCCGTATCGCGGCAAGCCGAATGAACCTGCGTACGTCAGCCATGTCGGACGCTTTATCGCATCCGAGCGCGGGATTGCCGTCGAGGCGCTCGCCGATGCGACGACACAGAACTTTTTCCGGCTGTTCAAGATCGCCCGCTAACGACGCGCGGCCAGCCGACAACCCAGGGAAGGAGCCCACAACAATGACGAAGCCGACCACATATCTGCCCAAGCGCGCACTCGTCGCCGCCGCGCTCGTCGCGAGCGGCCTCTTCGCCGCCGCCGGCGCGCATGCCGAGTCGCTCGACGCGATCGTCAAGGCGGTCAAGTTCGACGACATCGCCGACATCGGCAAGCAGCTCAAGAGCGGCAAGCTCGATCCGAACACGCTCGCGCCGAACGGCGACCCGATCCTCGTGATCGCCGCGCGCGAGAAGTCCGACAAGGTTGCCGCCGCGATCGCCACGACGCCGAACGTCGACCTGGAGAAGGAAGACAAGGCCGGCGAGAACGCGCTGATGCTCGCATCGCTGAACGGCGACGTCGGGCTCGTCAAGCTGCTGATCGACAAGGGCGCGGAAGTCAGCAAGAAGGGCTGGGCACCGCTGCACTACGCGGCGACCAACGGCCAGGACGAGGTCGTCAAGATCCTGCTCGACCACGACGCGTATATCGACACTGCATCGCCGAACGGCACGACGCCGCTGATGATGGCCGCGCGCGGGAACCACGCGACGACGGTCAACCTGCTGCTCGACCAGGGTGCCGATCCGCAGGTGAAGAACCAGCTCGGCATCACCGCGCTCGAGTTCGCGAAGCACTACAAGGCGCCGGACGCGATCGACATCCTGAGCAAGCGGACGGTGCGCATCGGTGCGTCGGCGCCGGCAGATGCCCAAAAGAGTGCAAAATGACGGTTTCGGCGCGGTGGCGCAGCGCCCGGACGGCCGGAATCCGGCCGTCCGTGGGCGTCCGGCCGCCGCGCCGGTCAGCGCAGCAAGCGGCCCCCGGGCCGCATTGACATAAGGAACACCATGTTGCGGGCTATGTTTTGTGCCGCGGCGTTCGCCGTGCCGTTGTCGGCGGCGGCTTTCACGGGCGCGGATCTCGACCGGCTGTGCGCGAAGACGGACGTCAAGTCGCGGGCGTCGTGCGCGGCCTACATCGAAGGCGCCGCCGATGGCGTCTACAACACGATCGACGCGATCGGCGGCACCACGGGGCCGCGCGTCGGGCAGTATTTCTGCCTGCCGCCCGACATCCGGGCGCAGCAGATGACCGACGCGGTGCGCAAGTACATCGCGGAGAACCCGAAGCTGGCCGACTACAACGCGAGCACCGCGGTGTCGCTCGGTCTCGGCAAGGCGTTCCCGTGCAGGGGCGGCAGCTGATCTGACGCCGCGGCCGGGCGCGCGTTGCCCGGACGTCGCCGACGCATCCAGGACGAGGCCGCCGCGCCTCATAACCGAAGCATCCCGGGCGCCGATGATTTCAATCGAGGAATTGCAGCGCATCGCCGATGCGCCATTGCATGCGTGGCTCGGCACGCTGGGCGTGTCGGTCATCGTCGTGCTTGTCGTCGTGATCGTGCACCGTGTCGGCGCACGCATCGTCAAGCGCATCGCGCAACCGTATCCGTTGATGAGCGTGATCCTGCGCTACATCGACAAACCGTCGCTCGTCACGCTCGCGCTGCTCGCGCTCGAGTTCCTGTGGATCCAGGCGGACGAAGGCATGTCGTTCGTGGGCGGGATGCGCACCGCGGCCGCGGTCGGCTCCATCGTGTCGCTGACCTGGCTGCTGGTGCGGCTCGCGGCCGGCGTCGGCGACGCGATCATCCAGGCCCATCCGATGGACGCGGCCGACAATCTCCACGCACGACGCGTCCACACGCAGGCCAAGGTGCTCGTGCGGACCGTCATGGTGCTGATCGTGATCATCGGCACCGGCGCCGCGCTGATGACGTTCCCGAACGTGCGCCAGGTCGGCGCGAGCCTGCTGGCGTCGGCCGGCGTCGCGGGGCTGGTTGCCGGCATCGCCGCGCGGCCGGTGCTCGGCAACCTGATCGCCGGGCTGCAGATCGCGCTCACGCAGCCGATCCGGCTCGATGACGTCGTCGTGATCCAGGGCGAGTGGGGCCGCATCGAGGAAATCACGGGCTCGTTCGTGTCGGTGCGGCTGTGGGACCAGCGCCGGCTCGTCGTTCCGCTGCAGTGGATCATCGAAAACCCGTTCACGAACTGGACGCGCAGCAGCTCGGAGATCATCGGCACGGTGTACCTGTCGGTCGACTACCGCACGCCGCTCGCGCCGCTGCGCGAGGAGCTCGCGCGGCTCGTCCATGCGGCGCCCGAGTGGGACGGCCGCGTGCAGGTGCTGCAGGTGACCGACGCGACCGAGCGCACGATGCAGTTGCGCGCGCTCGTCAGCGCGGCCGACTCGTCGGCGTGCTGGGATCTGCGCTGTCGCGTGCGCGAGGGCTTGATCGCCTACCTGCAGGCGCGTTTTCCGCAATGCCTGCCGCGCAGCCGGATGGAGCTGTATCCGCACGATGCGGCGCTGGACGAGCCGAACCCCGAACGGCCGCATGCGCGCCCGCCCGCCGCCAGCACGGCGGCCAACACCGCGGCCGATCCGAAGGCCACCGAAGGCCGCTGAACGCGTGCCGACACCCGCCGCCATTTCCTTTCCATGACCGCGCTGAACACGCTCGCCATCGCCAACTACCGCTCGCTGCGCGAGCTGATCGTGCCGCTCGCGGCGCTCACCGTCGTCACGGGGCCGAACGGCAGCGGCAAGTCGAGCGTGTACCGCGCGCTGCGGCTGCTCGCCGATACGGCGCAGGGGCGCGTGATTCCGTCGCTCGCGCGCGAAGGCGGGCTGCCGTCGACGCTGTGGGCCGGTCCCGAGCGCTTTTCGCGCGCCATGCTGAGCGGCGAAATGCCGGTGACCGGGACGGTGCGCAACGGACCCGTGAGCCTCAAGCTCGGTTTCGCGGGCGACGATTTCGGTTATGCGATCGATCTCGGCCTGCCGGTCCCGAGCCGTTCGCAGTTCTCGCTCGATCCCGTCGTGAAGCGCGAATGCATCTGGGGCGGCGCGCTGCTGCGCCCGTCGACGCTGCTGGTCGACCGGCAGGGCGCGCAGATTCGCGCGCGCACCGCGTCGGGCGACTGGCGCACGGTGCCGCAGCCGGTCGCGAGCTTCGACAGCATGATGACCGAGTTCGCCGATCCGGTCGGCGCGCCGGAGATGATCGCGGTGCGCGAGCGGATCCGGTCGTGGCGCTTCTACGACCATTTCCGCACCGATGCGCAGGCGCCGGCCCGGCAGTCGCACATCGGCACCCACACGCCGGTGCTCGCGGACGATGGCGCCGACCTGGCCGCGGCGCTGCAGACGATTCGCGAAATCGGGGATGCCGCCGCGCTCGATGCGGCGATCGACGATGCGTTTCCCGGCGCCTCGATCGACATCGACAATCCGGGCGGCCGCGGCCGCTTCGACGTGCTGATGCGCCAGCCGGGGCTGCTTCGGCCATTGTCGGCCGCCGAGCTGTCGGACGGCACGCTGCGCTATCTGCTGCTCGCGGCCGCGCTGCTGACGCCGCGGCCGCCCGCGCTGATGGTGCTGAACGAACCGGAGACGAGCCTGCACCCCGATCTGCTGCCGGCGCTCGGCCGCCTGATCGCGCAGGCCGCGCAACGTTCGCAGGTGCTGGTCGTGTCGCACGCGGCGCGGCTCATCGCGACGCTCGAACGCGAGGCCGGCTGCGAGTCGCTGGTGCTCGACAAGCAGCTCGGCGCGACCGTGCTCGTCGACGCGGATACGCGCGACCTGCCGCCGTGGAAGTGGCCGTCGCGCTGACGGGCGGGGCAGTGTGCGCGGCCCGCCGGCGACAGGCCGTCGGACGGTCGCCGCCGGATGCCCGCCGCGCCGGCCCGGCCGCCCCGAAGCGGTATGGGCGGCCTGCGGGCGAATGTATCCTGTCTGTAACAACGCCCATAAAATGAAAGCCCGATGCTTCCGGGCATCGGGATCGCGAATAATAATGAGATATTCGGCCGGCGCGATGCCGGCCGCATGCCGCACGCAGCGCGGCGTGCATCTGCCCCCCGTGCCGGCCGACCGAGGACACAGGAGACGTGGACCATGAGAATTGCCCAGATCGCCCCGCTGACCGAATCCGTGCCGCCGAAGCTGTACGGCGGCACGGAACGCGTCGTGTCCTACATCACCGAGGCGCTCGTCGACCTCGGCCATGACGTGACGCTGTTCGCCAGCGGCGATTCGACGACCCGGGCCAGGCTCGAACCGGTGTGGCCGCGCGCGTTGCGGCTCGACTCGTCGATCCGCGATCGCGTCGCCCCGCACATGCTGCTGATGGAGACGGTCGCGCGCCGCGCGAAGGATTTCGACGTGCTCCATTTCCACATGGACTACTACTCGTTTTCGGTTTTCAACCGGCAGGACACGCCGTACGTGACGACGCTGCACGGCCGGCTCGACCTGCCGGAGCAGCAACCGGTGTTCGACACGTTCAACACCGCGCCGGTGATCTCGATCTCGAATTCGCAGCGCCAGCCGCTGCCGCAGGCGAAATGGCTGACGACCGTGTACCACGGGCTGCCCGACGCACTGTACCTGCCGCAGCCCGTCGAGCCGCGCTATCTCGCGTTCCTCGGCCGCATCTCGCCGGAGAAGCGGGTCGACACGGCGATCCGCATCGCACGCCAGTGCGGGCTGCCGATCCGGATCGCAGCGAAGATCGACGCGGCGGACCAGGAATACTTCGAACGCGAGATCAAGCCGCTGTTCGCCCTCCCGCACGTCGAATACATCGGCGAGATCGCCGACCACCAGAAGGCCGAATTCCTGTCGGGCGCGCATGCGCTGCTGTTTCCGATCGACTGGCCGGAGCCGTTCGGTCTGGTGATGATCGAGGCGATGTCGTGTGGCACGCCGGTGATCGCGTTCAATCGCGGCGCGGTGCCGGAAGTGCTGGACGAAGGCGTGTCGGGCTTCATCGTCGAAGACGAAATCAGCGCGGTGGCCGCCGTGAACCGGCTGCACCTGCTGCCGCGCGCACGCGTGCGGCAGCGCTTCGAGGAGCGCTTCACGTCGCGGCGGATGGCGCAGCAGTATGTCGACGTGTACCAGTCGCTGATTCGCGCGCAGAAGCGCTCGCGCTTCAAGGTGATCGATTCGACGACCTGACGCGTCACGCGCGCGGATAAAAAAACGGCGATGCCCGCAAGGACATCGCCGTTTGTACATCGTCCGCGCGCGGTGCGCACGGGCGAGGACGCCTCGGCGTCAGATCTTCAGCTTCGTGACCTTCGTGCCGTTGATCGACACGTCGCCCATCAGGCCGGCATTGGTCAGCACGATGACCTGGACCGGCGCGGTGGCCGTGGTCGTGTCGACCGCGCCGTTCGCGCCCATCTTCACGAGCGCGACCGATGCACCGGCGCCGGCTGCCCAGCCGTCCGAGCCGCGGAACTCGTCGAGCGCTTCCTGCGTCATGAACAGGAACACGATCGCCTTCGACTGCGCGCCGGCCTGCAGGCCGACCGACAGCGACGACGTGTTGTAGTAGCCGACCGTGCTGCCGCCGACGCGCAGCGCGCCGTTGCCCGTCTGGCCGCCGACGATGAAGCCTGCCTGGATCACGTCCGGGAACACGAGCACGCCGCGCGACTTCGCGACGAGTTCGCGCGAACCCTTGACCGTGGAATACATGCGCGACAGCGTTGCATCGACGCTCGAGTCGATCGCCTGACGCTTCGACGCGTTGGTCGCGGCATTGTCGGGCTTGTCGGGGGTGGTGGTGCAACCGGTGAGCGCAAGGCTGCCGACGATGAGCGCAGCGGCGGCTTTCAGCACAAGGTTCCGTTTTTGCATCGTTCTTCTCCATCGGGTGATGTTCGGAGTGAGTCTCGCTCAAGGAGCGGATCACGTCGGCAGTTATATCACAGTGGATTACAACCCCTTTTCATTCGCGCATGAAAAGGCGTCAAATCGTTTTGGGGTGTCGCGGCGCGCCAACGGACGGACCGGCGCGCGTACGGCGATACGTCGCGCGGCCGGCCGGGACGGCAGGAAAAGGGAAGGGGGGCGTTGCTGCGCGTCAGTGCGGCGTGACGGGCGGTGCCGGCGGGGCGGGCGGCTTGATCGGCGGGCGCCGCAGCGCGCGGCGGATCAGCGCGATCACGACCCCGCACGCGAACAGGAACGCGGCCGGCACGACCCAGTAGCCGACGAATGCGTGCCACAGATAACCGGCGAGCGTATTGCGGCGCACCACGTATTCGTCCCGGGCCGCCTGCTGGCGTGCCGCGTTGGCGGCCAGCACGTCGGCCGGGCAGCCGGCGGCGCGCGCCGCGTCAGGGTCGCCGTGGCACTTCGCGGCGGCGCCTGCCGCCTGCTGTGCATCGGTGAGCTGCCAGGTGGTCAGCGCGAGCTGCAGGTCGGCCTTGTTGTACGCCATTTCCTCGCGGATCTCGCGCACGGCGACAATCGCGACGGGCACGGCCCAGAACACGATCACGATCAGCCAGCGGCGGAACCAGCGGTGTTGTCTCCATGCCATCCATGCCTCCGTTTGACGCGGTGTGCGCGTCCGTCTCGAGGGCGGCCCGATGGCGCTTCTTGTACTTGGGTGGGCCGCGTTGCAGCCATCATAGAAGAAATCGCGGCGAATTGCCGCACCATGTGGCGGCATTCGCACGGCGCGCGCGGGGCTGCGGCGGGAGGGCGGTGGAGCATATGGCGACGGCGGCGATGCCGTCGGCCGGACGGCACGGCGACGCATCCGGCGTCATCGCGCGCGTCGATGCGCGTGCAACGAAAAGAAAAATGCCGCGCCCGCCGAAGCGGTGCGCGGCATTCGCGCGGGAGCGCCGGAACTCAGGCGGCCGGCTGGCTGCTCAGGCAACTCTTCATGAACGCCTTGCGGTCGTCGCCCTTCTTGTCGGCGGCCTGGGTGTTGCAGGCCTTCATCTTTTCCTGCTGCGACATCTTCTTCGCGGGCTTGGCCGACAGGCAGTCCTTCATGAACGCCTTGCGTTCGTCGCCCGTCTTGCCGGCGGCCTGGGTGTTACAGGCCTTCATCTTGTCCTGCTGGCTGTTCGCCGCGAAAGCGGGGGAAGCCAGCATGCCGCCGAGAAGCACTGCGGCTACGAGCGATTGGATTTTCATTTCGACACTCCCATGGGGTGAATTGCGTTTTATATCGACGCCGTCACGAAGCCCGGTGCAACGGAACAGGGTCACATCGCGCCGCGCGCTCCGATTATGGCAAATCAATGTGAAAACACCAAAACGGCATTCCTATAACGCGGCGGGCGGCGTGGCCGTTGACGGCGCGCGCGCGCCGGCGATCGGGACAAACCATGACGCGACGCGTTCGGCTCCGGTCGCGCGCACGTGACCTATCGGATGCCCGCCGCGAGCCATTACAATCGCGGCCATGAATACTCCGAACTCCGCAACTTCTTCGTCCGCGCCGGCGCTGCCGCGCATCGCCGTACTCGCCACCGGCGGCACGATCGCCGGCGCCGCGCCGGACGCCGCCAGCACGGCCGGCTATCAGGCCGGCGCGCTCGGCGTCAATTTCCTGCTCGACGCGGTGCCGGCGCTCGCGTCGGTCGCGCGCATCGATGCCGAGCAGGTCGCCAGCATCGACAGCAAGGATCTCGCGCTGCCGCTGTGGAATACGCTCGCCGCGCGCATCGACGCGCTGATGGCCGATCCGGCGATCGACGGCATCGTGATCACCCACGGTACCGACACGCTCGAGGAGACCGCGTACGCGCTGCATCTGGTCGTGACCGGCGACAAGCCGGTCGTGCTGACGGCCGCGATGCGGCCGGCCACCGCACTGTCGTCCGACGGGCCGCTGAACCTGCTGAACGCGGTGACGGTCGCCGCTCACCCGGCCGCGCGCGGGCAGGGCGTGCTCGTCGCGTTCAACAACCGGATCCACGGCGCGCGCGACGTCGTGAAGACGAGCACTTACGCGGTCGACGCATTCCAGTCGCCGGAACTGGGCGCGCTCGGCTGGGTGCAGGACGGCCGCGTCGAATTCGCGCGCCGCATGACGCGTTCGCGCGATGCGCATCTGGCGATCGCGGCCACGTGGCCGCCGGTCGAAGTTGTCGCGAGCTATGCGGGCGTGACGCGCACGGCCGTCGACGCGCTCGTCGCGGCCGGCGTGCGCGGCCTCGTCGTCGCGGGCACCGGCAACGGGTCGATCCACGCGACGCTGCAGGCGGCGCTCGCCGATGCGGCGAAAGCGGGTGTCGCCGTGGTGCGTGCGTCGCGCGTCGGCTCGGGGCACGTGATGCGCAACGGCGCCGCGAACGACGACGCGCTCGGTTTCGTGAGCGCCGGGTCGCTGAGCCCGTTCAAGGCACGCGTGCTGCTGATGCTCGCGCTCGCGAACGGCATGCACGGACGCGACGCGCTGCAACGCGCATTCGACACGCTGTGACCGCTGGCCGCCGATCGGGCGGCGCGCATGAAAAAAAGGCAGGCCATCGGCCTGCCTTTTTTGCGTCAGTGCTGCGCGAATGCTCAGGACTGCGGCGGAATCACGAGCTTCTGGCCCGGATAGATCCGGTCCGGGCTCGACAGCATCGGCTTGTTCGCCTCGAAGATCGCCGGGTACTTGTTCGCGTCGCCGTACACTTCCTTGGCGATCGCCGACAGCGTGTCGCCCGGCTTCACGTCGTGGTACTGAACTTCCGGATCGTCCGGCTGCAGATCGTCGTCGTTGACGCCCGCGACGCCTTGCACGTTGCCGGCCGCGACCTTGACCTTCGCCTTCGTGTCGAGGTCGGCGACGCTGCCCGACAGCGTGACGGTGCGCGATGCGCCGTCGAACGCGACGGTCAGGTTCGACGTGTCGAGACCTTGCGTGTTGATGTAGTTCTTGATCGCATCGGCCGCGGTCTGGTTCGCGGCATTCGGATCTTCCGCTGCTTGCGCATCGGCGTGACCCAGCAGTTTTTCACCCGCCTCTTTGATAAACGAAAGAAGACCCATCGCTGCACTCCCTAGGTGGTTGAAAAGAAAACGCGCCGTGAAGTGGCGAAAAAAACACCGCGCTGGGTGCGATCACCGGAGTGAGCGCAGGCGCGGCGGATTTCTCGAAAGGCGTGGCGAAAGTGTAGGCGTTCATCGCGACGATTGCATGAAAAATCGCACGCCCGAACGTAAAGAAATGTAATACGCGAAATCCGACAGGCGGACACCCGACGACGACGTCTGACCGACCAAGGCTTCCCCGGCGTCGCCGGGTGCCGCTGCGGACCCCACCACGCCGCTCTCAGCCCAGAGCAGCGTTTTTCGCCCCGCCGTGCACGCATTTCAGCAATGCGCGGCGGGGCGCCCCACCGTGATGCACGCGCAGGCGCGCATCGATGCGACCGGCCGCAGCCGGATCGCGTGTGTGCGTCGCGCGTTCGCCGTTGCAGCGATACGCGCGTCGTTGCGTCGGCGTTACGCGGCCGGCGTCTGGCCGATCTCGAAGTTCGACATGATCTCGAGCGCACGCACGAGTGCCGAGTGATCCCACGCCTTGCCGCCGTGCGATGCGCACACGCTGAACAGCTGCTGCGCGCTCGCCGTGTGCGGCAGTGCGAGGCCGAGCTTGCGTGCGCCGTCGAGCGCAAGATTCAGGTCCTTCTGATGCAGCTCGATGCGGAAACCCGGATCGAACGTGCGCTTCGTCATGCGCGCGCCGTGCACTTCGAGGATGCGCGAGGCGGCGAAGCCGCCCATCAGCGCCTGGCGCACGCGCTCCGGATCGGCGCCCGAGCGTGCGGCGAACAGCAGCGCTTCGCCGACCGCTTCGATGTTCAGCGCGACGATGATCTGGTTCGCGACCTTGCAGGTCTGGCCCGCGCCGTTGTCGCCGACGAGCGTGATGTTCTTGCCCATCTTCTCGAACAGCGGCTTCGCGCGCTCGAAGGCTTTCTCCGGGCCGCCGACCATGATCGTCAGCGTCGCTTCGCGGGCGCCGACTTCGCCGCCGGACACCGGCGCGTCGAGGTAGTCGCAGCCGAGCGCGTTGATCTGCTTCGCGAATTCCTGCGTGTCGAGCGGCGAGATCGAGCTCATGTCGATCACGAGCTTGCCGGCCGTCAGGCCCTTCGCGACGCCGTCGTCGGCGAACAGCACGTTACGCACGTCGGGCGTGTCCGGCACCATCGAGATGATGATGTCGGCGTTCTGCGCGACTTCGGTCGAGTTCGCGACGACCTTCGCGCTGGCGCGCAGGTCGTCGGGAATCGGGAACGCACCGTTCACGACGAGCTGATGATCGCCCTTGAGCAGGTTGCGCGCCATGTGCGCGCCCATGATGCCGAGGCCGATGAAACCGATGGTTGCCATGTGTGAAAGTCTCCTATGGGGGCGTATGTGGGAAAGCCGCGGGAAGGGCGGATCTCAGGCGGCGCGACGCGCCGAGCCCGGTGCGCAGCCGGCGACGCTTTGCAGCCAGCCGAGCCCTTCCGTCGTGGTGGTGCGGGGCTTGTATTCGCAGCCGACGTAGCCGGCGTAGCCGAGCCGGTCGAGCAGCGCGAACAGGAACGCGTAATTGATCTCGCCCGTACCCGGCTCATTGCGGCCCGGGTTGTCCGCGAGCTGGACGTGGCCGATCGATGCGAGGTTGCGTTCGATCGTCGCGGCCAGTTCGCCTTCCATGCGCTGCATGTGATAGATGTCGTACTGCAGGAACAGGTTGTCCGAGCCGACCGCGCGGATCACGTCGAGCCCTTCGGACGAGCGGTTCAGCGCGAAACCGGGGATGTCGAAGCTGTTGCACGGCTCGACCAGCAGACGGATGCCTTCGCGCTTCAGCGCGTCGGCGGCGAAGCGCAGGTTGTCGACGATCGTGACGAACGTCTTGTCGCGCGCCGTGCTCGCCGACGGAATGCCGACGAGGCAGTTCAGCTGCGGCACCTTCAGCGCCTTCGCGTACTCGATCGCACGGCCAACCCCTTCCTGGAACTCGCCGACGCGATCGGGCAGGCACGCGATGCCGCGCTCGCCCTGGTCCCAGTTGCCGGCGGGCAGGTTGTGCAGCACGAGGCGCAGGCGGTGCGTCTCGAGCCGTTCGGCGAGTTCCTCTTTCGCGTACGGGTACGGGAACAGGAACTCGACGGCGTCGAAGCCCGCGTCCGCGGCCGCCTTGAAGCGGTCGAGGAACGGCACTTCGTTGAACAGCATGGTCAGGTTTGCAGCAAACTTCGGCATGAGCTAAGCCTCTTCGGTCGGTCAGTCAAAAAATGTCGTGCGGATCAGTCGAGCATCGAGATCGCGGTCGGCGCGTGTTCGGCCTTCTCGGCGAGTTCCTCGAATTCGTTGATCGCATCGATTTCGGTGCCCATCGAGATGTTCGTCACGCGCTCGAGGATCACTTCGACGACGACCGGCACGCTGAACTCTTCCGCGAGCGCCTGCGCCTGCTTCAGCGCCGGCTCGATCTCTTCCGGCTTGAACACGCGCAGCGCCTTGCAGCCGAGGCCTTCGGCGACCGCCACGTGGTCGACGCCATAGCCGTTCAGCTCCGGTGCGTTGACGTTGTCGAACGCGAGCTGCACGCAGTAGTCCATGTCGAACGCGCGCTGCGCCTGGCGAATCAGGCCGAGGTACGAGTTGTTCACGACGACGTGCACGTACGGCAGCTTGAATTGCGCGCCGGCGGCCAGCTCCTCGATCATGAACTGGAAGTCGTAGTCGCCCGACAGCGCGACGATCGGACGGCGCGGGTCGGCCGCACGCACGCCGAGCGCGGCGGGGATCGTCCAGCCGAGCGGGCCGGCCTGGCCGCAGTTGATCCAGTTGCGCGCCTTGAACACGTGCAGGAACTGCGCGGCGGCGATCTGCGACAGGCCGATCGTGCTCACGTAGCACGTGTCGCGGCCGAACACCTTGTTCATTTCTTCGTACACGCGCTGCGGCTTGACCGGCACGTTGTCGAAGTGGGTCTTGCGCTGCAGCGTGCGCTTGCGTTCCTGGCACTCGGACACCCACGCGCCGCGATCCTTCAGCTTGCCGGCGGCCTTCCATTCCTGCGCGACGGCGACGAACAGCTCCAGCGCGGCCTTCGCATCCGACACGATGCCGAGATCCGGGCCGAACACGCGGCCGATCTGGGTCGGCTCGATGTCGACGTGCACGAACTTGCGGCCCTTCGTGTAGACCTCGATGCTGCCCGTGTGGCGGTTCGCCCAGCGGTTGCCGATGCCGAGCACGAAGTCGGACGCGAGCATCGTCGCGTTGCCGTAGCGATGCGACGTCTGCAGGCCGACCATGCCGGCCATCAGCGGGTGGTCGTCCGGAATCGCGCCCCACGACATCAGCGTCGGGATCACGGGCACGCCGATCGTTTCGGCGAACTGGACGAGCAGGTCTTCGGCCGCCGCGTTGAGCACGCCGCCGCCCGACACGATCAGCGGCTTGTCCGCGTCGTTGAGCATCGCGAGCGCTTTCTCGATCTGCGCGCGGGTCGCCGCGGGCTTGTAGACCGGCAGCGGTTCGTACGTGTCGATGTCGAATTCGATCTCGGCGAGCTGCACGTCGATCGGCAGGTCGACCAGCACCGGGCCCGGGCGGCCCGAGCGCATCAGATGGAACGCCTGCTGGAACACGCGCGGCACCAGCGCGGGTTCGCGCACGGTGACGGCCCATTTGGTGACGGGCTTCGCGATCGACTCGATGTCGACGGCCTGGAAGTCTTCCTTGTACAGGCGCGCACGCGGCGCCTGGCCCGTGATCGCGAGGATCGGAATCGAGTCGGCCGACGCGGAGTAGAGGCCGGTGATCATGTCGGTGCCGGCGGGGCCCGACGTGCCAATGCACACGCCGATGTTGCCCGGCGCGGCGCGCGTGAAGCCTTCGGCCATGTGCGACGCACCCTCGACGTGGCGGGCCAGCACGTGGCTGATGCCGCCCGACTTGCGCATCGCGGAATAGAACGGGTTGATTGCCGCGCCCGGCACGCCGAATGCGGTCTGGATGCCTTCCTTCTCGAGCACGAGTACGGCTGCGTCGACGGCTCTCATCTTGGCCATGAATGTCTCCTTGAATGTGCGGATCTTGCGAATCGGTCTGTTGGGAACACTTTAGGGACGCAGGAAAGGTTTGATAAGATCAGCCGAAGTCGCTTATTTCGAAACTAAAAGTATGGAATGACGGCCGGACGGGGCTTTCCCGCCGGTGTCGGAGCCGGGACGGAGACGGGAGATGGATCGTTTCAAGCAGATCGAGACGTTCGTGCGGGTCGCGGACGCGGGCAGCCTCGCGGCGGCCGCGCTCGAGGAGGGCGTGTCGCCGGTGGTGCTCGGGCGGCGCATCGACGCGCTGGAGAAGCGCCTCGGCGTGAAGCTGATGTACCGCTCGACGCGGCGGCTGGTGGTGAGCGAGGAGGGCGCCGCGTTCCTCGAGCGCTGCCGCGGGCTGCTGTCCGAATGGGACCAGGCCGAGAACGAGCTGGCCGCCGGCCGCCGCGCGGTCAGCGGGCACCTGATCGTGTCCGCGCCGGCCGCGTTCGGCCGCAAGCACGTGGCGCCGCACGCGCCCGGTTTCCTCGTCGACAAGCCGGAAATGCAGTTGTCGTTCAACCTGACCGATCGCGTCGTCGATCTCGTGCGCGAAGGCTACGACCTGTCGATCCGGATTGGCGGCTCGGTCGACCCGAACTTCGTCGCGGTCAAACTCGCGTCGAACCGGCGTGTCGTGTGCGGCACGCCCGACTATTTCCGCCGCCACGGCCGGCCGAAGTCGCTCGATGACCTGCTCAGGCACAACTGTCTCGCGTTCAACCTGCAGGGGGGCCAGAACCGCGGCTGGTATTTCCAGCGCCACGGCAAGATCGTGACGATGCGGGTGGCCGGCAATCTCGACTGCAATGACGGCGAGCTGCTGCATCGCTGGGTGGCGGAAAGCCTCGGGCTCGGCTGGCGCTCGACCTGGGAAATCGCCGCGCAGCTCGAGACGGGCGAACTCGAGACGGTGCTCGACGAATATGCGCTGCCGGACTACGACATCCTCGCGGTCTATCCGCAGCAGCGCTACGTGCCCGCGCGCGTACGCTACTTCATCGACTACCTGCGCGAAGCGTATGCGCGCCCCGGCTACTGGAGCACCACGCCGTAACGGGCGCGGCAGGTTCCGGCATTTTTTTGCGCATCGTCGGCTGCATGCGGGAATAAACTCGACGCAGCGGCGGTAAGGTCATCGAGTGCGCACGCTGCCGGTCTGTCCGGGCACCGGGCGCGGAACGGGCGCGGCTTCGGCCGCCGGGACGAGGGAGGCCATGTGGGGCAAGCCGGACAGGCGGTCGACGAACGGACGGAGGACGACGCGGTCGCGCGCGGCGAGCGGTTTCGCGCGCTCGTGCTGCCGCATCTCGACGCCGCGTACAACCTCGCGCGCTGGCTGAGCGGCAATGCGGGCGACGCGGACGACGTCGTCCAGGACGCGTGCATGCGCGCGCTGCGCTTCGTCGACTCGTGCCGCGGCGACAACGCGCGGCCGTGGCTGCTGACGATCGTGCGCCACACCTGGTACACCGAATGGCGCCGCCGCACCCACGCGCACGAGGTTGCATTGCCCGACACGCTCGACGACACGGAGGTGCCCGACGACTGGCAGCCGGCGACCGAGGATCCGCTCGCGCAATTGCTGCGCGGCGAGAACGTGAGGCTCGTGAATGCGGCGCTCGCGAAGCTGGCGCCCGAATATCGCGAGGTGCTGGTGCTGCGCGAGATGGAGGATTTGAGTTACCGCGAGATCGCGGCGATCGCCGACGTGCCCGTCGGCACCGTGATGTCGCGGCTTGCGCGCGGCCGGCGCAGGCTCGCCGCGCTGCTGGGCGACGCGGCGGCGCCGGCGTCGACGTCCAAACCCGCGCCGGGACGAGCGTCGGCAAGCGGAACCGCATCGGAGGCGATCGATGGACTGTAACGAAGCGCGAGCGTTGCTGGACGCGGACGTCGACCGCGAGCTGTCGGCGCCCGATGCATTGCGCATCCAGCGGCATGTCGAAGGGTGCGACGCGTGCCGCCGCGAACGCGAACGAATCGTCGCGCTGGGGCGGATCGTGCGGCAGGCCGACTATCACCGCGCGCCGAATGCGCTGCGGGCGAGCATCCTCGCGGGGCTGCCGGCGGCGGGCGGCGCGGGGGAGCGCAGCCAAGCCCACGCGGCACCGGGGCCCGACGTGGCGGCGCGGCCGCGGCCTCGACCGAACGGTCGACGCTGGTTTTCATGGCCGACCGGGCGCGGCGAGCCGGCTCGCCCGGCGCCTGCCGGGCCGGGGCCGCGTGTCCCGTCGCTGCCGGGGCTCGGCTGGGGCATGGCGCTGGTGATCGCGCTGGCCGCGGCCGCCGGGATGGTGGTGTCCGCGCGCCACGCCGAAACCGGCCAGACGGTCGACGAACTGGTCGCGAGCCACGTTCGGGCCGGCCTGTCGGCGCGCAACATCGACGTGATCTCGACCGATCGGCATACGGTCAAGCCGTGGTTCAACGGCCGACTCGACTATGCGCCGCCGGTCGAGGATCTGTCGGCGAGCGGTTTCCCGCTGGCCGGCGGGCGGCTCGACTACGTCGGGCGGCGCCGCGTCGCTGTGCTCGTCTACCGGTACCGGCAACACGTGATCGACGTGTACGTGTGGCCGGCCGGTGTCGGGCGGCAGGCTGCGCCGTATGCGGCCGTGTCGCAGGGTTACGCGCTCGACCGCTGGGATGCGGCCGGGATGACGTGGTGGGCCGTGACCGACGCCGAACCGTCGGCGCTGGACGCGTTCAGGACGGCGCTCGACGCGCGGCTGGGCGGGGCGCGCAGCGAGTGACGGCAGGCCGCGTCGCCGGGCGCGTGATCCCATGCGCGATGCTCCGTCCCCGATTCATGAACAGGCGCGCCGACGGCCTTTTCGGCTGTCGGCGCCGTTCAAGTCTTTGAAAACATGGCCGAATCCGGTCGGAAATCGTCGATCGGTGTTGCATGCGCCCCGTATCCGGGTTAGAATCCTCGGCTTCTCACTTGCCACACCGGTTCAGACGCCCGGGTGGCTTTAATCCACAAGGAGTGTGTAATGCGTCATTACGAAATCGTATTCATCGTGCACCCCGATCAGAGCGAGCAAGTGCCCGCGATGATCGAGCGTTACAAGACCACGATCACGACGCACGGCGGCCAGATCCACCGTGTCGAAGACTGGGGCCGTCGCCAGCTGGCCTACATGATCGAGAAACTCGCGAAGGCTCACTACGTCTGCATGAACATCGAGTGCGACCAGACGACGCTCGACGAACTCGAACACGCGTTCAAGTTCAACGACGCCGTGCTGCGTCACCTCATCGTCAAGATGAAGAAGGCCGAGACCGGCCCGTCGCCGATGATGAAGGAAGTTCAGCGCGAAGAAGCCAAGAAGGCGGCTGCAGCTCAGCCGACCGAAGCGCAGGCTTAAGTTCGTCACTCATTAAGCCATCAAGGAGCGCGCCACTCACGTGAACAGGTTGCAATTGACGGCGAGCGTCGTCGAACGCGCACCGGTGCGATATACGCCGGCAGGTGTTCCGATCGCAAGCGCCACGTTGCATCACCGCACGGAAGTCGTCGAAGCAGGCATTCCCCGTCAGGTCGAAATGACGATCGAGGCGGTGGCGGCCGGTGAGGCGAGCGGCAAGCTGGAAAGTCGTGAAATGGGCGTCGAAACGCTGTTCACGGGCTTTCTGGCAAAGAAGAGCCGCAACGCGAGAACCTTGGTGTTTCACATCACTGCATTGCAGGACATAGGAAAGGACTGAAATCATGGCCCGCCCGACTGGTAAGAAATTCGACAAGCGTCGTCAGCAACAAAACCCGCTCTTCAAGCGCAAGAAGTTCTGCCGTTTCACGGCTGCCGGCGTCGAGCAGATCGACTACAAGGACACGGAAACGCTGAAGGACTTCATCGGCGAAAACGGCAAGATCACGCCGGCTCGTCTGACGGGTACGAAGGCGCACTATCAGCGTCAGCTGGACACGGCAATCAAGCGTGCGCGTTTCCTCGCGCTGCTGCCGTACACCGATCAGCACAAGGCGTAATCAGGCGACGCAATAAGGAGAATTCGAATGCAAATCATTCTGTTGGAAAAAGTCGCCAATCTGGGCAACCTCGGCGATATCGTCAAGGTCAAGGACGGTTACGCTCGCAACTTCCTGATCCCGAACCGCAAGGCTCGCCGTGCAACGAAGGAAGCGATCGCCGAATTCGAAGTTCGCCGCGCTGAACTCGAAAAGATCGCCGCTGAAAAGCTGGCGGCATCGCAGGCAGTCGGCGAGAAGCTGAACGGCCAGTCGTTCGAAATCACGCAGAAGTCGGGCGTTGACGGCCGTCTGTTCGGCTCGGTCACGAACGGCGACGTCGCGGAACTGCTGAAGAAGGCAGGTTTCGAAGTCGAGAAGCTGCAAGTTCGCATGCCGGAAGGCCCGCTGAAGATGATCGGCGAGCACAACGTTCAGGTCGCGCTGCACACGGACGTCGTCGTCGACGTCACGGTCAACGTGATCGGCGACCACGCGTAAGCGTATGCAAGCTTTCCGGGCGGCTTCCGCCGTCCGGACAAGGGCAGGCGCCCGGGCAACCGGGGCCTGCCTTTTTTATTGCCCGATCGCCGGAGCGGTAGCGCTGCCGCGATCAATTCGCGATAATCCCAACCCATGAACGCGCCGCAAGATCCTCAAATCGAATCGCTGAAAGTCCCGCCGCATTCGGTCGAAGCCGAGCAGTCGGTGCTCGGCGGCCTGTTGCTCGACAACGCGGCATGGGACCGGATTGCCGACTTCCTGTCGCAGGGCGACTTCTATCGCTACGACCATCGGATCATCTACGAGCACATCGGCCGGCTGATCGCATCGACGCGCCCGGCCGACGTCGTGACCGTGTACGAAGCGCTGACCACGTCCGGCAAGGCCGACGACGTCGGCGGCCTCGCGTACCTGAACGCACTCGCGCAGAACACGCCGAGCGCCGCGAACATCCGCCGCTACGCGGAAATCGTGCGCGACCGCGCGGTGCTGCGCCGGCTCGTGTCGGTCGCCGACGAAATCTCGGCCGACGCGTTCAATCCGCAGGGCAAGGAAGTTCGCCAGCTGCTCGACGAGGCCGAGTCGAAGGTGTTCTCGATCGCCGAAGAGGGCGCGCGCGGCAACCAGGGCTTCCTCGAGATCGGCCCGCTGCTCACGCAGGTCGTCGAGCGCATCGACACGCTGTATCACACCGCGAACCCGAGCGACGTCACGGGCACGCCGACGGGCTTCGTCGACCTCGACCGGATGACGTCCGGGATGCACGGCGGCGAACTGATCATCGTCGCAGGGCGGCCGTCGATGGGTAAGACCGCATTTTCGATGAACATCGGCGAATACGTCGCGGTCGAGTACGGGTTGCCGGTAGCCGTGTTTTCGATGGAAATGCCGGGCACTCAGCTTGTGATGCGTATGCTCGGTTCGATCGGCCGGCTCGACCAGCACCGGATGCGAACCGGCCGGCTGACGGACGAAGACTGGCCGAAGCTGACGCACGCGGTGCAGAAGATGAGCGAGGCGCAGCTCTTCATTGACGAGACGGGCGGCCTGAACCCGATGGAATTGCGCTCGCGCGCGCGGCGCCTGGCTCGGCAGTGCGGCAAGCTCGGCTTGATCATCGTCGACTACCTGCAGCTGATGTCGGGCTCGTCGCAGGGCGAGAACCGCGCGACCGAAATCTCGGAAATCTCGCGATCGCTGAAGAGTCTGGCCAAGGAGCTGGACGTGCCGGTGATCGCGCTGTCGCAGCTGAACCGCGGGCTGGAACAGCGTCCGAACAAGCGTCCGGTGATGTCCGATTTGCGTGAATCGGGCGCAATCGAACAGGACGCGGACGTGATCCTGTTCATCTATCGTGACGAGGTCTACAATCCGGACAGCCCGGACAAGGG
Source organism: Burkholderia sp. RF4-BP95 (assembly GCF_001521985.1). Classification (NCBI taxonomy): domain Bacteria; kingdom Pseudomonadati; phylum Pseudomonadota; class Betaproteobacteria; order Burkholderiales; family Burkholderiaceae; genus Burkholderia; species Burkholderia sp. RF4-BP95. The sequence goes on along the minus strand of NZ_LOSX01000092.1, from coordinate 87,153 downwards.
TACGGCCGAAATCATCATCGGCAAGCAGCGTAACGGCCCGATCGGACCAGTTCGGCTCACGTTCCTGGGCCAATACACGAAGTTCGACAACTTTGCGGGGGCGCAGAACTTCTACGGCGAGTAACACTTCTTCGCCAGATGTAAACCGTTATTTCACCAAGCGTTGTATCCAATCCCGGCGCGCGCATATGCGCGCGTCGCGTCGCAACCGAAAACGGTACAATATCGCCCGTTTTCGTGACAGTCGTTTGACAATCTCTCAGGAATCCCATGTTCGGTCGATTCATGCCCACCGAGGGCAAGTTCTTTGAACTCTTCAACGCGCACGCGAAGCACATCGTTTCCGGTGGCCGCGAGCTCGAACTGCTGATCGACAATCTCGCCGACGCCGAGATTCACAAGCAAAACGTGCAAACCGCCGAGAAGGCCGCTGACAAGCTGACGCATGAAGCGATCGATCTGCTGCACAAGACCTTCATCACGCCGCTCGATCGCGACGAGATCCACAAGCTGATCACGACGATGGACGACATCCTCGACCTGATGGAGGACGTCGCGACGGCCGTATCGCTGTACGACGTGCAATCCGTCACGTCCGAGGCGAGCCAGCTCGCGCACATCGTCACGCAGTCGGCGCAGCACGTGCAGCAGGCCGTCGGATTGCTGTCCGACATGAAGCAGTCGGCGCAGATCCTCAAGCAGTGCGAGGAGATCGATCGCTGGGAGTCGGAGGCCGATCGCGTGCTGCGCGCGGCAATGTCGAAGCTGTTCCGCGAGGAAGACGACGTGAAGACGCTCATCAAGCTGAAGGCGATCTACGAACTGCTCGAGGAGATCACCGACAAGTGCGAGGACGTCGCGAACATCATCGAAGGCATCGTGCTGGAAAACGCCTGAGCGGATCACGATGCATTCGATACAACTCGCCCTATGGATGGTCGCGACGCTCGTGCTCGTCGCGCTCGTATTCGACTTCATGAACGGCTTTCACGACGCGGCGAACTCGATCGCCACCGTCGTGTCGACCGGGGTGCTGAAACCCCAGCAGGCCGTGGTGTTCGCGGCCGCGTTCAACGTCATCGCGTATTTCATCTTCCACCTGAAGGTCGCGCAGACGGTCGGTAAAGGCACGATCGATCCCGAGATCGTCGACCACTATGTCGTGTTCGGCGCGCTGGTCGGTGCGATCGGCTGGAACGTGATCACGTGGTATTACGGGATTCCGTCGAGCTCGTCGCATGCGCTGATCGGCGGCCTCGTCGGCTCCGCGCTCGCGAAGTCCGGCTGGAGCTCGCTGAACATCGACGGCCTGATGAAGACCGTCGCGTTCATCTTCATCTCGCCGCTGCTCGGTTTCATCCTCGGCTCGCTGTTCATGCTCGGCGTGTCGTGGCTGTATTTCCGTACCGCTCCCAGCAAGGTCGACCGGCGCTTCCGCCGGCTCCAGCTGCTGTCGGCCGGTCTGTACAGCCTGGGTCACGGCGGTAACGACGCGCAGAAGACGATCGGCATCATCTGGATGCTGCTGATCGCGTCGGGCTATGCGTCGGCGACCTCCGATGCGCCGCCCGCGTGGGTGATCGGCGCGTGCTACCTGTCGATGGGTCTCGGCACGCTGTTCGGCGGCTGGCGCATCGTCCGCACGATGGGCCAGAAGATCACGAAGCTCAAGCCGGTCGGCGGTTTCTGTGCAGAAAGCGGCGGGGCGATCACGCTGTTCATCGCGTCGTTTCTCGGCATTCCGGTGTCGACCACGCACACGATCACCGGTGCGATCGTCGGCGTCGGCGCGACGCAGAAGCTGTCGGCCGTGCGCTGGGGCGTTGCCGGTAATATCGTGTGGGCCTGGGTGCTGACGATTCCGGCGTCCGCGCTGATCGCCGCCGGCGGATGGTGGGTCGGGCATCAGATCTTCTGATTCCGACGCTCACTGACGACGCGACATGCGCCGCAAACCGAAAGGTTGCGGCGCATTTTCTTTGGTGATCGGGAAAGGCGCAGATGGGCCGGGAATGGTGGGGTTGTGGCCGGGATGAGGCCGGTCAGTAACTGCCGTTCGCGAAGCGGGCGATCGGATCGTCCGCGGTGCCGGTGCGCGGGCCGAGCGGTGCGGATTGCGTCGACGCACGCAGTACCTGCACGGGCTCGATGCCGCGCGGCGACGTCGCTGCGGCGGCGGGCGGGGGCTCCGCATCGAACGCGGCAGCCTGGGCGGCCGTCAGTGCCATCGTCGGAATCTGCGTGCCGGTCTCCGTCGGGGCCGTGGTCGCCGCTATCGCGGTCATGTCGCCATTCGCGGATGCCGCCTGCTGCTGGGCTGCCGGCACGCGCGGCGGCGGAGGTTCGTACGGATCGGCGGGCGTGGCGGCTGCCGGGGCGACCGCTGCGGTCGATATGACCGGTGCCGCCTGGATGACCGGAGCCGGCGACGGGGCCGCGTCGGCTTGTGACGAAGCGTAGGCCGGCTGCCGCGGCGCGGCGGCTGCGACGACCGGGGCCGGTGCGGCCGTCGGCGCATCGCGTCGTGCCTCGTAGGTCGGCGCATCGAACGGCGCCGGCGTGCCGCGCGGCGGCGCGACGCGGCGAATGCCATCGAAGCGCTTGGCCCAGTACGGGTTCGTCAGGTAGTCGAGCCGCACGGTGCCGCCGGTCGACGGCGCGTTGACGAAGCGCAGCTTGCCGACGTAAATGCCGACGTGCGAGTGCGGGCGGCCGGTCGTATTGAAGAAGACCAGGTCGCCCGGCGCGACCTGGTCGGGGTCGATCGACACGCCGCGGCTGCTCATGTCGGCGGTCGTGCGCGGCAGGTTCACGTCGGCCGCGCGGCCGATCACGTAGCGCACGAGCCCGCTGCAGTCGAAGCCGCTCGTCGGCGTGTTGCCGCCCCAACGATACGGCACGCCGACGAGGCTCATCGCCTGGATCGAAATCTCTTCCTGACCGACGCTGTGATCGACGAATTTCGGGAAATTGGCGGGCGCCGGGAACGCGCGCGGCGTCGTGATCTTCATGCCGGAGGTGCGCGAAGCCGACTGCGGCGGCACGCTGGAGCAGGCCGCGAGCAGTGAAACGACGGCGACGGGAACCCAGATTCGAAGCATGACAAGGCGGACGAGCGCGGAACGCTCGCGAATCGTATGACAACAGACAGACCCGATGGTAGACGTTCCGGCGGGGCTTAGGCAACCATTCCTGAGAATTTACTTGAAGTTTCGCGCGTAAGTGAGGCTGTTGCGTAACGAAGTGTGACCAACGTTTCCGACCCCAAAAATAAAAACGGCGCTCCGGAAACGGAGCGCCGCGTGGCGTCGACGGCCGGCGGTCGGCCGGTCGCGCGTTAGAGGATGTCCGACGCGTAGTCGGCGAGCCGCGAGCGTTCGCCGCGCGCGAGCGTGACGTGGCCGCTGTGGCCCCAACCCTTGAAGCGGTCGACGACGTAGGTCAGGCCCGAACTGCCTTCGGTCAGGTAAGGCGTGTCGATCTGCGCGATGTTGCCGAGGCACACGATCTTCGTGCCGGGGCCCGCGCGCGTGACGAGCGTCTTCATCTGTTTCGGCGTGAGGTTCTGCGCTTCGTCGATGATCAGGTACTTGTCGACGAACGTTCGGCCGCGCATGAAGTTCATGCTCTTCACTTTCAGGCGCGAACGGATCAGCTCCTGCGTCGCCGCGCGGCCCCATTCGCCGGCTGCGTCGTCGGTTTTCTGCAGCACTTCGAGGTTGTCGTCGAATGCGCCCATCCACGGCTGCATCTTCTCTTCCTCGGTACCGGGCAGGAAACCGATGTCCTCTCCGACGGGCACGGTCGCGCGCGTCACGATGATCTCGTTGTAGCGCTTGTCGTCGAGCACCTGCGCGAGGCCGGCCGCGAGCGCGACGAGCGTCTTGCCGGTGCCGGCCTGGCCGAGCAGCGTGACGAAGTCGATCTCGGGGTTCATCAGCAGGTTCAGCGCGAAGTTCTGCTCGCGGTTGCGCGCGGTGATGCCCCACACGTTGTTCTTGTGGTGGCTGTAGTCGCGCAGCGTCTGCAGCAGCGCCGTCTTCCCGTTCAGCTCGCGGACGATCGCATGGAACGTCGGTTCGCCGTTCTGCGGCTCGAGATAGACGAACTCGTTGACGAGCATCGACGCGACGAGCGGGCCCGTCACGCGGTAGTACGTGGTGCCCGTCTTCGTGTCCTGCCAGCTCTCCATGCCCTTCGCGTGCCGGGTCCAGAAGTCCTGCGGCAGTTCGCGCACGCCGGTATAGAGGAGGTCCTTGTCCTCGAGTACCTGGTCGTTGAAGTAGTCTTCCGCGGGCAGGCCGAGCGCGTGCGCCTTGATTCGCATGTTGATGTCTTTCGACACCAGCACGACCTGACGGTCCGGCCGGTCGCGCTGCAGCGCGCGCACGACGCCCAGGATCTGGTTGTCGGCCTTGCCTTCCGGCAGGCCCTCGACGGGCGGAATGTTGGTGAGCGTCGTCTGGAAGTGCAGGCGGCCGAGCGCCTCGCGGCTGCCGAGGCGCGACAGCGGAATGCCGTTCGTGATCGGGCCCGCGTCGGCGACCAGCGCGTCGAGCGTGCGGCTCACCTGGCGCGCGTTGCGCGCGACTTCCGACATCCCCTTCTTGTGGTTGTCGAGTTCCTCGAGCGTCATCATCGGCAGATAGACGTCGTGTTCCTCGAAGCGGAAGAGGCTGCTCGGATCGTGCATCAGCACGTTGGTGTCGAGCACGAACAGCTTCTGCAGCTCGGCCTCGGCCGGCTTGCGGCTGCGCGACTTCGTCGCGGCGCCGGCATCGCGTGCGGGCGCCGCGGCCGGTTTCCCGGCGGCGGGCTTGTCGTGGCGTGCCTCGACCGGCGCGATGGGCGCAGCTTCGACCGGCGCCTGCATCGGCTGCAGCAGCGCCGCGGTCTGTTTGGTCTTGCGGCCGCGTGCCGGTGTGCTCGCGGCTTCTTGCGCCGACGACGCGACGGCGCGCAGCGGCGCGGCCGTGTTCGCGGCTTCGGTCATCGGTTGGGCCACGCTGGCCGGGCCATAGTCACCGGCTGTGGATGCGTCCCCTTCGGCGGATTTCTTCGCGGCTTTCGCGGGCCGCGCTTTCGCCTTGTATTCGTCGGGCGGCAGCAGGCTGCCGAGCTTGCTGGGGGGGGTAGGCAAAGGCATGGTGTCCCTCGGGAGGAATCGTGTCGCATGAAGTGCGCCGCTGATCGCATCCTGCGTGACGTACACGCATGCAGTTTGCGCGCGGTGGCGCACAGGAATATCGTCTAGCCGGTTCGCCTAAGTGTCGATCAGCTCCTTGACGGGGTGAGGGCCGGACCGAGGGCCGGCGCGCAGTCCATAAAAAAAGCCGCTGCCCCGTCGACAGGGACATGCGGCTCGGCTGATACCGTCGTAATGCGCGTCAGGTGCCGGAAAGCAACGCAACGGGCACCGGTGCAGCTACGAGAAATATGGGGCGAACTGGCATTCATTGCGGCCCAATATAACGCGGCTCAAAGCGCTTGTACAGCACTTAGCACGTCGTCCACGTGACCGGGCACCTTGATGCCGCGCCATGCCTGGCGAAGCACGCCGTCGGCGTCGATCAGGAACGTCGAACGCTCGATTCCGCGCACTTCCTTGCCATACATTTTCTTCATCTTGATGACATCGAACAGCGCGCACAGCGCTTCGTCGGCATCGGAGATCAGCGGGAACGGCAGTTCGAGCTTTGCCTTGAAGTTGTCATGCGAGCGCAGGCTGTCGCGCGACACGCCGATGACTTCGGCGCCGGCCTTCTTGAACTTCGGATAGAGATCGCGGAACTGCAGGCCTTCGGTGGTGCAGCCCGGCGTGTTGTCCTTCGGATAGAAATACAGGACGAGCTTCTTGCCCTTCAGGTCGGACAGCGAAATGTCGCCGCCCGTAGCCGGTGCGGTGAAATCGGGAACTTGACGGTCAACTTCGACGGACACGTGTTTCTCCTGTTGTTATGGAAAGGCGCCGCTCGGGCGGCGCGGTACGGCGGGACGTTGCGGCGGCACGCCGCAAGGGCGGGGCCGGCGGGGCCGGCGCGCGCGAACTCAGTCGGGCTGGACGATCAGTTCGCCGGAGCGGCCGGGAATCTCGCCCCACGTGACAGGGTACGATGGCAGCGAGTCGCGGTCCAGCGTCGCGTGGTAATCGCCCATCGTCGCAAACGTATGGCCCTGCGCGCGCCACCCGGCGAGCAGCTGCTCGAACACCGGCGCGAGCTTCTGGCCTTCCAGTTCCGCATGCAGCGTGAACACCTGGTCGTGCGGATTGGTCTCCGTGAACTTCAGGATATGCGCGGCGACGTTGTGCGTGTCGATGCCGTCGATGCCGAGCACTTCGTCGAGCGTCGGCAGCGTGGTCGGCATCTGCACGTGCGACAGCGTGCGGCCGCCGACCACGGGCAGGTACGGCGAATGGCCGCGACCGTCGGATGCGTAGCGCATCCCCCATGCGTCGATCTGCTCGAACGCCGCGTCGTTCATCTGCCAGCCGGCCGCGCCGTGCGTGATGGGCGGCGCGCCGAAGACGTCGACGAAGCGCGCGTGGCTCTTCTGCATTTCACGCGCGGTCCAGTCGCGATCGCGCACGCGCACGTTGTCTTGCCAGTACACATGATCCCACGTGTGGATCCCGCATTCGAAGCCGGCCTCGTGGATCGCGCGCATGTCCGCGATCGCGCGGCGGCCGATGTCGGGGCCCGGCAGCAGCACGCCGTACATCAACTGCTTCACGCCGTAATGCTCGACCACCGACGTGCGCGACACCTTCTTCAGGAAGCCGGGGCGGAACACGCGCCGCAGCGCCCAGCCCGTGTGATCGGGCCCGAGGCTGAAGAGGAAGGTCGCGCGCGCACTGAAGCGGTCGAAGATGCGCGCGAGGTTCGGCACGCCTTCGCGCGTGCCGCGCAGCGTGTCGACGTCGATCTTGAGGACGATACGAGCCAAGCGAGCGTCCCGTCAGTTCTGCTGCTCGACCAGCGCGCGCGCGTCGGCGACATGGCCGCGATACGCTTCGAAGATCTTGCGCAGCGCGTCGTCGAACGTCGATTGCGGCGCCCATGCGAGCTCCTGCATCGTGTTGTCGATCTTCGGCACGCGGTTCTGCACGTCCTGGTAGCCGTTGCCGTAGTAGGCGCCCGACGTCGTTTCGACGAGCTGCACCTGCTTCGCGGAGCCGGCGTATTCCGGGTATTCGGCGGCCAGTTCGAGCATCTTGTGCGCGAGCTCGCGAACCGAGAAGTTGTTCTTCGGATTCCCGATGTTGTAGATCTTGCCCGACGCGACGCCGTTCTTGTTCTCGATGATCTTCATCAGCGCGCTGATGCCGTCGTCGATATCGGTGAACGCGCGCTTCTGCGAGCCGCCGTCCACGAGGCTGATGTTCTCGCCGCGCACGATGTGGCCGAGGAACTGCGTGACGACGCGCGAGCTGCCTTCCTTCGGCGTGTAGATCGAGTCGAGGCCCGGGCCGATCCAGTTGAACGGACGGAACAGCGTGAAGTTCAGGCCTTCCATCCCGTAGCCCCAGATCACGCGGTCCATCAGCTGCTTCGAGCACGCGTAGATCCAGCGCGGCTTGTTGATCGGGCCGTAGGTGAGTGCCGATGCATCCGGGTCGAACTGCTCGTCCGAGCACATGCCGTAGACCTCGGAGGTCGACGGGAACACGAGGTGCTTGCCGTACTTGACGGCCGAACGCACGATCGGCAGGTTCGCCTCGAAGTCGAGCTCGAACACGCGCAGCGGCTGCTGGACGTAGGTCGCGGGCGTCGCGATCGCCACGAGCGGCAGGATCACGTCGCACTTCTTCACGTGATACTCGACCCACTCCTTGTTGATCGTGATGTCGCCTTCGAAGAAGTGCATCCGCTCGTGGTTGACGAGGTCGCCCAGCCGATCGGTCTGCATGTCCATGCCGAACACTTCCCAATCGGTGGTTTCAAGAATGCGCTTCGACAGGTGATGGCCGATGAAGCCGTTCACACCCAGGATCAGGACTTTTTTTGCTTTCATGAATGACGGGAAGAATGAATGAACTGCGCGAATTCCGCGGGCGTCACGACGGTTTCGCTGCCGTCGCGCTGCTGCCACAGCTCGAGAATGGATAGGGCGCGGCTGTCGCCGCAGACGCCGAATAGCGCATTATCGCTTACGTGCAGGCCGGGCGGCAAATCCGCCGCGGCCGCGGCGACCGCGCTGCCGGGCGCCGCGAGGCGCGCGCGGGCGATCACGAACCGCGTGCCGCCGACGTCGGTGAACGCGCCCGGATACGGGGGCGCGACCGCGCGAACCAGGTTGTAGACCTGCGCGGCCGGCTTCGACCAGTCGACGCGGCCGTCCTCCGGCTTGCGTCCGCCGTAGTAGCTGCCGTTCGAGAGATCGTTCGGCAGATGCGGCGCATCGCCCGCGAGCAGCGCGGGCAGCACGCGCCAGAGCGTCTGCTCGGCGGCCACCGTCACCTTGTCGAACACCTGCGTGGCCGTGTCGTCCGGCAGGATCGGCACCGCGGTCTGGCCGATGATCGCGCCGGCGTCGGGCTTCGCGGCCATCTCGTGCAGCGTCGCGCCGGTTTCCGTTTCGCCGTTCAGCACGGCCCAGTTGGTCGGTACCCGACCCCGGTATTTCGGCAGCAGCGAACCGTGCATGTTGTACGCGCCGCGCGGCGCGATCGCGAGCAGGTCCACCGGCAGCATGTGGCGGTAGTAGAACGAGAAGATGAAGTCCGGCTGCGCGTCGGCCACCGCGCGGCGCAGTGCCGGATCGGCGGGGTCGGCCGGCGTGACGACCGGGATCCCGTGCTCGGCGGCGACGGATGCGACGCTGCCGAACCAGATGTTCTCGTTCGGATTGTCCTCGTGCGTGACGACGAGCGCGACGTCGACGCCGCGTGCCAGCAACACCTGCAGGCACCGCACGCCGACGTTGTGATACGCGAAGACGACGGCGCGCGGCTTCATTGCGACACCCCCGTGCGATTCGTGCCGGCCGGCACCGCCGGCATGCCGTCATGCTGTTCGAGCACGGCCTGGATCAGGTAGCGCGGCCGTGCACGCACCTGCTGGTAGATGCGGCCGACGTATTCGCCGAGCAGGCCGAGCGCGAAGATGATCACGCCGAGCAGGAAGAACGTGATCGCGAACAGCGTGAACACGCCTTGCACTTCCGCGCCGACGATGAAACGGCGCACGAGCAGCAGCACGAACAGCGCGGCGGAGCCGAGCGACAGGATCACGCCGATGAACGAGAGCCACTGCAGCGGCACGACCGAGAAGCCCGTCACGAGGTCGAAGTTCAGCCGGATCAGGCTGTACAGCGAGTATTTCGACTCGCCCGCGAAGCGTTCTTCGTGCGCGACCTCGATTTCGGTCGGGTTCTGCGCGAACGTATAGGCCAGCGCGGGGATGAACGTGTTGACTTCGCCGCACACGTTGATCGTGTCGATGATGCGGCGGCTGTACGCGCGCAGCATGCAGCCCTGGTCGGTCATCTTGATCCGCGTGATGCGCTCGCGCAGCCGGTTCATCATCTGCGATGCCTTGCGCCGCCACAGGCTGTCCTGACGCTGCTTGCGGATCGAGCCGACGTAGTCGTAGCCCTCGCGCATCTTCGCGATCAGCTTGCCGATTTCCTCGGGCGGGTTCTGCAGGTCGGCGTCGAGCGTGATGACGATGTCGCCGCGCGACTGCGCGAAGCCGGCGAGGATCGCCATGTGCTGGCCGTAGTTGCCGTTGAGCAGCACGACGCGCGTCGTGTCGGGGCGCACGTGGAACTGGTCCGCCAGCATCGCGGCCGAGCGGTCGCGGCTGCCGTCGTTGATCAGGATCACTTCGTACGACGTGCCGAGTGCGTCGAGTGCCGGGTACAGGCGCGCGAACAGCGCGGCCAGGCCCTCTTCCTCGTTGTACACGGGGATGATGACCGATACCTCCGGGTTCGCGGCGCCCGGATGCCCGGCGCGTGCTTCAAGGTGATTCATGTACGCTTATTTTCCGTATTGTTCGCAAATCTGGTTGACGGCGTCGGCCACGCGACGCACGTCGTCTTCCGTCATCTGGGTGAAGAGCGGCAGCGTGACGGTCGATGCGCCGTATCGTTCGGCGTGGGGGAACATGCCCTCCTTGAAGCCGCGTGCACGATACAGCGTGAAAAGATGGATGGCCGGGTAGTGGACGCCCGTGCCGATCCCGCGTTCCTTCATCTGCGCCATGAAATCGGCGCGCGAGATCGACAGACGGTCGAGCGGCAGCGTGACCTGGAACATGTGCCAGTTGCTGTTCTCGAAATCGGCGACGGGCAGGCCGAGCCCGAGCTTCACGGCCGGGCCGCCGTCGAGCGCGGCGAAGTACGCGCGCACGAGAGCGCGGCGCTGCGCGGTGAAGCGCTCGAGATGCGGCAGCTGGCCGAGGCCGACGCGCGCGGCGACGTCGGTCAGGTTGTACTTGCCGCCGAGCACGTCGCAGTCCATCCCGTCGAAGCCGGTGCGCGTGATGCCCTGCAGGCGGTACTTCTGCGCGAGCGTCGCCTCGTCCTCGTTGTTCAGCACGAGCGCGCCGCCTTCGATCGTCGTCAGGTTCTTGTTCGCGTGGAAGCTGAACGACACGATGTCGCCGATCGCGCCGATGCGCTTGCCTTTCCAGGTCGAGCCGAGCGCCTGCGCGGCGTCCTCGATCACGCGCAGGTTGTGTGCGCGCGCGATTGCGTACAGGCGGTCCATGTCGACCGGCAGGCCGGCCAGGTAGACCGGGATGATCGCCTTCGTGCGCGGCGTGATCGCCTGCTCGAGCTTGTCGAGGTCGATGTTGCGCGTGACGGGATCGATGTCGGCGAATACGGGCGTCGCGCCCGTCTCGAGGATCACGTTGCTGGTCGACACCCACGACGCCGGCGTCGTGATCACCTCGTCGCCGGGGCCGACGCCCGCGATGCGCAGGCCGATCTCGAGCGTGCAGGTGCCCGAATTGAACGCGCGGACCGGACGGCCGCCGCAGTACTCGGACAGCGCTGCCTCGAATTTCTGGCTTTGCGGGCCGGTGGTGATCCAGCCCGAGCGCAGCACTTCGACGACACCCTGGATGGTTTCCTCGTCGATCTCGGGGCGGGTGAACGGCAGGAACGGAGCGGTAGTCTGGCTCATGAACGCTTGTGGCCTGTAATGGCTGGTAATAAAGGGGTCGGGCGATCCGGCCCGAAACCGGCATTAAACACCGGTTGCCGGATTCGTACCGTGATTTTTTGTAGGCGGACGCTTAATGCCGCCGGGCCGGGGCGCGCTCAACTGCGCGCGAGCACGAGCACGCCGATCAGGATGATGCCGATGCCGACGAGCCGCTGGACCGACAGCACCTCGCCGAACAGGTACCAGGCGGCAAACGCGTTGACCACGTAGCCGAGCGACAGCATCGGGTACGCGATCGACACGTCGACCCGCGACAGCCCGAGAATCCAGACGACCACGCTCAGCACGTAGCAGCCGAGGCCGCCGATGATCGGCAACTGGGTCGCGATCTTCAGGCCGACCGGGATGATGTTCGCACGGCTGAATTCGAAGTGTCCAACGGCGTTGACGCCGGCTTTCAGCAGGAGTTGCGCACAGGCGTTGAGCATCACGCCGGTGATGATGCAGACGAACGAAACGGGATTCATGCGGCGGGCGTCCTTACGATTGCGGTTTCTCGACGATCACGCGGCGGTTGTCGCGCGCGATCACGCGCATCGGCACGCCTTGCTTGACCAGCGTGTCGTACTGGCCGGGGGGCATGATCGCGAGCGCATGGGTTTCCTGCTTCCAGCGTTCGATCCATTGGTCGACGGTCGGGATCCACTTGTTCGGCTCGACCGAGATCCCGAATGCGAGCTCGTCCTGGCGCTGGACCATGATCGTCGTGTGGCCCATATAGAACGGGAACGTGTGATCGAGCATCTCGATCGAGTAGAACGGCGTGTCGGGCGGCAGCTTCGCCAGTTCGGCGCGCACGGCGGGCGCGAGCAGCGCGCCCGAGCTGTAGCGCCCGAACTCGTCGTGACCGGTGCCGCCGATCGTGCCGAACGCGAGCCACGCGGCGCCGAACGCGGTGATCGCGGCCGCGACGCCCACGCGACGGTTCAGCCATGCGGCCGCCAGCGTCAGCGCGCCCGCGACCGCGAGGCCCGCGTACAGCCATAGCTGGAACGCGCGGTACAGCGCGTTCGGCGTGCGCGCGTCGCCCTGATACGCGAGGAAGATGATCCCGAACGCCGCGACGACGAAGAACACGAGGTAGCCGAGCAGGTGACGGCGGAACCGGTCGGCGCTCATCAGCGGCAGGTACGCGCCGATCATCAGCGCGAGCGCGGGCGCGACTGGCAGCACGTACGAAATCAGCTTCGAATGCGATGCGCTGAAGAACAGGAAGATGAACGCGCTCCAGATCAGCAGCACGAGCATCGGGGAGAAGCCGTTCGGCTGACGCGGCATGCGCAGTGCATGGCGGAGGCTCTGCCACGCGACCGACAGCCACGGCAGGAAGCCGACCAGCAGCACCGGCACGAAATAGTAGAGCGGGCCCGGGCGGTTCTGTTCCGGGGTCAGATACCGGCGGAACTGCTGGACGATGAAGAAGAAGTTGAAGAACTCGGGGTTGCGCTGCTGGACGAGCACGAACCACGGCGTGACGATCGCGAAGAAGATCACGAGGCCGCTGACCAGATACAGCCGCTTCCACAGCGCCCAGTCGCGGGCGATCAGCGTATAGAGCACCAGCACGGCGCCGGGCAGGATCAGGCCGACGAGGCCCTTGGACAGCACGGCGAACGCCATCGCGGCCCAGCACGCCCACATCCAGCCGCGCGCCGCGCCCGCCTGCAGCCCGGGCCGCTGCGCGAGCAGCAGCGAGCAGAGCGACAGCGTCATCCAGAACGCGAGCCCCATGTCGAGCGCGTTGAAGTGGCCCATCAGGTTCCAGTACGGCGAGCACGCGAGCACCACGGCCGCGAGGAAGCCGGACAGCGGGTTGAACAGGCGCGCGCCCGTGAAGCCGACCAGCAGCACGCCGGCGAAGCTGGCGAGGCCCGTGTAGAGGCGCGCCTGCCATTCGCCGATGCCGAACCACGCGAACGTCAGCGCGTTCAGCCAGGTCTGCAGCGGCGGCTTCTCGAAGTACTTGTAGCCGTTGTAGCGCGGCGTGATCCAGTCGCCGGTGACGAACATTTCCCGCGCCATTTCCGCGTAGCGGCCTTCGTCGCTCGGGATCAGGTGGCGCAGCCCGAGCGGCGCGAACCAGACGATCGCGAGCGCGACGAGCAGGAGGACGAGCGTGATGCGGTTGAGCGGTAGCCTCGACGGCGTATCGTTCATGGATTTTCAGCCTGTTGGTTGTTGTGAGAGCCGCCGGCGGGTTGCGCCGGGGCGGTCGGCTTGCCGGTCATCGACCCGGACGACGATCCGGGGATCGACCCGGTGTGCCGGCCCGAGTTTTACCGCAACAGTGATTAACGTTCAATTAAGAGCGCGGCGGCGACCTTGCGGCCCTCGGCCATCAGGATGTTGTAGGTGCGGCAGGCGGCCTGGAAATCCATCGTCTCGACGCCGATCCGCTGGGCCGTGAGCGCGGCCACGAGGCGCGGGTGCGGGAAGCGCAGCCGCGCGCCGCTGCCGAAGATCACGAGCTCGGGCGCCGGGTCGAGCAGCATCGCGAAATGCTCGGGCGCGAGCGCGTCGAACGACGACACGGGCCAGTCCCGCACCGGTGCGCCGGGCAGCACGATGACGCTTCCTTCGTGGCGTTGGAGGTTGACGTCGACATAATCGGGGCCGTAGCCGGTGACGGTATTGAGCGCGCCGCTCGTGTCCTGGTGCAGTTTCAAATCGGTATTCCGCGGTTCCGTGGAGGGAGTGTCTGGCAAGGGCCGCACGGGCCCGGGCGGCCGGTTTCGCGACCGCCGCGCGCGGGACGCCTGACGGCGCGGGCCCGGAGCGGCCATGGTGCATTGCGAAAGTCGGCCAAAATCCGCTAAATTATAACTTTTTGGTCGCCCCCGGGCGCCACTTGCATCGTGCGTCGCCACAAGCCGCGTCCGACCGCCCGCATTTTCCCCAGTCTAGACAGCGCGCACAGACCGGCCGCTCTCCAGTTTTGATCCCGTCCCCCGGCCGCAAGGCCAACCCAGGAACCGTGTCGTCGTGAAACCGATTCAGAAGTCGAACAAGCTGCTCAACGTCTGCTACGACATCCGTGGCCCGGTGCTCGAGCACGCGAAACGCCTCGAGGAAGAAGGCCACCGCATCATCAAGCTGAACATCGGCAACCTCGCGCCGTTCGGTTTCGACGCGCCGGACGAAATCATCCAGGACATGATCCGCAACCTGCCGGCGTCGTCAGGCTATTCGGATTCGAAGGGCGTGTTCTCGGCCCGCAAGGCCGTGATGCACTACACGCAGCAAAAGGGTGTCGTCGGCGTCGGCCTCGACGACATCTACATCGGCAACGGCGCGTCCGAGCTGATCGTGATGGCGACCCAGGCGCTCCTGAACGACGGCGACGAAGTGCTGCTGCCGGCGCCCGACTACCCGCTGTGGACGGCCGCCGTGAGCCTGTCGGGCGGCACGCCCGTGCATTACGTGTGCGACGAGCAGAACGCGTGGATGCCCGACCTCGACGACATCCGCAGCAAGATCACGCCGAACACCAAGGCGATCGTCGTGATCAACCCGAACAACCCGACCGGCGCGCTTTATTCCGACGAATTGCTGCGCGATCTGCTCGAGATCGCGCGCCAGCACGGGCTGATCGTGTTCGCCGACGAGGTCTACGACAAGATCGTCTACGACGGGCTCGAGCACACGGCGCTGGGCTCGCTGTCGGAAGACGTGATCACCGTCACGTTCAACAGCCTGTCGAAGAGCTATCGCTCGTGCGGCTATCGCGCGGGCTGGATGGCCGTGTCGGGCCTCGGCGGCGACAACCGCCGGCGCGCGAAGGATTATCTGGAAGGGCTCGGGATCCTGTCGTCGATGCGCCTGTGCGCGAACGTGCCCGGGCAGTTCGCGATCCAGACCGCGCTCGGCGGCTACCAGAGCATCAAGGAGCTGATCGTGCCGAGCGGGCGCCTGTACAAGCAGCGCGAGCTGGCGTACGACATGCTCACGTCGATTCCGGGCGTGACCTGCGTGAAGCCGCAGGCCGCGCTGTACATGTTCCCGCGCCTCGATCCGAAGCTTTATCCGATCCAGAACGACCAGCAGTTCATCCTCGACCTGTTGCTCGAGGAACGCGTGCTGCTCGTGCAGGGGACGGGCTTCAACTGGGCGGCGCCGGATCATTTCCGCGTGGTCTTCCTGCCGAACCTCGACGACCTGACCGATTCGATCAACCGGATCGCGCGCTTCCTCGACGGCTACCGCAAGCGCCATTCGGTCTGAGCGGACAAGGTCCCCGGCATTCATTCATTCTTACTCATCGATCACACGCAGCATGGAACCGATCAAAGTTGGCCTGTTGGGCTTCGGCACCGTCGGCAGCGGCACCTTCACGGTGCTGCACCGCAACCAGGAAGAAATCAAGCGACGCGCGGGGCGCGGCATCGAGGTCGCGCGCATTGCGGTGCGCAACCCGGCCAAGGCGCAGGCCGCGCTCGGCGGTAACGCCGGCGCCGCGCAGATCACCGACGATTTCAACGCGGTCGTCGACGATCCGTCGATTTCGATCATCGCCGAGATGATCGGCGGCACGGGCATCGCGCGCGAGCTCGTGCTGCGCGCGATCGCGAACGGCAAGCACGTCGTGACGGCGAACAAGGCGCTGCTCGCGGTGCACGGCACCGAGATCTTCGAGGCCGCGCGCGAAAAGGGCGTGATGGTCGCGTTCGAGGCGGCCGTCGCCGGCGGCATTCCGATCATCAAGGCGCTGCGCGAAGGCCTGACCGCGAACCGCATCCAGTACATCGCCGGCATCATCAACGGCACGACGAACTACATCCTGTCGGAAATGCGCGACCGCGGCCTCGACTTCGCGACCGCGCTGAAGGCTGCGCAGGAGCTCGGTTACGCGGAAGCCGATCCGACCTTCGACATCGAAGGCGTCGACGCCGCGCACAAGGCGACCATCATGAGCGCGATCGCGTTCGGCGTGCCGGTCCAGTTCGACCGCGCGTACGTCGAAGGCATCAGCAAGCTCGACGCGACCGACATCCGCTACGCGGAAGAGCTCGGCTACCGGATCAAGCTGCTCGGCATCACGCGCCGCGCCGAAAACGGCATCGAGCTGCGCGTGCATCCGACGCTGATTCCCGAGAAGCGCCTGCTCGCGAACGTCGAGGGTGCGATGAACGCGGTCGTCGTGCACGGCGACGCGGTCGGCACGACGCTGTATTACGGCAAGGGCGCGGGCGCGGAACCGACCGCGTCGGCGGTCGTCGCGGATCTCGTCGACGTCACGCGCCTGCACACGGCCGACCCCGAGCATCGCGTCCCGCATCTCGCGTTCCAGCCGGACAGCCTGTCGAACACGCCGATCCTGCCGATCGAGGAAGTGACGAGCGGCTACTACCTGCGCCTGCGCGTGGCCGACCAGACGGGCGTGCTCGCGGACATCACGCGCATCCTCGCCGCGACGGGCATCTCGATCGACGCGCTGCTGCAGAAGGAGTCGGAGCAGGTCGACGACGCGAACGGCGAAACCGACATCATCCTGATCACGCACGAGACGCTGGAGAAGCACGTGAACGCGGCGATCGCGCAGATCGAAGGCCTCGCGACGGTGGTCTCGAAGGTGACGAAGCTGCGCATGGAAGCGCTGAACTGAGGACCAGGAACGACATGAACTACATCTCCACGCGCGGCGCCGGCATCGGCGAGCGCCACACGTTCTCCGACATCCTGCTCGGCGGTCTCGCGAAGGACGGCGGGCTGTACCTGCCGGCCGAGTATCCGAAGGTGTCGGCCGACGAACTGGCCCGCTGGCGCACGCTGCCGTACGCGGATCTCGCGTTCGAGATCCTGTCGAAGTTCTGCGACGACGTGCCGGCCGACGACCTGCGCGCGATCACGCGCCGCACGTATACGGCCGCCGTGTACAGCAACACGCGCCACGGCGAGAACGCGTCCGACATCACGCCGCTGAAGACGCTCGGCAGCGAGAACGGCGCGCCGATCTCGCTGCTCGAACTGTCGAACGGCCCGACGCTCGCGTTCAAGGACATGGCGATGCAGCTGCTCGGCAACCTGTTCGAGTACACGCTCGCGAAGCACGGCGAAGCGTTGAACATCCTCGGCGCGACGTCGGGCGACACGGGCAGCGCGGCCGAATACGCGATGCGCGGCAAGGCCGGCGTGCGCGTGTTCATGCTGTCGCCGCACAAGAAGATGAGCGCGTTCCAGACCGCCCAGATGTTCAGCCTGCAGGATCCGAACATCTTCAACCTCGCGGTCGAAGGCGTGTTCGACGACTGCCAGGACATCGTGAAGGCCGTGTCGAACGATCACGCGTTCAAGGCGCAGCAGAAGATCGGCACCGTCAACTCGATCAACTGGGCGCGCGTCGTCGCGCAGGTCGTGTACTACTTCAAGGGCTATTTCGCGGCGACGACGTCCAACGACGAGCGCGTGTCGTTCACGGTGCCGTCGGGCAACTTCGGCAACGTCTGCGCGGGTCACATCGCGCGGATGATGGGCCTGCCGATCGCGAAGCTCGTGGTCGCGACCAACGAGAACGACGTGCTCGACGAGTTCTTCCGCACCGGCGCATATCGCGTGCGCAGCGCGGAAAACACGTATCACACGAGCAGCCCGAGCATGGACATCTCGAAGGCGTCGAACTTCGAGCGCTTCGTGTTCGACCTGCTTGGCCGCGATCCGGCACGCGTGATGCAGCTATTCCGCGACGTCGAGGAGAAGGGCGGTTTCGATCTCGCGGCGAGCGGCGACTTCGCGCGCGTCGCCGAGTTCGGCTTCGTGTCGGGTCGCAGCAGCCACGCGGACCGCATCGCGACGATCCGCGACGTGTTCTCGCGCTACGACACGATGATCGATACGCACACGGCCGACGGCGTGAAGGTCGCGCGCGAGCACCTCGACGCGGGCGTGCCGATGATCGTGCTCGAGACGGCCCAGCCGATCAAGTTCGGCGAGACGATCCGCGAGGCGCTCGATCGCGAAGCCGAGCGGCCGGCCGCATTCGACGGGCTCGAGGCGCTGCCGCAGCGTTTCGAGGTCGTAAAGGCCGATGCGCAGCAGGTGAAGGACTTCATCGCCGCGCATACGGGCGCATAACGTAGCAGCCGGGGCAGCGCCGGGCCGCGGGGTCGCAAGCCCCGCGGCTCAGGACGGCCGGAATACCGATTCGTCGCACGGATCGGGGTTCCGGCCGTTTCGCTTGGTGGCGGCCGCGCGCGGGCGCGTTGCCGGATGGCGCGCGAAACGAGTGCCGGGGCAGCGCGTTCGCGCCGATCACAGTTGCCGCATGTCCGGCATATCGCACGTGGGCGCGATGGCGTCGCTACAATGACGTATTGATTCCAACGATCCCCGATTCCATCGATGTCGAACCCGAATCCCGCGGCGCCGCGCGCGCCGATGCTGTCGACCGCCGAAGCGCTCGCTGCGCTGCTCGAAGCCGCGAAGCCGCTGCCCGGCGCCGAAACCGTCGCCACGCTCGACGGTCTCGGCCGTGTGCTGGCGGCCGACGTGAGCTCGCCGCTCGACGTGCCGCCGATGCATACGAGCGCGATGGACGGCTATGCGGTGCGCGTCGCTGACCTGCTGCACGGCGAGCGGCGCCTGCCGGTGTCGCAGCGGATCCCGGCCGGCCACCCGGCCGCGCCGCTCGCGGCGGGCACGGCCGCGCGGATCTTCACCGGCGCGACGGTGCCGCCCGGCGCCGATGCCGTCGTGATGCAGGAGCAGACGTCGGCCGACGGCGATGCGGTCGAAATTCTCCACACGCCGAAGGCCGGTGAGTGGATCACCGCGCAGGGCGCGGACATCCGCCAGGGCTCGGTGATCCTGCCGGCCGGGACGCGGCTTACCCCGCAGGCGCTCGGGCTGGCCGCGTCGGTCGGCTGTGCGCAGCTGTCGGTCGCGCGGCGGATTCGCGTCGCGGTGTTCTTCACCGGCGACGAACTGACGATGCCGGGCGAGCCGCTGAAACCCGGCGCGATCTACAATTCGAACCGCTTCACGCTGCGCGGGCTGCTTGAGCGGCTCGGCTGCCACGTGACCGACTTCGGGATCGTGCCCGACTCGCTCGCCGCGACCCGCGACACGCTGCGCGAGGCCGCGCGCGATCACGACGTGATCCTGACGAGCGGCGGCGTATCGGTCGGCGACGAGGATCACGTGAAGCCTGCCGTCGAGGCCGAGGGGCGGCTCGCGCTGTGGCAGATCGCGATGAAGCCTGGCAAGCCGCTCGCGTTCGGCGCGGTGCGCCGCGGCGACGCGCGTCCCGACGCGCATTTCATCGGGCTGCCGGGCAATCCCGTGTCGAGCTTCGTCACGTTCCTGCTGTTCGTGCGGCCGTTCCTGCTGCGCCTGTCCGGCGTGCGCGACGTCGCGCCGCGTGCGCTGTCGCTGCGCGCGGACTTCTCGCAAAGCAAGGGCGACCGGCGCAACGAATTCCTGCGCGCGCGCGTCAACGCGGCCGGCGGCCTCGACCTGTTCCCGAACCAGAGCTCGGCGGTGCTGACGTCGACGGTCTGGGGCGACGGCCTGATCGACAATCCGCCGCAGCATGCGATCAGCGCGGGCGAGACCGTGCGTTTCATTCCGTTTTCCGAACTGCTGTCGTAACGCGACGGCTTCCTGACCCATGAAGATTCAACTGAAATTCTTTGCGAGCGTGCGCGAGGCGCTGGGCGTGTCCGACGAACAGGCTGACGTGCCGGACGGCGTGACGACCGTCGGCGACGTGCGCGCATGGCTGCGCCTGCGCGGCGGCGCGTGGGCCGAGACGCTCGCCGAAGGGCGCGCGTTGCGCATGGCATGCAATCACGAGATGACCGACCCCGATACGCGGCTCACCGATGGTTGCGAGGTCGCGTTTTTTCCGCCCGTGACGGGCGGTTGAGCTTTGCATGGGACCAGAGTAAAGCGCTGAAGCGCTAACTCTGGTCGACCGCGAAGCATGGGACCAGAGTAAAGCGCTAAAGCGCTAACTCTGGTCGACCGCGAGGCATGGGACCAGAGTAGAGCGCTAAAGCGCTAACTCTGGTCGACAGAGGCAGACGATGGCTACGGTACGAGTACAGACTAACGATTTCGACCTGAACGCGGAGGTGGCGGCGCTGCGCGCGCGCAACCCGAAGATCGGCGCGGTCGCCTGCTTCGTCGGCACCGTGCGCGACCTGAACGAAGGCGATTCGGTCGCCGCGATGGAGCTCGAGCACTATCCAGGGATGACCGAGAAGGCGCTCGAGAAGATCGCCGCCGAGGCCGCCCGGCGCTGGCCCGGGATCGACGTCGCGATCGTGCATCGCGTCGGCCGGCTGCTGCCGCTCGACCAGATCGTGATGGTCGCGACGGTCGCATCGCATCGCGGCGACGCGTTCGCGTCGTGCGAGTTCGTGATGGACTACCTGAAGACCGAGGCGCCGTTCTGGAAAAAGGAAACGACGCCGGACGGCGAGCGCTGGGTCGACGCCCGCAGCACCGACGATGCGGCGCTCGCGCGCTGGGGCGTCGAATCGGGCAACACGCCGCGTTGAGCGCGGCGTTCGTGTCGTGCGGCGACGTGCCGCAGGCACTCAAGCGCTCCGGCGCTGCGAATCGTCGTGTCAGGCGTCCGGATCGGTTCCGCGCCCGATGATCTTCGTCGGAAACGGCTCGCCGCGGGCGCGTGACGGCAGCGCATGCGGATCGTCGCCCGTGTCGCGACGGCGTGGCGCGATCGCGTCGAGCAGCGCCTGCTGCTCGGGCGGAATTTGATAATCCCAGCCGAAGCGGCTCAACTGCAGGCTCTGCGCGATGCGCAGCGCGGGCTCCATGAAGCGGATGGCCGCGGGCGGCGTGTAGCGCCCCTCGACGGTCTTCAGGAACAGCGACAGCCAGCGGCTGAAATGCGCGGGCTCGATCCCGTCGAGTGGCTGGTGCGCCTGCTGCACGTTGCCGCGATAGCCCTTGGTGCCGAGCACAAGGCTCGACCAGAAGCTTACCATCTTCGGCAGATGGTCGTCCCAGCGGCCGTCCAGCTTCGCGTCGAACACGGGGCCGAGCAGCGGATCGGCGCGCACGCGCTCGTAGAACGCGTACACGAGGTCGCGGATGTTGTCTTCGGTCGGTTCGGCGTCGCGAGGGCGGGCCGGGGCGGTTTCGGGCGTGGCGGGCAGAGCGGTCATGGCAAAAAGGGCCGGGAAATCAGGGCGTCGGCGTCGTGTCGGCGGAACGGCAGCGTGGGCAACGCGCAGGACGCCGACAGAATTTTCACGCAAAATAGCGTCCACCGATGCCTGAAAAATGCGTAGGTGCCATGCATCTTATTGCGCGCCGGCCGTCCCGGCAACCCGGCGCCGTCAAGCGGCCTCGAGAACCGTCGCGGCGCGCGTTTCGATTGATCCGGCCCGCTTGATCGGGGCGCGATCGATCATTTTCCGTATTCGCTCATGAGACTCACCGACTACACCGACTATTCGCTGCGCGTCATGCTGTACCTGGCCGTGCGCGGCGAGGGGCTCGCGACGATCCAGGAGATCTCGGACGCCTACGGCATCTCGAAGAACCATCTGATGAAGGTCGTGCAGCAGCTCGGCGAGCTCGGCTGGGTCGATACCGTCCGCGGCCGCAACGGCGGGCTGCGGCTGTTTCCCGATTCGCTGAAGCTGACGGTCGGCCAGGTCGTGCGCGCGACCGAGAACGATTTCGCGCTGGTCGGCTGCTTTGCGCCCGACGGCGACGAGTCGCGCGGCTGCGTGATCGAACCGCAGTGCCGCCTGAAGGGCGTGCTGGCGGCCGCGCGCGACGCATTCTTCGCCGAACTCGACCGTCACACGCTCGGCGAACTGACCGTGCCCGCGTCGCCGCTCATGGCGCTGCTGGGCATTCGTCCGGTCGCGCTGGTGCGTGCCGAGCCGTCCGGGGACGACGCGCCGGCATCCGCCGCATCGCCGTCGAAGGTCGGCTGACGCGCCGGCACCGTCGCCGCCAGCCGGGCGGCGGCCGGCCCGCAGGCCGCCGCATCGCCAGCCGGCGATTTTTGCGCTGAATCAACCCGAATTTCGCTTGAAACCCGTATAACCATCCACATCTTGGTGTTAATCGAAAATTGGAGGTCTCGCCAAATGAGAATCGACAAGCTCACCACCAAGTTCCAGGAAGCACTCGCGGACGCCCAAAGCCTCGCGGCAGGCCGCGACAATCAATACATCGAACCCGTTCACGTGCTGGCGGCGCTGGTCGCGCAGCAGGACGGCTCCGCCCGCTCGCTGATGTCGCGCGCGGGCGTTCACGTGCAGGCGCTGCAAGGCGCGCTGAACGAAGCCATTTCGCGCCTGCCGCAAGTCACGGGCACGGGCGGCGACATCCAGATCGGCCGCGAGCTGGCCGGGCTGCTGAATCAGGCCGACAAGGAAGCGCAGAAGCTCAACGACACGTTCATCGCGAGCGAGATGTTCCTGCTCGCCGTGTCCGACGACAAGGGCGACGCCGGCAAGCTCGCCCGTCAGCATGGCCTCACGCGCAAGGCGCTCGAAGCCGCGATCGCCGCGGTGCGCGGCGGCTCGCAGGTGCACAGCCAGGACGCGGAAAGCCAGCGCGAGGCGCTGAAGAAATACACGGTCGACCTGACCGAGCGCGCCCGCGCGGGCAAGCTCGATCCGGTGATCGGCCGTGACGACGAAATCCGCCGTTCGATCCAGATCCTGCAGCGCCGGACCAAGAACAACCCGGTGCTGATCGGCGAGCCGGGCGTCGGCAAGACCGCGATCGTCGAAGGGCTCGCGCAGCGTATCGTCAACGGCGAAGTGCCCGAGACGCTGAAGGGCAAGCGCGTGCTGTCGCTCGACATGGCCGCGCTGCTCGCCGGCGCGAAGTATCGCGGCGAGTTCGAGGAGCGCCTGAAGGCCGTGCTCAACGACATCGCCAAGGACGAAGGCCAGACGATCGTGTTCATCGACGAGATCCATACGATGGTCGGTGCCGGCAAGGCCGAAGGCGCGATGGACGCAGGCAACATGCTGAAGCCGGCGTTGTCGCGCGGCGAGCTGCACTGCATCGGCGCGACCACGCTCGACGAATACCGCAAGTACATCGAGAAGGACGCCGCGCTCGAGCGCCGCTTCCAGAAGGTGCTCGTCGACGAGCCGAGCGTCGAGGCGACGATCGCGATCCTGCGCGGGCTGCAGGAGAAGTACGAACTGCACCACGGCGTCGACATCACCGACCCGGCGATCGTCGCCGCTGCCGAGCTGTCGCACCGTTACATCACCGATCGTTTCCTGCCGGACAAGGCGATCGACCTGATCGACGAGGCTGCGTCGAAGATCAAGATGGAAATCGATTCGAAGCCCGAAGAGATGGACAAGCTCGATCGCCGTCTGATCCAGCTGAAGATCGAGCGCGAGGCCGTGAAGAAGGAGCAGGACGAGGCGTCGCAGAAGCGCCTGCAACTGATCGAGGAAGAGATCGATCGCCTCGGCCGCGAATATGCGGACCTGGAAGAGATCTGGACCGCCGAGAAGGCCGCGGTGCAGGGCAGCGCGCAACTCAAGGAAGAGATCGAGAAGGTGCGGGCCGACATCGCGCGTCTGCAACGTGAAGGCAAGCTGGAGAAGGTCGCCGAGCTGCAGTACGGCAAGCTGCCGCAACTCGAGTCGCAACTGAAGCAGGTCACGCAGGCCGAAGAGCAGGAGCAGCACAACCCGACGCGTCCGCGTCTGCTGCGCACGCAGGTCGGCGCGGAAGAAATCGCGGAAGTCGTGTCGCGCGCAACCGGGATTCCGGTGTCGCGGATGATGCAGGGCGAACGCGAGAAGCTGCTGCACATCGAGGAAAAGCTGCACGAACGCGTGGTCGGCCAGCACGAGGCGATCGGCGCGGTCGCGGATGCGATCCGTCGTTCGCGCGCCGGTCTCGCCGATCCGAACCGCCCGTACGGCTCGTTCCTGTTCCTCGGCCCGACGGGCGTCGGCAAGACCGAGCTGTGCAAGGCGCTGGCGGCGTTCCTGTTCGATTCGGAAGAGCACCTGATCCGCATCGACATGAGCGAGTTCATGGAGAAGCACAGCGTCGCGCGGCTGATCGGCGCGCCGCCGGGCTATGTCGGCTACGAGGAAGGCGGCTACCTGACGGAAGCCGTGCGCCGCAAGCCGTACAGCGTGATCCTGCTCGACGAGATCGAGAAGGCGCACCCGGACGTGTTCAACGTGCTGCTGCAGGTGCTCGACGACGGCCGCATGACCGACGGGCAGGGGCGTACGGTCGACTTCAAGAACACGGTGATCGTGATGACGTCGAACCTCGGCTCGCAGGTGATCCAGGCAATGACGGGGGCACCGCAGGAAGAGATCAAGGACGCCGTGTGGCTCGAAGTGAAGCAGCACTTCCGCCCCGAGTTCCTGAACCGGATCGACGACGTCGTCGTGTTCCACGCGCTCGATCGCAGCAACATCGAATCGATCGCGAAGATCCAGCTCGCGCGCCTGCACGACCGGCTCGCGAAGCTCGACATGGCGCTCGACGTGTCGCCGGCGGCGCTCGAACAGATCGGGAAGGTCGGCTACGATCCGCTGTTCGGCGCGCGGCCGCTGAAGCGCGCGATCCAGCAGGAGATCGAGAACCCGGTCGCGAAGCTGATCCTCGCGGGCCGCTTCGGTCCGAAGGACGTGATCCCGGTCGACGTCAGCGACGGCAAGTTCGTGTTCGACCGCGTCGTGCACTGATCGCCGGTGATCGGCCGCACGCCCGGTTCGCGCCGGGCATGCAAAAACAAACACCCCGCTCAGGCGGGGTGTTTGCATATGGTGCGGCCGAAACCGCCGTCGAGGCCGTCAGCCGGCGCGGTGCGGGCTCAGGCCTGCTTGCCGCCGAACATGCCGGCGAGCTGCGTGAGCGTGCCGAGCACGTTCGACGTATCGACCTGGCCGCCGGCCGGCACTTCGCCGTTCGGCGTCGCGCCGTTGACGACGTGCGGCAGCACCTGCGCGAGGATCGACGATGCCTGGGACGGATCGATGCCGACCTTGCTCGCCAGCGAGCCGACGACGTCGGAACCGAGCACGTTCTGCAGCGTGTCGGCCGAGATCGGCTGGTTTTCGCCGTTGCCGACCCACGAGCCGATGATGTCGCCGGCGCCGCCGGCCTTGAACTTCTCGATCAGGCCGTTCAGGCCGCCCGGCTGGTTGTTGATGAATTCGAGCGCGGTCGTGATGAGCGCGCTTTGCGAGTTGCCGCCGGCCTGGCCGCCGATCAGACCGCCAACGATGTCGAGGAGACCCATGGTTCTTCACCTTCACTGAAAAGGGCGCCGCAACGACGGCGCCCGTTGATCGAATGCCGCGCGCACGCGATCGCACGCGCGGCGCACATCAGGCGCCCGACGCCGCGGCGGCGGAGGCTGCCTTGTCCTTCTTGCTCTTCTTCTTCGAACCCTTCGTCGCCTTCGTGGACGACGCTGCGGCCGGCGCACTCGCGCTCGCTCCCGCATCGGCGGATGCCGCCGCGGCCGCGGCCGCCTTTTCCTTCTTCGACGCACGCTTGCTCTTGGCCGGCTTCGACGCCGCTTCCGGCGCGCTGGCGGCCGGGGTCGGCGCCGGCGCCGGCGCTGCGGTCGTCGACGTCGGCGCCGTGCCTGCCGACGTCGTGGCCGACGGGGTTGCGGACGTCGTCGCGGCCGGCTTCGACAGCTTCACGCCCTTCGGCGGCGTCGACGAGCCGCCGATCGTCAGGCCGTTTTCCTCGAGATGCCCGACCGACTTCGTGCCGAGACCCTTCACGCGGTTCGCGAGATCGTCCGCGTCCTTGAACGGGCCGTTCTTGGTGCGTTCGTCGATGATCGCCTTCGACTTCACGGGCCCGAGGCCCTTCACCGATTCGAGCGCGGCCTGGTCGGCCGTGTTGACTTCGACGGCCGCGGCGAGGCCGGCGGCAAGCGACAGCGATAGCGCGACGAACAGCATCAGCAGCTTTTTCAGCATGGCAAAGGCTCCCTGGTTCTGACGGATGAATGGCTGTTGCAACGGACGGCGGGGCGAGACTTCGCCGGGCGTCGCCGTTAAGCATAGGACAAATGCGTGCCCTTTTTGAGACAGGCTGACCGAATCTTGCTGAAGGCTTGCGTCGCTGTAAAGACAGAAAGCCGCGCCGCGCGGTGGTTTTGACCATTCTTTACGGTGTCTGCGGCGGTGATTTCAGATCGTTGTACTTGGCTGATCGATAACGCTTGACTTAGAGTGAACTCTAACTCCTAACCTTGATCCTGCCATGTCGAAAACCGTATCCACATCTTCCGCCGCCGGTCCGCTGACGATCGGGCAAGTCGCCGAACTGACCGGCGTGTCGACGCATACGCTGCGGTATTACGAGCAGGCCGGCCTGCTGCGCGCGATTTCGCGCACGGCGGCCGGGCACCGGCTCTATGCGCCGGCCGATCTTGACTGGCTTGCCTTCGTGATGCGCCTGAAGGCGACCGGCATGCCGATCGCGCAGATGCAGCAGTTCGCGGCGCTGCGTGCGCAAGGCGAGTCGACGTTCGGTGCGCGGCGGCGGTTGCTGGCCGAGCATCGCGACGCGGTGCGCGCGCATATCGCGGAACTGCAGGCGAGCCTCGACGCGATCGGCGACAAGATCGCGTATTACGAGACGCAGGAGCGCGAGACGGAACGACGGGCGACCTCTTCTCACTCTTTATTGGAACAGGACGGACACCATGGAACAACGCGTTGACGATCGCTATGCGCGGGGCTGGGACAAGTTGAAGGAAATCGACGGTGAAGCGGGCGAGCGCGTGATCGCCTCGCTTGCGTCGATCGCGCCGGATTTCGGCCGGATGGTGATCGAATTTCCGTTCGGCGACGTCTACAGCCGGCCGCAGCTCGACCTCAAGTCGCGCGAAATCGCGACGATCGCGGCGCTGGCCGCGCTCGGCAACGCGCAGCCGCAGCTGAAGGTGCATATCGAGGCCGCGTTGAACGTCGGCTGCACGCGCGACGAGATCGTCGAGGTGTTCATTCAGATGGCCGTCTACGCGGGGTTTCCTGCTGCGCTCAACGCGTTGTTCGCGGCGCACGAGGTGTTCACGCGGCGCGATGAAGCGGCTGGCCGGGACGGCGGCACGGCCGAAGCGGTCGCGCACGCCGCGTGATGCGACGCGTGCCGGTGCGTCAGAGGCGGTGCGGCGCGACGATCCGGTGTTTCGCGATCCGCCGGTACAGCGTCGCGCGCGAGATGCCGAGCGCCTGCGCGGCCGCGTCGGGCCGCCAGCGATGCGCGGTGAGCGCCGCGACGATGCGGCCGCGTTCGTCGTCCGGCAGCGCGCCGGCCGCACCGGCGCCGAGTTGCGCGGCGAGATCGGCCGGCAGGTCGCGCCGCGTCACGCGTGCGGCGTCGCATACCGCGCACGCATAGCGCAGCACGTTGCGCAGTTGCCGCACGTTGCCCGGCCACGGGTACGAGGCGAGTTGCTCGGCGAGCGACGCGTCGAGCGTGAGCACGTGGCCGGTCGCCTGCGCTTCCTCGGCGAATACCGCGGCGATCACGTCGCGCACGTCCGCGCGCTCGCGCAGCGGCGGCAGTTCGAACGTCGCGCCGCTCAGCCGGTAATACAGATCCTCGCGGAACGTGCCGTCGGCCACCATGCGCGCGAGATCACGGTGCGTCGCGCAGATCACATCGAGATCGACGCGCACCGGTGTATCGCTGCCGAGCGGCACGACCTCGCCGTCGGCGAGCACGCGCAACAGGCGGGTCTGCAGCGTGAGCGGCATGTCGCCGATTTCGTCGAGGAATAGCGTGCCGCCGTCCGCGAGCGCGATCTTGCCGCGCGCGCCGTGCTTGCGCGCACCGGTGAACGCGCCGGCCGCATAGCCGAACAGCTCGCTTTCGATCAGCGCCTCGGGCAGCGCGCCGCAGTTGACCGCGACGAACGGCCGTGCGCGTCGCGCACCGGCATCGTGGATCGCGCGGGCGAATACTTCTTTTCCTGCACCGGTTTCGCCCAGCACGAGAATCGGCAGCCGCTTGCTCGCGACACGCAGCGCGAGTTCGGCCTGTTGAGCGACGCGCGCGTCGCTGCTGTGCAGGAACGGCGTCAGCGCGCCGACGTGGCGCTGCGCGGTGCCGGGGCGGCGCGACGCCGTGCCGGTTTCGCGGCCGGTGCGCCGGAGCGGCGCGCGCAGCCGCGCATAGAGCGGGGCGCCGGTCGCGCGCAGCCGCAGCGCGACGATCGCGTCGAGCCGCGCGGCGTCGCGCAGCGGCATCTCGGTTGCGTCGAAGATCTCGTCGATATGGCGCGGTTCGCGCAGCGCCGGCAGCGCGTCGCGCGCCTGCCGGTTCGCGGCGACGATGTTGCCGCACTCGTCGAACGCGATCAGCCATTCGGGCTGCGCCTCCACGTAGTGACGATTCGGATGCCCGAACAATATCCAGTGCTGCGCGGTGCTGTGCACGAAATAGCCGTCCTCGATCAGCGCCGCGCTCTGCCGCACGAGCTGATATACGAGCCGCTGGCTGTCGCGGCCGTCCGGCGACTGGACGGCCGACGCGTCGAGCACGCCGATCAGTTCGCCGCCCGGCGCGAAGATCGGGGCCGCACTGCAGGTGAGCGTGGTGAACGCCGCGCGGAAGTGGTCGGTCTTGTGCACGGTGATCGGCGCGAGATCGGTCAGCACGCTCGCGACCCCGCAGGTGCCTTCCTCGCTTTCCGACCAGCACGAGCCGATGTGCAGCCCCGCATGACGGAAGTCGTTGCGGCGTTCGCGGTCGATGCGGTAGTCGATCGTCACGCCGTGCGCGTCGGTCAGCATCACGCAGTAATCGGCGACGCGAATCATGTCGTGCAGGCGCGTCAGGCACTGGCCCGACGCGCGCAGGAAGGCTTCCTCCTTGTCGCGCACCTCGCGCAGCTCGGCCGCGGTCAGCACGCGCGGGCCGATCGACGACGCGGGGTCGAGCGCGTAGCGCTCGAGCGAGCGCTGCCACGACGACACGAGACGCGCGGAATCGGCCGGCGCGGGCAGGCGTCCGGCGAGCGCGCCGAGCACACGGTCGGCGTGCTGGGCCTGGGGGACGGCATAGGGCATGGTCGGCTCCGGTTCCGTACGGCGGGGAATTCGATGTTCTTGTAGCACATCCGCCTGCGCGGATCACATTGCATCGCAGCACGCGCGCGGCGTGAGACGTTCGTCTCAGCGACATCTCAGCCGGTCTCGCGCGATTGAGACGCACGGGCATGCCGGGTGCGACGGTGGCCCGCATCATGGCGTTGCGCGCCGTGCCGCGATACGCGTGGCTTGCGGGCCGAAGCGCCATCCGGATGAAGGTGCCGAAACCGGCGCGCGGGGCGATCGACGGCGTGAGACGCATGGGCGGTTTCGCGGGGCGTCGGGCTGTCGCGGCAACAGCAGGCGATGGCCGGCATGGCCGCCGCGCCAGTCTGCAAGCGGGTTCCGTGGTCGTGGCACTCACGGTGGCACGCCGCTTGCAGATGTCACGGGCAAGCTCGGCGCGGTCGCGTCGGCGACGACGATCCGCTGCCCTCGATGACGGCGGACGACACATGCAGGGCCGGCGCGAGCGCCGGTCCACTGGATGGAGACAAGCCCGTGACGACGCCCGTGACCGTCGGCGTGATCGCGAACCCCGCATCGGGGCGCGACATTCGCCGCCTGACGACGCATGCATCCGTGTTCCCGACGGCGGAAAAGGCCAACATGGTCGTGCGTCTGCTTGCCGGCCTCGGCGCGATGGGCGTCGAGCGCGTGCTGATCTTGCGCGACAAGACGGGCATCGCGACGCTGCTGATGCGTGCGCTCGACACGCATCGCGCGGTCGCGCCGCGCGAGCGCTGGCCCGACGTCGAATTCGTCGACCTGCCGATCTCCGATACCGTCGCCGACACGCACGCCGGCGCCGCATACATGCACCGGATGGAAGTCGCGCTGATCGTCGTGCTCGGCGGCGACGGCACCCATCGCGCGGTCGCCGCGCATTGCGGCGCGACGCCGCTCGTCGCGCTGTCCACCGGCACCAACAACGCGTTTCCCGAACATCGCGAGGCGACCGTCGCGGGCGTCGCGGCAGGACTCGCCGCGACCGGCGCCGTGCCGGCCGAGGTCGCGTTCGCGCGCAACAAGCGGCTCGTCGTGCGCTGCGCGGCGGGCGCGAACGCGGGGCGCGAGGAAATCGCGCTCGTCGACGTGTGCGCGGCCCGCCAGCGCTTCATCGGCGCGCGCGCGATCTCGGGGCCCGACGACATCGACACGCTTTATCTGACTTTCGCGGAGCCGGACGGCATCGGCCTGTCCGCGCTCGGCGGCGCGTGGGCGCCGCTCGAGCGCGGTGCGCCGCACGGGCTCGCGATGCGTTTCGCCGTCGACGGCAAGACCGCCGGCACGCCGCTCGTCGCGCCGATCGCACCCGGGCGCGTCGATCGCGTCGTGATGCGCAGTTGCGAGCGGCTCGAGCCGGGTGCGTGGCAGACGATCCCGTTCGAGCACGGCACGCTCGCGTTCGATGGCGAGCGCGAGATCGAGGTCGCGCGCGGCGACCGCTACGAGATCGCGCTCGACTGGCGCGGACCGCTGACGGTCGATGTCGGCCGCACGCTGCGTTACGCGTCGTCGCGGCAGTTGTTGCGCGATGCCGGCGCGTGGCGCGACTGACGATGGCTTCACGTTTCACCGACGGCCGGGCCGTCGTGCAATCCGTCGCCGGGGCGTTGCCGCGGCGGCATTCGCAGTCAGACCTACCCAGGAGACACACATGACCGTTTCGACACAGCTCAGCAGGGACACGCTGCTGGACGCCTACCGGCTGATGCGCACGATCCGCGAATTCGAGGAACGCCTGCACGTCGAGTTCGCGACCGGCGAAATCCCCGGCTTCGTTCACCTGTACGCGGGCGAGGAGGCCTCCGCGGTCGGCACGATGCTGCACCTCGGACTTGAAGACTATGTCGCCACCACGCACCGCGGGCACGGCCACTGCATCGCGAAAGGCGTCGACGTGCACGGGATGATGGCCGAGATCTACGGCAAGAAGACGGGCGTCTGCCACGGCAAGGGCGGCTCGATGCACATCGCCGACCTGTCGATGGGGATGCTCGGCGCGAACGGGATCGTCGGCGCGGGCGGCCCGCTCGTGTGTGGCGCGGCGCTCGCGGCCAAGCACAAGAAGACGGGCGGCGTCGGCGTGTGCTTCTTCGGCGACGGCGCGTCGAACCAGGGCGTGATCTTCGAATCGATGAACCTCGCGTCGGTGTGGCGGCTGCCGGCGATCTTCGTGGCCGAAAACAACGGCTATGCGGAAGCGACGTCGTCGAGCTGGTCGGTCGCGACCGACAACATCGCCGATCGCGCGAACGGCTTCGGGATGCCGGGCGTGATCGTCGACGGTTTCGATTTCTTCGCGGTGCACGAGGCGCTCGGCGAAGCCGTCGCGCGGGCACGCAACGGTGGTGGCCCGACGCTCGTCGAAGTGAAGTTCACGCGCTATTTCGGTCACTTCGAAGGCGATGCGCAGACCTATCGCGCGCCGGGCGAAGTGCAGAAGCTGCGCGACGAGAAGGACTGCCTGAAGCATTTCGAAGCGCGCGTCGTGCGTGCCGAGGCGCTGACGACCGACGAACTGCGCGCGGTCGATGCGCAGGTGAAGGCGTTGATCGACGACGCGGTCGCGCAGGCGAAGGCCGCGCCGCTGCCCGACGCGGCCGACCTGCTGACCGACGTGTACGTGTCGTACCCGTGAGCGCGATGTGACACAGCGGCCACCGGCCCGACGCCGGCACGGCGAACCCAATATTCCAGGAGACGGACATGGCAAGGAAGATCACTTATTCGCAGGCGATCAACGAGGCGCTCGCGCAGGAAATGGCGCGCGACGACAGCGTGATCGTGATGGGCGAGGACAACGCGGGCGGCGCGGGCGCGCCGGGCGAGGACGACGCATGGGGCGGCGTGCTCGGCGTGACGAAGGGGCTGTTCCACAAGTTTCCGGGCCGCGTGCTCGATACGCCGCTGTCGGAAGGCGGCTACATCGGCGCGGCGGTCGGTGCGGCCGCGTGCGGGATGCGGCCCGTCGCGGAGCTGATGTTCATCGATTTCATGGGCGTGTGCTTCGACCAGATCTTCAACCAGGCCGCGAAATTCCGCTACATGTTCGGCGGCAAGGCCGTGACGCCGGTCGTGATCCGCGCGATGTACGGCGCCGGCCTGCGCGCGGCCGCGCAGCATTCGCAGATGCTCACGTCGCTGTTTACGCACATCCCGGGGCTGAAGGTCGTGTGCCCGTCGACGCCTTACGACGCGAAGGGGCTGCTGATCCAGTCGATCCGCGACAACGATCCCGTGATCTTCCTCGAACACAAGCTGCTTTACACCCGCGAAGGCGATGTGCCTGAGGAATCCTATGCGATTCCGTTCGGCGAGGCGAACGTCGTGCGCGACGGCGACGACGCGACGATCGTCACGTACGGACGCATGGTGCATCTCGCGACCGACGCGGCCGCGAAGCTCGCGAAGGACGGCATTCAGGTCGACGTGATCGACCTGCGCACGACGTCGCCGCTCGACGAGGAAACGATCCTCGAAAGCGCGGAGCGCACCGGACGCGTGGTGGTGGTCGATGAAGCGAACCCGCGCTGCTCGATCGCGACCGACATCGCCGCGCTCGTCGCACGGCGCGCGTTCCGATCGCTCAAGGCACCGATCGAGCTCGTGACCGCACCGCACACGCCCGCGCCGTTCGCCGGCGTGCTGGAAGACCTTTACATCCCGTCCGCCGATGCGATCGCGCAGGCGGTACTCAAGACGAGGAGCTGACACGATGTCGATTCACATGATCACGATGCCCAAGTGGGGGCTGTCGATGGAGCAGGGGCAGGTCAACGGCTGGCTGAAGGCGATCGGCGAACGCGTGACGAAGGGCGACGAAGTGCTCGACGTCGAGACCGACAAGATCTCGTCGGGCGTCGAATGCGCGTTCGACGGCACGCTGCGCCGTCAGGTCGCGCAGGAAGGCGAGACGCTGCCGGTCGGTGCGCTGCTCGGCGTGGTGGCTGCGGCCGAGGCAAGCGATGCCGACATCGACGCGGCGATCGCCGAATTCCAGCGCGACTTCGTGCCGACCGCGGCCGCCGACGACGCGGCCGGTCCGCAACCCGAGAAGGCGCAGATCGGTGGACGCACGGTCCGGTTCCTGAAGCTCGGCGACGGGTCGGGCACGCCAGCGGTGCTGATCCACGGCTTCGGCGGCGACCTGAACAACTGGTTGTTCAACCACGCGGAGCTCGCCGCGCATCGGCCCGTATGGGCGCTCGACCTGCCCGGGCACGGCGAGTCGGGCAAGGCGGTCGACACCGGCAGTCTCGACGAACTGGCCGACGCGGTGCTCGTGCTGCTCGATGCGCAGCACATCGATCGCGCGCACCTGATCGGGCACTCGATGGGCGGCGCGGTCGCGATGGCGGCGGCGGAGCGCGCGCCGCAACGCGTGGCCTCGCTGACGCTGATCGCGAGCGCCGGGCTTGGCGTCGATATCAACCGCGGCTACATCGACGGCTTCGTCGCCGGCAACAGCCGCAATACGCTGAAGCCGCACCTCGGTGCGTTGTTCGCCGACAACGCGCTCGTCACGCGGCAACTGGTCGAGGATCTCGTCAAGTACAAGCGGCTCGAAGGCGTGCAGGCCGCGCTGGAGAAGATCGCGAACGCCGCGTTCGACGGCGCGTCCCAGCGGCGCGTGTTCCGCGACCGCGTCGGGGCGCTCGCGCCGCGCACGCTCGTGATCTGGGGCGAGCGCGACCAGGTGATTCCGGCGCAGCATGCGCAGGGCTTGCCGGACGGCGTGCGGGCCGAGGTGATCGCCGGCAGCGGTCACATGGTGCAGATGGAGGCGGCTGCCGACGTGAACCGCCTGATCGTCGCGTTTCTCGGAGACTGACGATGGCCGCCGCGCTCGAACGACCCAGCCTCACCGCGCTCGGCCAGCCGGGCGCGAGGAGCCGCGACAAGCTCGCGCGCATCCCGGTGCGCGTCGAGCCTGCGGCCGGCGCGGCGCTGCCGAAGCCGCCGTGGCTGCGGGCGCGGCCGATGATGAGCGGGGCGGTCGCCGACATGGCGGCCGTGCTGCGCGATCACCGGCTGCATTCCGTCTGCGAGGAGGCGATGTGCCCGAACATCGGCGAATGCTTCGCGCAGCGCACCGCGACGTTCATGATCATGGGCGGACTGTGCACGCGGCGCTGCCCGTTCTGTGACGTCGCGCACGGCCGCCCCGAGCCGCTGGATCCCGACGAGCCCGCGCGGCTCGCCGACGCGGTCGCGGCGCTCGGGCTGCGCTACGTCGTGATCACGTCGGTCGATCGCGACGACCTGCGCGACGGCGGCGCCGCGCATTTTGCGGCCTGCATCGCGGCGGTGCGCGCGAGCGTGCCGGGCATCGGCGTCGAGGTGCTGACGCCCGACTTCCGTGGCCGCGTCGCGCGGGCGCTCGATGCGTTGTCGTCGGCGTGGCCGGACGTGTTCAATCACAACCTCGAAACGGTGCCGTCGCTGTATCGGGCGGCGCGGCCGGGCGCCGATTATCGCGGTTCGCTCGACCTGCTCGCGCAGGCGAAGGCCGCGCGGCCGACGCTCGTGACGAAATCCGGTTTGATGCTCGGGCTCGGCGAGCGCGACGACGAGGTGCGGGACACGCTGCGCGACCTGCGCGCGCACGAGGTCGACGTGCTGACGCTCGGCCAGTATCTCGCGCCGTCCGCGCATCATCTGCCGGTGCGCCGCTACGTGAGCCCCGACGCGTTCGCCGCGTGGCGCGACGAGGGGTTGGCGCTCGGTTTCAGGGAAGTCGTTGCAGGCCCGCTCGTGCGGTCCTCGTACCACGCGGCCGACGTGCTGGAGGACGCGTAGGCCGCGCGCCGTGCGTCATGCGCTGTATGCGCTGACGGCCGGTTGCGCGCGGCTGACGTGGCGCAGGTAGAGCGCGAGGCCCGCGCCCGCGAGCATCAGGCTGATCGTGTTCGCGAACCAGAAGCCGCGCGCGCCGGTCAGCCAGGCCGGTGCGATGCCGCCGACGTCGAAGCCGAGCACGTAGCCGCCGCCGAGCCCGACGCCCCACAGCGCGACCGCATAGATCACGGTCGGCACGACCGCGACCTTGTACGCGCGCAGCACGAAGGCCGACGTGATCTGCAGCGCGTCGAAGAAGTGGTAGCAGGTGACGATTGCGACCAGCGGCAGCGCGGCGGCGGCCACGGCCGGGTTCGGTGTGTAGCCGCCGACGATCAGCGGACGCAGCGTGAACACGAGCACGCCGTACGCGGCCGCGATTCCGCACGCGAGCATCACGCTGTGCCGGCCGAGCAGGCGTGCCTCGTCCGGGCGGCCGGCGCCGAGTGCGCGCGCCACCAGCGTCGACGCCGCGACGCCGATCGACAGCGGCGTCATGTACAGCACCGCGCCGATGTTGCCGGCGATCTGATGGCCGGCGAGCGTCGTCGTGCCGAATTGCGCGATGAAGAGCGCCATGCACGTGTACGACGTGACCTCGATCAGGTACGACAGGCCCATCGGCACGCCGAGCTTCAGGATCGCCTTCTGGCGTGCCCAGACGGGCCAGCAAAAGCGCGAGAAGATCGAAAGCGGCGAGAACACGTCGAGCTTTGCGAGCAGCGTGAAGCCGATCAGCGCGAGCGCCCAGTTGATCAGCGTGCTGGCGAGCCCGCAGCCGGGGCCGCCGAGGGCCGGCACGCCGAGGCCGCCGAAGATGAACCACACGTTGAGCGGAAACTTGAGCAGCAGCGCGCCGACCTGCAGGATCATCGCGAGGCGCGGCTTGCCGGCTGCGTTGGTCAGCGCGTTGTAGATCCGGAACACGAGGCTCGCCGGCAGGCCGTACGACAGGATTCGCAGGTAATCGACCGTGCGGTCGTGCAGCGCGGGCGGCGCGTGGGCGATGTGCAGCAGCGGTTCGGGAAAATGCAGCAGCAGGAAGCCGGGCACCGCGAGCATCAGCGCGAGCCACAGCGCCTGGCGGACCTCTTCGCCGATTTCCGCGTAGCGCCGCGCACCGTACAGTTGCCCGGTGATCGGCTGCAGCGCGGACAGGATGCCCGTCATCCCGATGTAGACCGACACGTAGATCGACGAACCGAGCCCGAGTGCGGCCAGGTCGATGGCCGAATAGCGGCCGACCATTGCCGTGTCGATCACGCCGAACGCGATGATCGCGAGCTGGCCGACGAGCACCGGCCATGCGAGACCGACGATCCGGCGGATGTCGGCGAACATCGTCAATCGACCGTCCGGTGGCGCGCGCCGCGGCGCTTGACGGGCGCCGTCGGCCGCTCGATGCGCTCGTACAGGCGGAAGCGCTCGTCGCGGTCGGCGACGCGGCGGCCTTCCCACACGAGACGCCACACGTATTGCGACATCGCGCTCGGCTCGCCGAAGTCCGCGCGATCCTGGCGCAGGATCACGTCGCAGTCGCCCGAAAATTCGAAGTGCATGTCGCCGAAGTATGCGAAGGTCGCGATCTGCGCATCGCCGAGCCGCACGGGCGAGATGCACTCGTAGTCTTTCGGCAGATGCGACGCGATCTGCTGCGCGACGTCGCTGTAGGTCCGGCCGTAGTTGACGATCGGCAGCCACAGCGTCATCAGCAGCACCCACATCAGCGTGGTGCCCGCGCCCGACAGCACGACGCTGCGCCACAGCACCTTCGGCTGGCGCGAGATGCGCCAGCGCGCGAGCAGGCACCAGCACACGGTGACGATCACCGCGCAGATGAACGACAGGATCTTGAAGTGCGGTTCGTAGCCCGGCACGAGGCGCGCGAGGTTGCGCGCGAGCGGGTGCGGGAAGCCGGTGAGCGACGCGAGCCATACGAGCCACACGAAGGTGCCGAGAATCGTGAAGCTCAGCACCGCGAACCAGTCGAATGCGTTGATCGCGCCGCGCTTGAGCGTCGGCAGCGCGAAGGTGGCGAGCACCGCGAGCGGCGGCAGCAGCAGCATGTACATGCGGTTCGACTGCTGGCTCTGCAGGATCACGAGCGCGACGAGCGGCACCACGACCGACAGCGGAATCGCGATGTGCGCGCGGCGGCGCATGCCGGCCCAGCTCCACCAGGCCCAGATCGCGAGCGGCCACGCGGGCCACGTGAACAGCGGCAGGTTCTTCGCCGCGTAGGCGAGCACCGCGGTCGGCGGCCCCGAGAAGCGCATCAGGCTGCCATGGATCCACTGGTTGAAGAACCACGCGGCGTCGTCGGGTGCCGCGTGGAACGCGGCGAGCGGCCACAGCGCGAAGATCGCGGCCGCGAGCGGCAGGCCGATCAGCGGCAGGCGCAGATTGCGCATTTCCGGCGTGACGAGCCACAGCGCGGCGGTGCCGGCGAGCAGCGCGACGACGAGCACCGGGTTGCCGGACAGCGCGACGAGACCGATTGCGATGCCCCACCACAGCGCACCCTGCATCGGCTTGTCGATGCCGCGCACGATGCCGTACACGAACATCGCGATCCACGCGAACTGCGCGAGCTGCGGCGTGGTTTCGTGGCCGCGCTCCGCGAGCCCGAAGCACGCGACGAGGACCAGCAGCGCGCCGTCGGCGAGCGTGCGGCCGTAGTCGCGCGGCTCCGGCTCGCCGCCGAATGCGTACTTGAACGGCTGGACCTCGGCGCGCCGGCCGAGCAGGTAGGCGGCGTACCAGACGAACGCGCACGCGACGCAGAACAGCACGCCCGTGTCCACGCGCGACGCGTTGCTCGCGTCGACCCACGGCGCCAGCGCGCGGATCGACAGCGCGCCGAGCCAGTAGCCGAGCGGCCCGTCGGTCGTGATGAACTTGCCGACGAGATTCGGCAGCAGCCAGTCGTGCCAGCCGCCGGTGGCCATCGTCCACATCACGCCGAAACCTGCCGCGTCCTCGTTCTTCCACGGGTCGCGGCCGAACAGGCCGAACGCCGCGTAGACGAGGCAGAGCGTGAGCAGCAGCCAGCGCGGCAGCGCGCGCGTGGCGGAGGCGGTGAGACGAACGACTGGCTTCATGCAGATGAGCGATTTGTTATGGGCGGGCGGCCGGCGCGGTCATGCGCCCGCCGACGGCGCCGGATTCGAGCATCCGGCATTGTAGACGCGCCGGCCGTTGCGCGTCGGACGATTGCCCCGGCACCGGCCTGCGAGCGGTGTTTTCCCGGCGAGCGGAGACAAAAAAGGGCAGCCTGGGCTGCCCTTTCGTGCGGTACCGGTGCGTTGCAACCACCGGATCGGTGCGAAGCTTACTTCGCGACCTTGCCGCTGGCGCGTGCGCCGAACTTGTTCTTGAACTTCTCGACACGGCCTGCCGTGTCCATGATCTTTTGCTGACCCGTGTAGAACGAGTGCGATTCCGACGACACTTCGATCTTGGCGAGCGGGTAGGTCTTGCCTTCGTGTTCGATGGTTTCACGCGTCTGGATCGTCGAGCGCGTGATGAACTTGAAGCCGTTCGACATGTCTTGGAAGACGACTTCGCGGTAGTCCGGGTGAATGCCAGGTTTCATGATGTTCCTTGGTGAGAGCGGTAGCCAACCCGCCGCTTGCCGTGCCGGACCGCACGCATTTGCGCGATTCAGCCGACGTCAAGCCCGGCGCGAGCCACTTGCCTAAGGTCGAAAAACGGCGATTATGCCAGAAAATCAGACGGTTGACGAATAATTTTCACCGCGCGTCGAGGGCGCCCGTCCGGGCCGGATCCTGTCGATAGTAGCGGGCGAGCAGCCGGTAGAGTTCCGGAAATTCGGACTCGAACGCGCGCGGTCGCACGAACAGCGCCTCGCTGCACACTGCGAAGAACTCCGACGGGTGATCGGCCGCATAGGGATCGATCAGCGAGTCGCGCTCGAAGCGCGCCCACGCGCGATCCGGCACCGCATCGACGCGCGCGCAGAACTGGTCGTACGCATGCTCGAACACGTCGGCCCACGCCTGCGCGTCGAGGTGCGGCGCGTGCCAGCGGCGAAAAAGGGGTGGATACCCGTCGGCCTCGCCGTTGACCATGTCGATCTTGTGCGCGAACTCGTGGATCACGACGTTGTACGCGTCGCGGCCGTCCGTCATCTGCGCGTCTTCCCACGACAGGATCACCGGGCCGCCTTCCCACGCTTCGCCGCTCGCATCCTGCTCGACTTCATGGACGACACCGTCCTCGTCCTGCACGGTCTTGCGGATGACGAATTCGCCCGGATACACGACGACGCCGACCCAGCCGTCGTACAGCGACAGATCGAGGTTCAGCACGGGCAGGCACGCCTGCGCGGCGATCGCGACGATCATCTCGTCGGTCAGCTCGAGCCCATGCGCGGTCGAGAACGATTTCTTCGCGATGAACAGGCTCGTCAGCTCGCGCAGCCGGCCCAGGTCGCCGGGCGACAGCGCGTCGAGGAACGGCAGGCGTGCGACGGTGTCCTGCCACAGCGCATCGGGAATCGGATGGCTGCGCAGCGCGCGGTCGCGGCGGCGGTCGTCGAACCAGCGGGTCAGTTTCGAGAGCATGGAGGCAGCGCGGGAGAATCCAAAGCCTGTCTTTTAACTCAATCGATCTCTTTTTGCCATGCCGCGAAGAGGCCGCCGACGAGCGCGACACCCGCGAGGAAATAGAAACCGTCGAGCGACGCGAGAAACGACGCCTGTTGCGCGACCATCCGGGCGACAGATGCGATCGCGAGGGCGTGCGCCTCGCTCAGTGCATGGCCGGCGGCCGCATAGCTGTGCGTGAGTGTGTCGACCGTTTGCTGGAACAGCGGATCGAACACGTTCGCGCGCTCCACGAGCCGCGTCTGATGTACCGCCAGTCGGTGCTGCTCGACGATGATCACCGACGACGTCGCGAACGAGATCGTCAGTTGTCGCACGATGTTCTTCAGCCGGTAGCCATGCGTGTATTCGTCGATCGCGAAGATGCGGAACGTCAGGTTCGCGACCGGCAGCACGATGAACAGCAGCAACAGCCCGCGCAGCAGCAACGGGACGATCAGCGCGGCCTCGCCGACCTGGGGCGTCATCCGCGTCATCCACAGCGCGGCGACGATCGCGATCGCGAACCCCGGCACGACGAACCATTTCTTGTGCGTGACGCGCTTCGCATGGCGCAGGTAGGCGAACAGCGCGGTGGCCGAGATCAGCGACATCGTGCCGACCAGGCGCCCGGCGTTCTCGACCGGATAGCCGAGCCCGCCTTCGAGCAGGCGGGAGGTCAGGTAGCTGAAGCCCGTCGACTCGTAGTAATAGAACATGTACAGCAGCAGCCCGACCTGGAAGGTGCGCTCGCGAAACGCATGCAGTCGCACGAGCGGCGTCGGATGGTTCCACTGGTGATACGCGAACCACGCGAGCGCGCCGAGGCCCGCGATCGTCAGCAGGATCAGCATCGGCGAGCCGCTGTAGAGCTGGTAGTGCACCTGCTGCAGCACGATCTGCAGCGCGCCTTGCGCGAGCGCGAACACGACGTACGGCCAGAAATGCCCGGAGCCGCGTTCGTCGTCGGGCGTCCTGCCCGAATCGGGCAGCGTGAGGAGCGCGAGAATCGCGAACGCGATGCCCGCGGGCGCGGTGCACGCAAACAGCGCGCGCCACGTCGAATGCGCGACGAGCAGGCCGCCGACGATCGGTGCAAGCGCGCTGCCGAGCAGGATCATGATCAGGAACGCGCGCGTGGCGGGCGGCCGCTCCTGCGGCTTGAAGCTGATCTGGATCAGGATCCGGCATGCACCCATCATCGGGCCGATGAAGTAGCCCTGGAAGCCGCGCGCGAACGCGAGCTCGAGCGACGTGTCGGCAAGCGCCGCCGCGATCGCGCCGAACGAGAACATCAGCATGCAGCCGGCGACGTAGCGGCGATGCCCGAGCCGATCGACCCACCATTGCTGCTGCAGGATGCCGAGCACGGCCGTGACCGCATACGCGCTCGACGACCACACGAGTTCGTCGGGCGATGCGTTGATGCCACCCGCGATATAGCTCGCGAAGAACGAGAAGGCCGCGTTGTCGAAGTAGTCGATGCCGGTGACGAGCGCGAGCGCCCACGGGAACAGGTCCGCGCGCAGGTTCGCGCGGCTCCACAGTGGCGGGCGACCTGGCGCGACGTTCATTCCCGGTCCTTGCGCGCGCGCCGCGTGCCGGCTTCGGCTTGCCGCTGCGCGATCAGCGTGTCGGGGTTTTCGCCGGCGAGGCGACGTTCGATGTAGTCGATGTCGTGCTGCAGTTCCTTGCGCAGCGCGACGGCTTCCTTCAACTCGCGCTGGACGGCCGCGATCCGCCGATCGAGCGTGTCGATTTGCCCGGCGAGCCCCGAGCGGATGTCGCGCAACGACGCGTCCGAATAACGGCGCCGGCCGTCGCCCGTTTCTTCCAGCGGGCGCTTGAGCATCTCGGTGATGCCGTGTAGCGAAAAGCCGAGCGCGCGCAGCCGCAGGATGCGGGCGAAGCGTTCGAGATCGGCTTCGTCGTAAAGGCGATAGCGGCCGCCGCTGCGTGACGGCGTGACGAGCCCGCGCTCTTCGTAATACTTCAGTGTGCGCGGTGTGACGCCGAGCCGCGACGCCGCGTCGCTCACGGTCAGCAGCGAGGGGGAAGTGTCGTTCGGCATCGGGATGGCGGGGTCTGGGTCGGGGCAATGGCGCGATTATAGATCAACCTGTACGTTCACGTTCAGGTTGGCATGAAAAAACGGCCGCCGGGCGAAACGCGCGGGCGGCCGTTCGTTGCGGGGCGGGGCGATCAGCCGCCGCGGCGCATCAGGTCGAAGAACTCGGAGTTGCTCTTCGTCTGGCGGATCTTGTCGAGCAGGAATTCCATCGCCTCGACTTCGTCCATGTCGTGAATGAACTTGCGCAGCACCCAGATCTTTTGAAGGATCTCGGGCTTGATCAGCATTTCTTCGCGGCGCGTGCCCGACTTGTTCAGGTTGATCGACGGATAGACGCGCTTTTCCGCGAGACGACGCTCGAGGTGCACTTCCATGTTGCCGGTGCCCTTGAATTCTTCGTAGATCACGTCGTCCATGCGGCTGCCGGTTTCGATCAGCGCGGTGCCGATGATCGTCAGCGAGCCGCCTTCCTCGATGTTGCGCGCCGCGCCGAAGAAGCGCTTCGGGCGCTGCAGCGCGTTCGCGTCGACACCGCCCGTCAGCACCTTGCCCGACGCCGGGATCACGGTGTTGTATGCGCGTGCGAGACGCGTGATCGAGTCGAGCAGGATCACGACGTCGTGCTTCATTTCGACGAGGCGCTTGGCCTTCTCGATCACCATTTCGGCGACCTGCACGTGACGCGTGGCCGGTTCGTCGAACGTCGAGGCGATCACTTCGCCGGCGACGGAGCGCTGCATTTCGGTCACTTCTTCGGGGCGCTCGTCGATCAGCAGCACGAACAGGATGACGTCCGGATGGTTCTGCTTGATCGCGTGTGCGATGTGCTGGAGCATCACGGTCTTGCCCGACTTCGGCGACGCGACGAGCAGGCCGCGCTGGCCCTTGCCGATCGGCGCGATCATGTCGATGATGCGGCCCGTGACGTTCTCTTCGCCGCGCATTTCGCGTTCGAGCGACAGCGGCTTGTTCGGGTGCAGCGGCGTGAGGTTCTCGAACATGATCTTGTGTTT
Source organism: Burkholderia sp. RF4-BP95 (assembly GCF_001521985.1). Classification (NCBI taxonomy): domain Bacteria; kingdom Pseudomonadati; phylum Pseudomonadota; class Betaproteobacteria; order Burkholderiales; family Burkholderiaceae; genus Burkholderia; species Burkholderia sp. RF4-BP95. The sequence continues at coordinate 44,401 of NZ_LOSX01000092.1, read as the reverse complement.
CGAGGCCTCGGGCGGCTGCCCGTTGACTTTGTCGACCTTCACCAGCGCGAAGTAGCGCTCGCCGTCCTTCGGCGTGCGGACTTCACCTTCGATGGTGTCGCCGGTGTGCAGGTTGAAGCGGCGGATCTGCGACGGGCTGATATAGATGTCGTCGGTGCTCGCGAGGTACGACATTTCCGGCGAGCGCAGGAAGCCGAAACCGTCCGGCAGCACTTCGAGCGTGCCGTCGCCGAAGATCGTCTCTCCCGTCTTGGCGCGCTTTTTGAGAATGGCGAACATCAGCTCCTGCTTGCGCAGGCGGTTCGCGTTTTCGATCTCCAGGCCATTGGCCATTTCGATCAGTTCGGACACGTGCAGAGACTTGAGCTCGGATAAATGCATACGGAGAACCCGCCAGGGAGGAGAAGCGACGAAAAGGAATAAGGGAGGAGGGCGAGCGGAAGCGCTCTGAGACTTAATGCGTCTTGTAGACGTTTTTTGATTCTAGCATACGCCGATTCGCGCCTGAGCGGCCGATCGGCGGCTTGACGGCGGACGTGTTGTCGGTTGACAACACGTCCGCGGAACGGCCGGTATTACAGGTGGCTGTCCAGGAATGCGGTGAGCTGCGACTTCGACAGCGCGCCGACCTTCTGCGCGGCGGCCGCGCCGTTCTTGAACAGGATCAGCGTCGGGATGCCGCGCACGCCGAACTTCGCGGGCGTTGCCTGGTTGTCGTCGACGTTGATCTTCGCGATCTGCAGCTTGTCGCCGTAATCCTTCGCGACTTCGTCGAGGATCGGGGCGATCATCTTGCACGGGCCGCACCATTCGGCCCAGAAGTCGACGAGCACGGGCTTGTCGGATTTGACGACGTCCTGTTCGAACGATGCGTCGCTGATGTGTTTGATCTGTTCGCTCATTGGGTCAATACCTCTTACGGTTCGGGGACTGCCTGCTCGGCGCGTTGCGGCGCTCCGGCGGCCTTATTGGCTACCGGCCGCTGCGGCAGGTCACTCCGCTCTCCGAAGGAAGGGCGTAAGCGCTGCATGGCGCGGCTCGCGGGTCGTTCGGGCGTCATATTAGCCTAAATTGCTATCTGCTGCGGGCAGCGATAGTAGCCGCTACGCGAGTAGGGGTACGACGCGCCGTTCGACCGTTGTGTCCCGAAGGTGGAGGCCGGTGCGCAAAATACAAGAGTCACGAAACGTCACGATATATATTCGCAAGCCCGCGCTGGATCGGCGCGCCCGTACGCGCGTCGGTTTGCTCGATCTTTCGCTTTGTTGCGAACAAACGGTCGCATTCGGTAGCAAGCGGTGATAGAATATGCCGTGACGGGCCTCCTCGCATGGTGGGGCGGTGAACCTGGTCAGGTCGGGAACGAAGCAGCCACAATCGTTTTTCGCCAGTGCCGAGGGTCGGGCTCGTCACCTTTCCTCTCGCCCCGTTCGCCGGGCGTTTTTTATTTCTGCGTCATTCTGCGTTTTACCTGCGTGTTGCCCGTTTTCCGCACCGTTTCGCGTGTCGGCGCAACGCAGCGTTACTGATACAATTTCCCGATGACCTATCAAGTTCTCGCACGCAAGTGGCGTCCGAAGGATTTCGCTTCGCTCGTCGGCCAGGAGCACGTCGTCAGGGCGCTCACGCACGCGCTCGACGGCGGGCGTCTCCATCACGCCTATCTGTTTACCGGAACCCGCGGCGTCGGCAAGACGACGCTGTCGCGGATCTTCGCGAAGGCGCTCAACTGCGAAACCGGCGTCACGTCGCAGCCGTGCGGTGTGTGTCGCGCGTGCCGCGAGATCGACGAAGGCCGCTTCGTCGATTACGTCGAAATGGACGCGGCGAGCAACCGCGGCGTCGACGAAATGGCCGCGCTGCTCGAGCGCGCGGTGTACGCGCCCGTCGATGCGCGCTTCAAGGTCTACATGATCGACGAAGTGCACATGCTGACGAATCATGCGTTCAACGCGATGCTGAAGACGCTCGAGGAGCCGCCGCCGCACGTCAAGTTCATCCTCGCGACGACCGATCCGCAGAAGATTCCCGTCACCGTGCTGTCGCGCTGCCTGCAGTTCAACCTGAAGCAGATGCCGGCCGGGCACATCGTGTCGCATCTCGAACGGATCCTCGGCGAAGAGCGCATCTCGTTCGAGCAACAGGCGCTGCGCCTGCTCGCGCGTGCCGCGCAGGGCAGCATGCGCGATGCGCTGTCGCTGACCGATCAGGCGATCGCCTATTCGGCGAACGAAGTGACCGAATCGGCCGTGTCGGGCATGCTCGGCGCGCTCGACCAGACCTACATGGTGCGCCTGCTCGATGCGCTCGCGGCCGGCAACGGCCCGGAGATTCTCGCGATCGCCGACGAGATGTCGCTGCGCAGCCTGTCCTTTTCCACCGCGCTGCAGGATCTTGCGAGCCTGCTGCATCGGATCGCATGGGCGCAGTTCGCGCCGGGCTCGGTCCTCGACGAATGGCCGGAAGCGGCTGACCTGCGCCGCTTCGCGGAGACGCTGAGCCCCGAGCAGGTTCAACTGTTCTATCAGATCGCGACGGTCGGGCGCGCCGAGCTCGGCCTTGCACCGGACGAATACGCCGGCTTCACGATGACATTGCTGCGGATGCTCGCGTTCGAGCCGGCCGTCGGCGCCGGCAGTGCGCCGGGCGGTCAGCCGGCCGTGCCGCGTGCCGTATCCGCGCCCGCGTCGCCGCGTGTGGCTGCCGCCGCGTCGGCGGCGCCCAAGCCGTCTTCGGTACCGGCAGCCGCCGCGGACGCGGCGCGCCCGCAAGCGGCCGCTCCGGTCGCGCCTGCTGCGCGTCCGTCGCCGCCCCGGTCTGACGATCCCGTGACTCCGCCTGCCGTGAAGCCTGTTTCGACGCCGGCAGCGGCCGCGGCGCCGGTCGCGCCGCAGCCGGAAGCGAACGCGGCACCGCAAGCGGCGCCGACGAGCGATGCGTTGCCCGCGGTCCGCAACGAACCCGAATTGCCTGCTGCCGCCAAGCGCAACGACGAACCGGTGCCGGCTGCCGAACAGGCGCCGCGTGCAGTGCCGGCCGAGTCCGCCGCGCGCCCGTCGGCCCGCGGGGGTGCGGCTGCCGCACTCGACGTGCTGCGCAATGCCGGCATGCGCGTGTCGTCCGAGCGCTCGCGGACGGGCGGCGCGTCGAAACCGGCGCCGGCCCAACCGGCCCCGGAGAAACCGACGGCATCGCGACCTGCCGTGCAGGTGCCGACGCCGCGCGCGGCGGCACGCGCGCCGCAGCCGGCCGACACGCGTCAGGCCCCGCCGCCGTGGGAAGACATTCCGCCGGACGAATACGTGCCGCTCAGCGCCGACGAGATGTTCGGCGGTGCGGCGGACGACGGCTTCGTGCCGGTGTTCGACAGCGGCCCCGACGACGTGCGCATTGCGCCGAAGCCGGCTGAGGCCCGTCCGTCGGCACCGGTCGACACGCGCCCGCTGCCGCCCGCGATCGCGCTCGATCCGGTCGGTTTCGACGGCGAATGGCCGGCGCTGGCCGCACGGCTGCCGCTGAAGGGCGTCGCGTATCAGCTCGCGTTCAACAGCGAGCTGACGGCCGTCGACGCGACGACGTTGAAACTGTCCGTGCCGGTGCCGCAGTATGCGGACGCCGCCCAGGTCGCGAAGCTGAAGGCCGCCCTGGCCGACGCGCTCGGCAAGCCCGTCGAGGTCGCGGTCGAGGTCGGGCCCGCACGGCGCACCGCGGCGGCGCTGGATGCGGCCGCGCGTGCGGCACGCCAGCGCGAGGCCGAGCAGGACATCCATGGCGATCCGTTCGTCCAGCAACTCGTGCGTGACTTCGGCGCGCGTATCGTCGAAGGCTCGGTGCGGCCGCTCGCCGATTCGGCGCCGGACGGCACGCCCCCGACGCTGCATTGAACGAATCGCACCGCGACAGGCACAATCACGCCCGCACACATTGACCGGCACGCGCCGCGTGCCGGTTTTCACACGATCAAGAAGGAGTATTCCCATGTTGAAAGGCAACCTCGCCGGACTGATGAAGCAAGCGCAGCAAATGCAGGAAAACATGAAGAAGATGCAGGAGCAGCTTGCGCAGATCGAAGTCGAAGGGCAGTCGGGTGCCGGCCTCGTCAAGGTGACGATGACCTGCCGCAACGAAGTGCGTCGCGTGGCGATCGACCCGAGCCTGCTCGCGGACGACAAGGACATGCTCGAGGATCTGGTCGCGGCCGCGTTCAACGATGCCGTGCGCAAGGCCGAGGCGACGTCGCAGGAAAAGATGAGCGGCATGACGTCGGGCCTGCCGCTGCCCCCGGGCTTCAAGCTGCCGTTCTGAGCGCAGCGTCCGTTCAGCTTTCAGCCGCCGTATGAAACAGCCGTCCGCCCTGTCCGCGCTCGTCGAAGCGTTGCGCGTATTGCCCGGCGTCGGGCCGAAATCCGCGCAGCGCATGGCGTACCACCTGATGCAGCACGATCGGGAGGGCGCGGAGCGGCTCGGCCGGTCGCTGCTGTTCGCGACCGAGCACCTGCAGCACTGCGAGAAGTGCAATACGTTCACGGAAGCGCAGATCTGCGAGTTGTGCAGCGACGAGGAGCGTGATCCGACGCTGCTGTGTGTCGTCGAGACGCCGGCCGACCAGATCATGCTCGAGCAGACGATGACGTATCGCGGGCTGTATTTCGTGCTGATGGGGCGGCTGAGCCCGCTCGACGGGATCGGCCCGAAGGAAATCCATTTCGACCGCCTCGTGCGGCGCGCGTCCGACGGGATCGTCAAGGAGGTCGTGCTCGCGACCAACTTCACGAACGAGGGCGAAGCCACCGCGCACTACCTCGGCCAGACGCTGAAGGCGCGCGGGCTCGCGGTCACGCGCCTCGCGCGCGGCGTGCCGGTGGGCGGCGAGCTCGAATACGTCGACGCGGGCACGATCGCCCGCGCGATGCTCGACCGCCGCACGATGTAAGCCGGGCGCCGCCGGCCGGCGGCGCCGTTTCTCATGTCAGGGAGACACATGAGCACCAGCCAGGGCCCCCTCGCGGGCGTCAAAGTGCTCGAATTCGGGACGCTGATCGCGGGGCCGTTCGCGTCGCGCCTCTTTGCTGAATTCGGCGCGGAAGTGATCAAGATCGAGGATCCGAACGGCGGCGACCCGCTGCGCAAGTGGCGCAAGCTGCATCCGGAGCAGGGCGGCACGTCGTTGTGGTGGTCGGTCCAGGCACGCAACAAGAAATCGGTCACCCTCAACCTGAAATCCGATGCCGGCAAGACGATCGCGCGGCAGCTCGCGCGCGAGGCCGACATCGTGATCGAAAACTTCCGCCCGGGCCTGCTCGAGAAGCTCGGGCTCGGCTACGACGCGCTGTCGGCCGACAACCCCGGTCTCGTGATGGTGCGCCTGTCCGGCTACGGGCAGACGGGCCCGTACCGCGACCGGCCCGGCTTCGGCGCGATCGCCGAATCGATGGGCGGGTTGCGCCACATCACCGGCTATCCGGACCTGCCGCCGCCGCGCATCGGCATCTCGATCGGCGACTCGATCGCCGCGCTGCACGGCGTGATCGGCGCGCTGATGGCACTTCACCACCGCAAGGTGAACGGCGGCACGGGGCAGGTGGTCGACGTTGCACTGTATGAAGCGGTGTTCAACATGATGGAAAGCGTGGTGCCCGAGTACGGCGTGTACGGGATGGTGCGCGAGCGCACCGGTGCGTCGCTGCCGGGCATCGTGCCGTCGAACACCTACGCGTGCCGCGACGGCAGCATCGTGATCGGCGGCAACAGCGACCCGATCTTCAAGCGACTGATGAAGGCGATCGAACGCGACGATCTCGCCGACGATCCGGCGCTTGCACGGAACGACGGACGCGTGCCGCGCACGCAGGAGATCGACGATGCGATCGCCGCGTGGCTCGCGCCGCGCACGATCGACGAGGCGCTCGTCGTGCTCAACGCGGCCGACGTGCCGGCCGGGCGCATCTACAGCGCCGCAGACATGTTCACCGATCCGCAGTTCGTCGCGCGGCAGATGATCCAGCGTTTCAAGCTGGCCGACGGCACCGACATTCCGCTGCCGAACATCACGCCGAAGCTGTCCGACACGCCGGGCGAAACGCGCTGGCTCGGGCCCGAACTCGGCGAGCATACGGACGAGGTGCTGCGCGGCCTCGGCTACGACGCACAGGCGATCGCCGCGCTGCGCGAGGCAGGCGCGATCTGAGCGCCCCAAGGCCGGGCGCTTTGCGCCGGGTCTCCGGCGGGGCAACCTCTCCGGACGGGCACCCTTCGGGGCGGAAAACGCCGGGTGGCAAAACGTTGTCTCGCGTCTGCGGAACGCCGCCGCGCAATGCGGCGGCGCACCGTGCACGCAGGCCCGTCCGCAGCCGCCTGACTGTCGCTCTCGCGCCATCTTTCCTCGGTTACAATCGCCGGATGCGAATCCTACTCAGCAACGACGACGGCTATCTCGCCCCCGGTCTCGCCGCGCTCAGCGACGCGCTGCAGCCGCTTGCCGACCTCACGGTGATCGCGCCCGAGCAGAACTGCAGCGGCGCATCGAATTCCCTCACGCTGTCGCGGCCGCTGTCGGTGCAGCGCGCGACGAATACGGGTTTCTTCTACGTGAACGGCACGCCGACCGATTCGGTGCACGTCGCGTTGACGGGGATGGCCGACGCGAGGCCCGACCTCGTCGTGTCCGGGATCAACAACGGCCAGAACATGGGCGAAGACACGCTCTATTCAGGGACAGTTGCGGCCGCCACCGAAGGCATCATGTTCGGCGTGCCGGCCATCGCGTTTTCTCTGGCCGAGAAGGGCTGGGCGCATCTGACGGACGCGGCGCGCGTCGCCGCCGAAATCGTCGAACACTATCTCGCGCATCCGCTGCCCGGTCAGCCGCTGCTGAACGTCAATATTCCGAATCTGCCGTACGACGAACTGAGAGGCTGGCAGGTCACGCGCCTCGGCAAGCGTCACCCGTCCCAGCCGGTGATTCGCCAGACCGACCCGCGCGGCGAACCAGTCTACTGGATCGGTGCCGCGGGTGCGGCGCTGGACGCGAGCGAAGGCACCGATTTCCACGCCGTCGCAAACGGTTTCGTATCGATCACGCCGCTGCAGCTCGATCTCACGCATACGCAAATGCTGCCTGCGACGCGCGAATGGGTGCGCGCAGGAGGGCGGGCTTCATGAGCGGCGAGCGCGCGAAGCGGTTTCCGCTCGCGCTCGAAGATCTCAAGCGAGCGCCACGCAAATCGGAAGGCCGGGCCGGCGAACGCCATGCGGCGGGCGCGGTGCCGAAGGCCGTCGACAAGTCCGCCACCGTGCTGAAGCCGGTGGCGGTGAAGACGGGCGTCGCCCGCCCGGTGCACGGCACGACCGCCGCGAAGCCGGCGACCGCGCCGAAACCGACCGTGCCGAAGCCCGCGATGCCCAAGCCGGCTGCGCCGAGCGTCGCGCCGGCCGGTGCGTTCGCGCTGACGTCGGAACGTGTGCGCGAGCGCATGGTCGAACGCCTGCGCGCGAACGGCGTGACCGACGCGCGCGTGCTGGATGCGATGGCCGCGGTGCCGCGCCACATGTTCGTGGATCCGGGGCTCGCGACGCAGGCCTATGAGGATGCCGCGCTGCCGATCGGCCACCAGCAAACGATTTCAAAGCCGTCGGTCGTCGCGCGCATGATCGAGCTCGCGATGGCCGGCCGCACGCTCGAGCGCGTCCTCGAGATCGGCACCGGTTGCGGCTACCAGGCCGCGGTGCTGAGTCACGTGGCGCGCGACGTGTATTCGATTGAACGCATCAAGCCGCTCTACGAGCGCGCGAAGCTGAACCTGCGGCCGCTGCGCGTGCCGAACATCCGTCTGCATTACGGCGACGGGCGTGTCGGCCTGCCGGCTGCGGGCCCGTTCGACGCGATCGTGATCGCGGCGGCGGGGCTCGACGTGCCGCAGGCGCTGCTCGAGCAACTCGCGATCGGCGGGCGGCTCGTCGCGCCGGTCGGCGCGCAGAGCGGGCAGCCCCAGGTGCTCACGCTCGTCGAGCGCGTCGCGCACGCGCAATGGCGGGAGTCGCGGCTTGATCGCGTTTTCTTTGTCCCTTTAAAATCCGGAGTGATTTGAAACCGATGAGTATGTTGCGCGCGATGCAAAACAACCGAACCAGGGAACCGCTCACGTTCGCCCAGCGCGCGATCTGTGTGGCTGCGTTCTCCACGCTACTGGCCGCCTGTGCGACGCGGCTCGACAACGCGCCCGTCGTCGACCGCTCCGGAACGCTCGGCACGACCGCCGCCGCGCAGCCGGCGGTGCCGCTCGGCCCGCCGCCGCCCGGCTTCTACCGTGTGAAACCGGGCGATACGCTGTACCGGATCGCGCTCGAAAACGGGCAGAATTATCGCGACATCGCCACGTGGAACAACCTGGCGAACCCGAACCAGATCGAAGTCGACCAATTGCTGCGCGTCGCGCCGCCGGGCGGTGCCGCGGTTGCCGGCTCGCCGGCTGCCGCGCCGATCGCCGGCGCTGCCGTCGCGACCGCACCGCTCAGCAGCGGTCCCGCGACGTCGGCCGCGGGCTCGTCGTCCGCGAGCACGCCGCCGGCTGCCGCCGCATCGAGCGATACGGCCGCAGCGCCCAGCGGCCCCGTGACGTTTGCATGGCCCGTGCGCGGCCCGGTGCTGAACGGTTTCGACGACGCGAAGAACAAGGGCGTCAATATCGGCGGCACGTCCGGCGAGGCCGTGAAGGCGGCGGCCGACGGCCGCGTCGTCTACTCGGGCAACGGCCTGCGTGGTTACGGCAACCTCATTATCATCAAGCACGATGCAACTTACCTCACAGCGTATGCACACAATCGCGCTTTGATGGTAAAAGAGGGGGACGCGGTGACGAAGGGGCAAAAGATCGCCGAGATGGGTAACAGCGATGCCGACCGCGTGATGCTGCATTTCGAGGTTCGCCGGCAGGGTAAACCTGTCGATCCGCTGAAGTATTTGCCGCCTCAATAACCGAGACGACCATGCCGAAATCGAAGCGCCACGAGCCGCAAGCCGAGTCTGAGAAGATCAGTCGTGCCACGCAAGCATCGGCGGAGCGAGCTGGCGCTTCGACGGACGACGAAGACGACGTCGCGGAAAACGAACGTGATCTCGAGGCGCGCGACGCCGAAACGGACGGCGACGACGAGCGCGAAGGCCGTGCGGAAGCCGCGCCCGACGTCGACGATTTCCGCGCATTGCTGCAGGCCGAACTCACGGCCGACACGATCCAGCATTACCTGAATCGCATCAGCGTGAAGCCGCTCCTGACCGTCGAGGAGGAGCAGCGCTATTCGCGTCTCGCGAAGGCTGGCGAATTCGAGGCGCGGCAGGTGATGATCGAGCGCAACCTGCGTCTCGTCGTCAGCATCGCGAAGGGTTACCTGAACCGCGGCGTGCCATTGCTCGACCTGATCGAGGAAGGCAACCTCGGCCTGATGCACGCGATCGAGAAATTCGACCCGACGCGCGGCTTTCGTTTCTCGACCTACGCGACGTGGTGGATCCGCCAGAGCATCGAACGGGCGATCATGAACCAGGCTCGCACCGTGCGCCTGCCCGTGCACGTGATCCGCGAACTGAACCAGGTGCTGCGTGCGAAGCGCCACCTCGAAAAGAATTCGATGTCGACGGGCGAGGCGGCCGAGCGCCGCGAAGCCAGCATCGACGACATCGCCTATCTCACCGGCAAGACCGCCGAGGAAGTCACCGACATCCTCGCGCTCAACGAGCACACCGCGTCGCTCGACGCACCGCTCGATCTCGATCCCGCGAGCAGCCTGCTCGACCTGCTGCCCGACGACCAGAGCCAGTCGCCCGACGCCGAGGTGCAGCACCGCGAACTCGAGACGCTGACGCGCGCGTGGCTGTCGCGGCTGTCCGACAAGCATCGGCACGTGATCGAGCGCCGCTTCGGCCTGAACCACATCGAACCGGCCACGCTCGAGGAGCTGGCCGACGAGATGGGGCTCACGCGCGAGCGCGTGCGGCAGATCCAGCAGGAAGCGCTGGTGCGCCTCAAGCGGTTCTTTGCCTCCAACGGCGTGCGCAAGGACGCCGTTCTGTAACCGATGACTCCGATTCTCGTTTTTGACATCGAGACCATTCCCGATGTCGACGGCATTCGCCGTCTGGAAGACCTGCCCGCGACGCTCGACGATGCCGCGGTGGCCGAACATGCGTTCGCCGCGCGCCGCGAGAAGACCGGCAGCGATTTCCTGCCGCATCACCTGCAGCGCATCGCGGCGATTTCCTGCGTGTTCCGTGACAACAACGGTTTTCGCGTGCGCTCGCTGGGCACGCCCCAGGACAACGAGGCGACGCTGGTCCAGTCGTTCTATCGCGTGATCGAGAAATACACGCCGCAGCTCGTGTCGTGGAACGGCGGCGGCTTCGATCTGCCGGTGCTCCACTACCGTGCGCTCGTGCACGGGATCCCCGCGACGCGCTACTGGGATCTGGGCGAGGACGACCGCGACTTCAAGTGGAACAACTACATCTCGCGCTATCACTCGCGACACACCGATCTGATGGACGTGCTCGCGATGTATCAGGCGCGCGCGAATGCGCCGCTCGACGCGCTTGCGAAGCTGTGCGGTTTTCCGGGCAAGCTCGGGATGGACGGCAGCCAGGTGTGGCCCGCGTTCCAGGACGGCCGGATCGAGGAAATCCGCAACTATTGCGAAACCGACGTCGTTAATACTTACCTGCTGTATTGCCGGTTCCAGTTGATGCGCGGTGGCCTGACGCCGAGTGAATATGCTGACGAGATCCTGCTCGTGAAGAACGCGCTGGCACAGGAGCCCGCGTCGCATTGGGCCGAATACCTGGCCGGCTTCGAGGTGTGATGCGGGCGGCTCGCGCCGCGGCAGCGATCAATCGAATTCGAGCACGACAGGCTGGTGATCCGACGCGCGCAGGTCGCCGTCGATCTCGCAGCGCGTGATGCGTGGCAGCAGCGTATCGGTCACGAACACGAAATCGCATGCGAGCGGTCCTTCCGACCATTGCGCCGTATCGTAGACGCCGGCAGTCGGCGGCGGCGTGCAGCCCGGGTGGCGGGCAATCCACGCATCGGCGAACGGCGGCGCGTCGGCGATCGGCGCCAGCATGCGCCGGTACGCATCGCTGTCGAACGCGCTGTTGAAATCGCCGCAGACGATTGCGTCGCGCGGCTGGCCGGTCGCGCTGAACGGCCCCGTCGCGTTTTCCGCCGGCGCGGGCCGGTCCGCGTGGGCGCAGGCCTCGCGATGCCGATCACGCAACGCATCGACCTGCGCGAGTCGCTGGCGCGCCGAATAGAATTCGAGGTGCGTCGTGACGACCCGCAGCGGGCCCGACGGCGTTACCAGCTCGACGTCGAGCGCGACACGCGGCATTGACGGTGCGCCCGCGTCCGCCGGCCACGGCAGCAGGTGGCGCAGCACGCGCCGGACGGGTAGCCGGGACGCGATCGCATTGCCGAACTGGCGGCGCGGCGCGCCGGGTTCGAGCGCCGGCAAGTCGGCGCCGATCGCGTCGACGATCGTATAGCCGGGCAGCAACGCCGCCAGTTCGGCGAACTGGTCGGGGCCCGGCCGGCCGGGCAGGGCGCCGAAGCCGCGCGTCACTTCCTGCAGACACAACACGTCGAAGTCGCCGAGCCCGCGGGCGGCGGCGATGGTGCGGGGGAGGTCGACGACGCCGTCCGCGTCCCGACCCCATTGAACGTTCCAGTCGATCAGTCGCATGGTCGAGTCTCCTGAGTCTTCCGCGAGCAGAACCTGTGCCGCCCATGGCCTGGCGCGGGACGCGGCGCATGCGGGCCGGCGGCAGGCCGTTCCTGCATGACGCCGCGCGGTAGACGCATCCATCTGGACGCTTGCGCCACGAAAGCAGGCGATGCGGGCTTTCGTCGTCTACAATCTCGCCTTCTTCAACGTTTTGTCAGGAAAAGCTGGTGTCCGAAGCCGTCCCCACTTCTGCGCGCAAATCGAAAAATGCGCCCGTCGCGCCCGGGCCTGCCCCGGTTCTCGAGATCGAATCGCTCGACATGGAAGCGCGCGGTGTCGGCCGCACGACGACCGAAGACGGCTCGCCGGGCAAGGTCATCTTCGTCGAGGGCGCACTGCCCGGCGAGCGCGTGACCTATTCGAGCTATCGTCGCAAGCCGAGCTACGAGCAGGCGACCGTTGTCGATATTCTGCGCCCGAGCGTGCTGCGCACGCAGCCGAAGTGCAAATTCTTCGGCACCTGCGGCGGCTGCTCGATGCAGCACCTCGACATGCGTGCGCAGGTGGCGATCAAGCAGCGCGTGCTCGAGGACAACCTGTGGCACCTGTCGAAGCTGCGCGCCGAGACAGTGTTCGCGCCGATCCACGGCCCGTCGTGGGGCTACCGCTACCGTGCGCGCCTGACCGTGCGCAACGTCGCGAAGAAGGGCGGCGTGCTGGTTGGATTCCATGAAAAGAAGAGCAGCTATGTCGCCGATATGACGAGCTGCGAAGTGCTGCCGCCGCACGTGTCGGCGATGCTCGTGCCGCTGCGTCGGCTGGTGGAGGGGCTGTCGATCCGTGACCGGATGCCGCAGATCGAGCTTGCGGTCGGTTCGCAAGTCACGGCGCTGGTGTTGCGCGTGCTGGAGCCGATCAATGCGGATGACGAAGCGCTGCTGCGCGCGTTCGCGGACGAGCACAAGGTGCAGTTCTGGCTTCAGCCGAAGGGCCCGGACACGGTCACGCCGTTCTATCCGCTCGACGTGCCGCTCGACTACACGCTGCCGGAGTTCGGCATCCGCATGCCGTTCAAGCCGACCGACTTCACGCAGGTCAACCATCAGATCAACCGCGTGCTGGTGGGCCGCGCACTGCGCCTGCTCGCGCCGTCGCGCGACGATCGCGTGCTCGACCTGTTCTGCGGGATCGGCAACTTCACGCTGCCGCTGGCGCGGCTGTCGCGCGAGGTGATGGGCATCGAAGGTAGCGAGACGCTGACGACGCGCGCGCTGGCGAATGCGCGCGAGAACGGTGTCGACGGGCACACGACGTTCGCGTGCCGGAACCTGTTCGAGGTCACGGGCGACGACCTTCGTGCGCTCGGCGCGTTCGACAAGTTCCTGATCGATCCGCCGCGCGAAGGCGCGCTCGCAGTGTCGAAGGCGCTGGCCGAAATCGCGCAGAGCGGCGAAGGCCCGCTGCCGAAGCGCATCGTCTACGTATCGTGCAACCCGTCGACGCTCGCGCGCGACGCGGGCCTGCTCGTGCACGAGGCCGGCTATCGGCTGAAGGGTGCCGGGGTCGTGAACATGTTCCCGAATACGTCGCACGTCGAATCGATCGCGCTGTTCGAGCGCGACTGAGCGGACGGGCTGCGGACGTAAAAAAACCGGCCCTCGAGGCCGGTTTTTTCATGGTGTGCAGCGACCGTCAGTTGCGGTTGCCGCCGAAGATGCCCAGCAGCGCGAGCAGGTTCGTGAACACGTTGTACAGATCGAGGTAGATCGCAAGCGTAGCCGAGATGTAGTTCGTCTCGCCGCCGTTCACGACGCGCTGGACGTCGAACAGCATGTAGGCCGAGAAGATCGCGATCGCGAGCACGGACACGGTGAGCATCAGCGCCGGCAGTTGCAGGAAGATGTTCGCGACCGAGGCAAGCAGGATCACGATCACGCCCATGAACAGCCACTTGCCGAGCCCCGAGAAGTCACGCTTGCTGATCGTGGCGATCGTCGCCATCGCGGCGAAGATGATGCCGGTGCCGCCGAACGCGAGCATGATCAGCGACGGGCCGTTCGAGAAGCCGAGGATGAAGCTCAGCAGGCGCGACAGCATCAGGCCCATGAAGAACGTGAAGCCGAGCAGCACGAACACGCCGGCCGCGCTGTTTTTCGTCCGCTCGATCGCGAACATGAAGCCGAACGCGATCGCGAAGAACGCAAGCAGGCTCATCATCGGGCTCGTGGCCGCGAACAGCGAGAAGCCCGTCGCGACGCCGACCCATGCGCCCAGCACCGTCGGCACCATCGACAGCGCGAGCAGCCAGTACGTGTTCCGCAGCACGCGATTGCGAACCTCCGCGGTGCTGACGGAGCCGCCGCGGCCGAAATTGTACGGATAGTCGTTCATGGTTTCTCCTAACATTGAACGCGTGGGCGTCCCGGGCCGGTTCGGCGCACGCGGTGTGCGGCGCAGCAAACCGGAGCAGCTATGGCTAAGATACGTTCCGCGCCGCGAGGTTTCAATGGCCGGCGGCGCAAAAACATATGGATTCTGAACCTTTCACTCGTGTAAGGGTTCAATCGCAATGATACACGGGATCGTGCTACAATAGCGGATTCATTTGAACCTGTAACTTCTTAATTTCTTGGAGTTTTTATGGCAATCGAGCGCACCCTGTCGATCATCAAGCCGGATGCGGTGGCAAAGAACGTGATCGGCCAGATCTACAGCCGTTTCGAAGGCGCCGGCCTGAAGATCGTCGCATCGCGCATGGCACACCTGTCGCGTGCGGACGCAGAGAAGTTCTACGCAGTTCACGCAGCACGTCCGTTCTTCAAGGATCTCGTCGATTTCATGATCTCGGGCCCGGTGATGATCCAGGTTCTGGAAGGTGAAGGCGCGATCCTGAAGAACCGCGACCTGATGGGCGCGACGGATCCGAAGAAGGCGGAAAAGGGCACGATCCGCGCCGACTTCGCCGACAGCATCGACGCGAACGCCGTGCACGGCTCGGACGCTGCCGAAACGGCCGCGGTCGAAATCGCGTTCTTCTTCCCGGAAATGAACGTCTACTCGCGCTAAGCCCTGGCTGGCAACAAGTAGGCAGGATTCAGCGCACGCGGCAAGGCAGCACATCATGACGAGCGAAACTTCCGTCAATCTTCTCGACTTCGATGCCGAGGGTCTTGTCGCGTACTGCGGCAGCCTCGGCGAGAAGCCGTTCCGCGCCAAGCAGTTGCAGCGCTGGATCCATCAGTACAACGCCGGCGACTTCGACGGCATGACCGACCTTGCGAAGTCCCTGAGAGAAAAGCTCAAGGGCCGCGCGTCGATCGTGATGCCCGATATCGTCAGCGATCACGTTTCCACCGACGGCACGCGCAAGTGGCTGATCGACGTCGGAAACGGCAATGCGGTCGAAACCGTTTTCATCCCGGAAGAGACGCGCGGCACGCTGTGCGTGTCGTCGCAGGCTGGGTGTGCGGTCAACTGCCGCTTCTGCTCGACGGGCAAGCAGGGTTTCTCCCGCAATCTGTCGACAGCCGAAATCATCGGCCAGCTCCGGATGGCCGAATTTGCACTGCGTGCGTCGCTTGGTCGCGCGCCCGGTCCGAACGGCAAGGCCGAACGGGTCGTCACCAACGTGGTGATGATGGGCATGGGCGAGCCGCTGCTGAACTACAGCGCGGTCGTGCCCGCGATGCGGCTGATGCTTGACGACAACGCCTACGGCCTGTCGCGCCGCCGCGTCACGTTGTCGACGTCCGGCGTGGTGCCGATGATGGACCGCCTCGGCGCCGAACTGCCGGTCGCGCTCGCTGTTTCGCTGCACGCGCCGAACGACGCGCTGCGCGACGAGCTGGTGCCGCTCAACAAGAAGCATCCGCTTCGCGAGCTGATGGCCGCGTGCCAGCGTTATCTGAAAGTTGCGCCACGCGACTTCATTACTTTCGAATACTGCATGCTCGACGGCGTCAACGACACCGAAGCGCATGCGCGCGAACTGCTGGCCGTCACGCGCGACGTGCCCTGCAAGTTCAATCTGATCCCGTTCAATCCGTTTCCGGAATCGGGCCTCATCCGCTCGAAGCCGGAGCAGATCAAGCGTTTCGCACAGGTCCTCATCGACGCGGGTGTCGTCACGACCGTGCGCAAGACGCGCGGCGACGACATTGACGCCGCGTGCGGCCAGCTGGCCGGCGCCGTGAAGGATCGCACGCGACTGGCGGAGCGAACGGGCGCAGCAGCAAAAATCATCGAAGTTCGGGCGGTTTGACGGGGATGCCCGAACCTTTTGGCGGTACAACACGCGAATAGCGATCGGTCGCGGCGCCTCGGCGCCGCGCATGATATGGACGGTTGCGGGGGCCGGCGGCGCCCGCCAGTGAAGAAGAATCGACGCGAGGACAAGGATGAGTGAGCCGCAGCCGACAAACGGCGCAGAGACGAATGCCGCGAAGCCGGCGCAGGCAGGGCTTGAAACGCTGGCAGCCGTCGGCAGCCGGCTGGCGCAGCTCCGGGAAGCCAAGGGTTGGACGGTCGACGACGTGTCGGCGCGGCTCAAGGTCGCCCCGCAGAAGCTGCGTGCGCTCGAGGCAGGCGACATCAGCCATTTGCCCGGCGTGACGTTCGCGCTCGGCGTCGTGCGCAGCTACGCGAAAATGCTTGGTGTCGATCCCGAGCCGTTTGCGCAGGCATTGCGCCGCGAGCGGGGCGTGCCGGAGGTCGATCTGTCGATGCCTGCGTCGTCGGGGACGGATCTGCCGCGTGGTCGCGTGTCGATTCCGCTCGGCGGCTCGTCGCGCCATCATCCGTGGCTGTGGGGAACGGCGATCGTTGTTGTCGCGGTGATCGCGGTGCTCATGTGGCACACTGGCGGCGATTCGTCGAGCTGGCTCGCGCGCTTCAAGGGCGGCGGCGACACCGAACGTGCGTCGGTGGCGAGCGCGCCGGCGGCGTCTTCCGCCGAAGAGGCGGCCGCGGGCGGTGCGTCGACGGCAGTCGGCAACGACGTCCCGGCGCAGGTTGCAGCATCCGCCGCGGCACCGCAGGTCGTTGCGTCGGCTGCTCCGGTTGCTTCAGCCCCGGCCCCGACGGCCGTCGCGCCTGCGTCGCAACCGATCGTCGCGACGGCAGCGGCGAGCAGCGCGGCCGCGGCGGTGCAGCCCGCGAGCGTCGTGGTGGCGGCAGGCCAGTCGATGGTCGAACTGAAGGTCAAGCAGGATTGCTGGTTCAGCGTGCGCGACAAGAGCGGCAAGGAGCTGTTCTCGGCGCTGGTGCGGGCCGGCGAGACGAAGCAGGTTGCCGGCGACGGGCCGTTCAAGGTGACGATCGGCAACAAGGCAGGTCTTGATTCGGTCGCGTTCGACGGAAAACCTGTCGATCCGGCGAAATATTCGGCAGCGCGGGGTAACGTGGCGCGGTTCACGCTGCCCTGACGTCAAGCGCCGTGACGCAGGTCTGTCCTGGACAGGCCGCGAGGGCACGGCGCTTTTTCAATTCATGCGCCGCCTCGCGGCGCATTCCGCGTAAATGGATCTATCGATGCAATCCGAAGCTCAATCCCCACGCAGCAGTCAGATTTGTTCAACCGAGCCGGTGTTCGGCGGGCATCAGCCGCGTCGCGTGTCGCATGCGGTGGATGTTCGTTGGGGCGGGCAGCTCGTGACGATCGGCGGCGATGCGCCGGTGCGCGTGCAGTCGATGACGAATACGGACACGGCCGATGCGATCGGCACGGCGATCCAGATCAAGGAGCTCGCGAACGCGGGCTCCGAACTGGTGCGTATCACGGTCAATACGCCGGAGGCCGCGGCCGCCGTGCCGGCGATCCGCGAGCAGCTCGACCGGATGGGTGTGACCGTCCCGCTCGTCGGAGATTTTCACTACAACGGCCACCTGCTGCTGCGCGACTATCCGGGCTGCGCGGAGTCGCTGTCGAAGTACCGGATCAACCCGGGTAACGTCGGCCAGGGCGCGAAGCGCGACACGCAGTTCGCGCAGATGATCGAAGCCGCGGCGAAGTACGACAAGCCGGTGCGGATCGGCGTGAACTGGGGCAGCCTCGACCAGGATCTGCTCGCGCGCATGATGGACGAGAACGGCGCGCGTTCGCAGCCGTGGGATGCGCAGAGCGTGATGTACGAGGCGCTGATCCAGTCGGCGATCGGCTCGGCCGAGCGCGCGGTCGAACTGGGTCTCGGCCGTGACCGCATCGTGCTGTCGTGCAAGGTCAGCGGCGTGCAGGACCTGATCGCCGTGTACCGTGAGCTCGGCCGCCGCTGCGGCTTCGCGCTGCACCTCGGTCTGACCGAGGCCGGCATGGGCTCGAAGGGCATCGTCGCTTCGACGGCCGCGCTCGGCGTGCTGCTGCAGGAAGGGATCGGCGACACGATCCGCATTTCGCTGACGCCGGAGCCGGGCGCGTCGCGCACGGGCGAAGTGATCGTCGGCCAGGAAATCCTGCAGACGATGGGCCTGCGCTCGTTCGCGCCGATGGTGATCGCGTGCCCGGGCTGCGGCCGCACGACGAGCACGCTGTTCCAGGAACTCGCGATGCAGATCCAGACCTATCTGCGTGAGCAGATGCCGGTTTGGCGCAAGGAATATCCGGGTGTCGAGAAGATGAACGTCGCGGTGATGGGCTGCATCGTCAACGGCCCGGGCGAGTCGAAGCACGCGAACATCGGCATCAGCCTGCCGGGTTCGGGCGAAAACCCGGCCGCGCCCGTCTTCATCGACGGCGAGAAGGTCAAGACGCTGCGCGGTGAGCGGATCGCCGAGGAATTCCAGCAGATCGTCAGCGACTACGTCGCACGCAATTACGGCCGCACCGAGGCCCTGAACTAAATTCGTCCACACACACGAACGATGACTGAACAGAAACGCAAGATCGAGAAGCTCACCGGCGTCAAGGGCATGAACGACATCCTCCCGCAGGATGCCGGCCTCTGGGAGTTCTTCGAAGCTACCGTGAAATCGCTGCTGCGCGCGTACGGCTATCAGAACATCCGCACGCCGATCGTCGAACATACGCAGCTCTTCACGCGCGGCATCGGCGAAGTCACGGACATCGTCGAGAAGGAGATGTACAGCTTCACCGACGCGCTGAACGGCGAGAACCTGACGATGCGCCCGGAAAACACCGCAGCCGTCGTGCGTGCGTCGATCGAGCACAACATGCTGTATGACGGCCCGAAGCGTCTGTGGTACATCGGCCCGATGTTCCGTCACGAGCGTCCGCAGCGCGGCCGCTACCGCCAGTTTCACCAGGTCGGCGTCGAGGCGCTCGGCTTCGCGGGCCCGGATGCGGATGCCGAGATCATCATGATGTGCCAGCGCCTGTGGGACGACCTCGGCCTGACCGGCATCAAGCTCGAGATCAATTCGCTCGGCCTCGCCGAAGAGCGTGCCGCGCACCGCGTCGAACTGATCAAGTATCTCGAGCAGTTCGCCGATGTCCTGGACGAGGACGCCAAGCGTCGCCTGTATACGAACCCGCTGCGCGTGCTCGACACGAAGAACCCCGCGCTGCAGGAAATCGCGCAGAACGCGCCGAAGCTGATCGACTTCCTGGGCGACGAGTCGCGTGCCCACTTCGAAGGGCTGCAGCGCCTGCTGCTCGCGAACAACATCCCGTTCAAGATCAACCCGCGTCTCGTGCGCGGCCTCGACTACTACAATCTGACCGTGTTCGAGTGGGTGACCGACAAGCTCGGCGCGCAGGGCACGGTCGCGGCCGGCGGCCGCTACGATCCGCTGATCGAGCAGCTCGGCGGCAAGCCGACCGCCGCGTGCGGCTGGGCGATGGGCATCGAGCGCATTCTCGAGCTGCTGAAGGAAGAGGATCTCGCGCCCGAGCAGGAAGGTGTCGACGTGTACGTGGTGCACCAGGGTGAGACGGCGCGCGAACAGGCGTTCATCGCGGCCGAGCGTCTGCGCGATACGGGCCTCGACGTGATTTTCCACTGCAGCGCCGATGGCGGCCCGGCAAGCTTCAAGTCGCAGATGAAGCGGGCCGATGCGAGCGGTGCCGCGTTCGCGGTGATCTTCGGCGAAGAAGAGGTCGCGAACGGCACGGTCGGCGTGAAAGCGTTGCGCGGTGCGGGCGAGGACGGGGAAAAGAACGTTCAGCAGACCGTACCGGTCGAAAGCTTGACCGAATTCCTAATCAATGCGATGGTTGCATCCGCCGAAGACGGCGACGACTGATCGCGCTGGCATTCGCTCGACAAGAAAAGCCTGAAAAGGAAGGAATCGCTCGCCGATGAGTTATCACGACGAACAAGAATCGATTGAAAGTCTCAAGGCGTGGTGGGCCCGCTGGGGCAACCTCACCACGTGGATCGTGCTCGCGGCGCTGGTCGTCGCGGCCGGTTTCAACGGCTGGAATTACTGGCAGCGCCGTCAGGCCGCCGAGGCTTCCGGGTTGTACGAGCAGGTGCAGAAGGCCGCCGCCGCGAATGACAAGGCGACGATGGCTCGCGCGGCCGCCGACATGGAAAGCAAGTTCGGCAGCACGCCGTATGCGCAGATGACCGCACTGTCGGCGGCGAAGACGTTGTACGCGGCCGGCGACGCCGCCGGCGCGAAGGCGCAGTTGCAATGGGCCGTCGATCACGCCAAGGACGACGAGTACAAGCAGATCGCGAAACTGCGTCTCGCATCGCTGCTGCTCGACGAGAAGGCGTACGATGCGGGCCTCGCGCTGCTGTCCGGCACGCCGGTCGATGCATTCAAGGGCCTCGTGGCCGATCGCCGTGGCGATCTGCTTGCGGCGCAAGGCAAGACCGACGATGCGCGCGCCGCGTACAAGCTCGCGCTCGCCGGCCTGTCGCAGGACGACCAGTCCGCGCGTCAGCTCGTGCAGTTCAAGCTCGATGCGCTCGGCGGCTGATCCCGGCCCCCTCAACCTCTTAACTCTGCTTCGCTAACCGATGAATTTGCTGAAACGTTACGCTGTGCCCGTAGCCTGCGCGGCGGCTGTCCTGGCATTGGCGGCCTGCTCGTCGTCGAAGGACGCGCGCCGCGTGCCGACGCCGCTCACCGAGTTCAAGCCCGTCATGGACGTGCAACAGGTCTGGAAGGCGAGCGTCGGCAAGGGCGGGCGCTATCTGTTCTCGCCGGTGGCCGTTGGCGACGCCGTCTACGCGGCGGGCGAGAACGGTTCGGTCGAGAAGATCGACGCGAAGACGGGCCAGACGCTGTGGCGCGCGAAGGTCGGTTCGGACCTGTCGGCCGGGGTCGGCAGTGATGGCAACCTGACCGCGGTCGGCGCGTTGAAGGGCGGCGTGTTCGTGCTGGGCCCCGACGGCAAGCAGCTGTGGAAGACGAGCGTGCAGGGCGAGATCTTCTCGCCGCCGCTGGTCGGCAACGGTCTCGTGATCGTGCGCACGATCGACGGCCAAGTGATCGCGTTCAACGCGCAGACGGGCGAACAGAAGTGGAACTACCGCAATCGCGCGGTGCCGCTGAACCTGCGCGTGTCGGCCGGCATGACCTTCGCGGGCGATGCGGCTGTGCTGGCGGGCTTCCCCGGCGGCGGTCTCGTCGCGATCAACCTGCAGACGGGCGAGCCGTTCTGGCAGACGCCCGTGTCGTTCCCGAAGGGCGTGACCGAAGTGGAGCGCATCAACGACGTCAGCGGTCCGCCGACGCTCGTGGGTGCCGAAGCGTGCGCGGTCACGTTCCAGGGCCAGCTCGGCTGCTTCGACGCGAACTCGGGCCGTCCGCTGTGGGAAAAGGCGTTCTCGAGCCGCAGCGGTCTCGCGCAGGACGATTCGGTCGTCGCCGGCGGCGACGACTGGTCGGTCGTGACGGCCTACGACGCGGCGAGCGGCAACCAGCTCTGGCGTAACGACAAGCTGAAGAGCCGCGACGTCGGCGTGCCCTACCTGCTCGGCCATGCGGTCGTGATGGGCGATTATCAGGGCTTCGTGCACTTCCTGTCGCGCGAGGACGGCAGCTTCATCGCCCGAATGAAGACCGACGGCAGCGCGATCACCGCGGCGCCGGTCCTGGCGGGCAATACGCTCGTCGTGCAGACGAGGGACGGTGGTCTGTACGGGTTCCGTCCGCGCTGACGCGCACGTAACAGGCGCGACCGTGGCGCTGCGGGCTCGTCCCGCGCGCCGCGGTCGCGCGACATGAAGGCGGCCGGTGTCCCCGGCCGCTCGGTATTTGAAAGGCTGTTCGAAACGAAAGACGACGGCGCGCAACGCGCGCCCGGCGCGCGCATCCGGCGCGGCGCGAATTCGTGATATTTTCATTCAGCGCAGCCGCCCGCAGCAGCGGGCCTCCCGCTGCTGCGCATCACCGTAGAAAGCACAGATGAAACCGGTCATTGCCCTCGTTGGGCGCCCCAATGTGGGGAAATCCACGCTGTTCAACCGGCTCACGCGTTCGCGCGATGCGCTGGTCGCCGACTTGCCGGGCCTGACGCGCGATCGCCATTATGGCGAAGGGCGGGTCGGCGCACGGCCGTATCTGGTCGTCGATACCGGCGGCTTCGAGCCCGTCGCGAAGGACGGCATCCTGCACGAGATGGCACGTCAGACGCGCCAGGCCGTCGAGGAAGCCGACGTCGTCGTGTTCATCGTCGACGGCCGTAACGGCCTCGCGCCGCAGGACAAGTCGATCGCCGACTACCTGCGCAAGACTGGCCGGCCGATCTTCCTGGTCGTCAACAAGGCCGAGGGGATGAAGTACACGGCGGTCGCGACGGACTTCTACGAGCTCGGGCTCGGCGATCCGCGCGCGATCTCGGCCGCGCACGGCGACGGCGTGACCGACATGATCAACGAGGCGCTGGAAGTCGCATACGCGGGCCAGCCCGAGGAAGCGGACGAGGACGATCCGTCGCGCGGCATCAAGATCGCGATCGTTGGCCGGCCGAACGTCGGCAAGTCGACGCTCGTGAACGCGCTGATCGGCGAGGACCGCGTGATCGCGTTCGACATGCCAGGCACGACGCGCGATTCGATCTACGTCGACTTCGAGCGCAACGGCAAGAAATATACGTTGATCGACACCGCGGGCCTGCGCCGCCGCGGCAAGGTGTTCGAGGCGATCGAGAAATTCTCGGTCGTGAAGACGCTGCAGTCGATCTCGGACGCGAACGTCGTCATTCTTCTGCTGGATGCGCAGCAGGACATTTCCGACCAGGACGCGCACATCGCCGGCTTCGTCGTCGAACAGGGCCGCGCGCTCGTGATCGGCGTCAACAAGTGGGACGGTCTCGACGATCACGCACGCGATCGCGCGAAAGCGGATTTGACCCGCAAGCTGAAATTCCTCGACTTCGCGAAATCGCACTACATTTCGGCCGCGAAGAAGACCGGCATCGGCGCGCTGATGCGCTCGGTCGACGACGCGTACGCGGCGGCGATGGCGAAACTGCCGACGCCGAAGCTCACGCGCGCGCTGATCGAGGCCGTCGAGTTCCAGCAGCCGCGACGTCGCGGTCCGGTGCGTCCGAAGCTGCGCTACGCGCACCAGGGCGGCCAGAATCCGCCGCTGATCGTCATCCATGGCAACGCGCTCGACGCCGTGACGGAAACCTACAAGCGTTACCTCGAAAACCGATTCCGCGAAACTTTCTCACTGACCGGGACTCCATTGCGCATAGAGTTCCGTTCGTCGAACAACCCGTACGCGGACAAGGGCTGAAGCATGTCCTGCAAGGGATAGGCCGCATGGCCTACGCCCGGGCGGGGCATGCAAAATCGGCTATAGTGTAGCGATTGGCGCCGGATCTCTTTTTCTTCGTCGCCAATCCAGATCAACCTGCAAAAAAAGATGGAGTACGCCATGAGCAACAAAGGGCAATTGTTACAAGACCCGTTTTTGAACGCACTGCGCAAAGAGCACGTTCCCGTTTCGATCTATCTCGTCAACGGCATCAAGCTGCAAGGGAACATTGAATCGTTCGACCAGTACGTCGTGTTGCTCCGTAATACGGTGACCCAGATGGTCTACAAGCACGCCATCTCGACGGTCGTGCCGGCGCGCCCGGTGAATTTCCACCCGGACGCGGAAGCCTCGTCCTAACCCATCGCAGCGGCCGGCGTCCGGTCGCCGCGAGCGACCGATGCCAGCCGCCTTATCTTGACACCCGATAATTTGATCAACGCAGCGCTCGTCGGCATCGACTTCGGCAAGACCGATTTCGAAGCCAGCCTCGAAGAACTCAGTCTTCTCGCCTCCAGTGCGGGGGCCCGTCCCGCCGTCACCCTCACGGGTCGTCGCGCCAGTCCCGATGCCAAGATGTTCATCGGCAGCGGCAAAGCCGAAGAATTGCGGCTTGCCTGCGACGCGCACAACGTCGAAATCGTCATCTTCAACCACGCACTGGCACCGGCCCAGCAACGCAATCTGGAGCAGGCGCTTAACAGGCGGGTGGTCGATCGCACGAGCCTCATCCTCGATATCTTCGCGCAGCGTGCCCGCAGCCACGAAGGCAAGCTGCAGGTCGAGCTGGCGCAGCTGCAATACCTGTCGACCCGCCTGATTCGCGCGTGGACCCACCTGGAGCGGCAAAAGGGCGGTATCGGCCTGCGCGGCCCCGGGGAAACCCAGCTCGAAACCGACCGCCGGTTGATCGGCGAGCGCATCAAGATGCTGAAGTCGCGGCTCGACCGGCTGCGCAGGCAGCACAGCACGCAGCGTCGTCAGCGCGCGCGCAGCGGCACGATGTCGGTGTCGCTCGTCGGCTATACGAACGCGGGCAAGTCGACGCTGTTCAATGCGCTGACGAAAGCGCAGGCCTATGCGGCCGACCAGCTGTTTGCCACGCTCGATACGACGTCGCGGCGCGTGTACCTCGGCGACGAGGCAGGTCAGATTGTCGTATCCGATACGGTCGGGTTCATTCGCGAACTGCCTCACCAATTGGTTGCCGCGTTTCGCGCGACCCTCGAGGAAACGATCCATGCGGATCTGCTGCTGCACGTCGTCGACGCGTCGAGCGCGGTGCGGCTCGAACAGATCGAGCAGGTGAACGGCGTGCTGCACGAGATCGGTGCGGACACGATCCGGCAGGTGCTGGTGTTCAACAAGATCGACGCCGTGCCCGAGCTGGCGGCCCGCGGCGACGCGGTCGAGCGGGACGAGTATGGTAATATTTCGCGCGTCTTTTTGAGCGCACGCACCGGTCAGGGTCTTGATGCGTTGCGTGCCGCCATCGCCGAGATCGCCTCCGCGGAACACCTTTCCGGCGCGACGTTACCCAACGGCGCGCTCGACGGCGCACCCGCTGAACCACACGAAGACCACACGATTTCCGAACACGGGCGCTAACCGGTCCCGGCCGGTTCGCCGGCGTCTAATCTGGTGAACAAACTCTGGTGAACGAATACAACGAGCGGAGTACCTGGCGGCGGATGCGCGCCTTGCTGTCGATCAACGATCCCCGCTGGGGGCGCGGCGAAGGCAAGGGCAACGACGGATCCCGTCCGCGTGCGAATGAATCGAAGCGTCCGCCCGGTGGCGACGGTGACGGTCCGCCCGATCTCGACGAGATGTGGCGCAACTTCAACCGGCGTCTGAGCGGCCTGTTCGGCGGCAAGGGCGGCAACGGCTTCCGGCCCGACAATGGCCGGGCCGCGCGCGTCGGCGTCGGCATCGTGATCGGCGTGCTGGTCGCGGTCTACGCGGGCAGCGGGCTGTTCGTCGTGCAGGACGGCCAGACGGGCGTCGTGCTGCAGTTCGGCAAGTTGTCCGGCACGGTAGGCCAGGGCGTGCACTGGCGCGCACCGTATCCGTTCGCGTCGCACGAGATCGTCGACACGTCGCAGGTCCGTTCGATCGAGATCGGCCGCAACAACGTCGTGCGTCTCGCGAACGTGAAGGAAGCGGCGATGCTGACGCGCGACGCCGACATCGTCGACGTGCGTTTCATCGTCCAGTATCGGATTCGTTCGGCAACCGACTACCTGTTCCGCAGCGTCGATCCGGAGCGCAGTGTGTCGCAGGCCGCCCAGGCCGCGGTGCGCGCGATCGTCGGCACGCGCAGCGCGGCCGACATGCTGAACCAGGATCGCGATGCACTGCGCGAGCAATTGTCCGCCGCGATCCAGCGCGATCTCGATCGCTACCAATCGGGCCTCGAGATCACGGCCGTCACGATGCAGAGCGTCGCGGCGCCTGAGCAGACGCAGGCCGCGTACGCCGAAGTCGCGAAGGCGCGCGAAGATCGCGAGGCCGCGAAGCGTGCCGCGCAGGCCTATGCGAACGACCTGCTGCCGAAGGCGCAGGGCAATGCCGCGAAACTCGCCGACGAAGCGAAGGCGTATGCCGATCGCGTGGTCACGGAGGCAGAGGGCGACGCCGACCGGTTCAAGCAGGTCTATGCACAGTATTCGAAGGCGCCCGCGGTGATCCGCGAGCGGATGTACCTCGAGACGATGCAGGAAATCTATTCGAACGCGACGAAAGTGTTCGTCGGCAACAAGGGTGGCAACAGCGTCGTGTATCTGCCGCTCGACAAGCTCGTCGAGCAGGGGCGACAAGACGCCGCGAATGCCACGACGCCTGCCGGTGCGTCCGCGCCCGTCGCGGCTTCGGCTCCGGCCGCCGCTGCGTCGAGCGCACCCGCGAGCGCGGCTTCGGGCGCAGCGGCGCCCGCACCGGGCAGCGACGTGCTGCGGTCGCGCGAAGCGTTCCGCAGCCGCTCGCGTGAAGACGATACGAAGTAACGGAGAGCGCAGAACATGAACCGAATCATTGCGCTCGTCGTCGCAATCGTGATCGCCGCCTTCGCGGCATCGTCGACCGTCCTGACCGTCGACCCGCGCCACACTGCCGTGCTGTCGGGCCGCGACGGCGCGCAACCCGAACTCGCGGGCCCCGGCATCCATTTCAAGCTGCCGCCGCCGCTGCAAACGGCGACGCTGATCGACACGCGCCTGCAATCGCTCGAGTCGTCGGATCCGCTGCAATTGGCGACCGAAGACAAGCACGACCTGCTCGTCGCGTATGCGGTCAAGTACCGGATCAGCGATCCGATGAAGTATTTCACGGCGACGGGCGGCGACCCGGCGGCCGCCACCGAGCGTCTGGCCGGCGCGCTGAAGAGCGCACTCGGCGACGCGTTCGGCAAGCGTGCGCTCGACGACGCGCTCGGCGGCCAGCGCGACATCGCCAATGCGGCGCGCGACGCGGTGCGCGCGAAGGCGTCGGGCTTCGGCGTCGACGTGGTCGACGTGCAGTTGACGCGCGTCGACTTGCCGGCTGCGCAGACGGATGCCGTCTATCAGCGGATGATTGCCGCGCTGCGCGACCAGGCCGCACGGGTGCGCGCGGATGGCGCCGCCGATGTCGAGCAGATCAAGGCCGACGCGGAACGCGAACAGCAGGCGGTGCTCGCGAATGCGTACAAGTCCGCGCAGACGATCAAGGGCGAGGGCGACGCGAAGGCCGCGTCGATCGCCGCCGATGCGTTCGGCCGCGATCCGCAGTTCTACCAGTTCTACGCGAGCCTGCAGGCTTACCGGAATACCTTCAAGCGCAACGACATCATCGTCGTCGACCCCGACAGCGAGTTTTTCCGTTTCATGCGCAGCCCGACGGGCGGTGCCGCACCGGCGGCACCCGCTCCCCGCAAACACTGACCTTGGGGCGCCGCGTCGAGCGGCGCCGTCGCTCGCATGGATCTGGCTGGCTCGTTGTTGCTCGCGGTAGCACTGATGCTGATCATCGAGGGGGCGTTCCCCTTCGTGTTTCCCGTCGCCTGGCGCGACACGTTTCGTAGAATAGCGGAGCGGCCGCCGCATCATATCCGGATCGGCGGGCTCATCGTGATGGCGCTCGGGCTCGTCCTGCTGCTGCTCGCCACCTGATCCGGACGGCGCACCCGCCGTTCGTTCCGCCCGATTTCCGATTTCCGATTCATCTCGCGGCGCGCGTGTCGCGCCCTGTTTCCTGTCGTAGGACCGTAACGATGTCGACCTGGTTACTTCCCGAGAATATCGCCGACGTACTGCCGTCGGAAGCGCGCAAGATCGAGGAGCTGCGCCGCAGGCTGCTCGATCGCTTCCGTTCGTACGGCTACGAAATGGTGATGCCGCCGCTGCTCGAATATCTCGAGTCGCTGCTGACGAGCGGCGGCGCCGACCTGCGCTTGCGTACTTTCAAGCTGGTCGATCAGCTGTCGGGCCGCACGCTCGGCCTGCGCGCGGACATCACGCCGCAGGTTGCGCGTATCGACGCGCACCTGCTGAACCGCCAGGGCGTGACGCGTCTCTGTTATGCGGGCCACGTGATGCATACGCGTCCGCGCGGCCTGCATGCGACGCGCGAGCAGATCCAGATCGGCGCCGAAATCTACGGACATGCCGGACTGGAAGCCGATCTCGAGATCCAGCAGCTGATGCTCGACGCGCTGCACCTTGCGGGGCTGTCGCGGATCCGTCTGGATCTGTGTCACGCGGGCGTGCTCGCGGCGCTGCTCGCACGCGACGCGCAGGCCGCCGAGCGCGGCGAGGCGCTCTACGACGCGCTGTCGGGCAAGGACGTGCCGCTGCTGAATGAACTCACCGACGATCTCGGCGCCGATACGCGCGCGGCGCTGCGGACGCTGCCGCATCTGTACGGCGACGCGAGCGTGCTCGACGAGGCACGTGCACGCCTGCCGGTGCTGCCCGAGATCACGCGCGCGCTCGACGATCTCGCGCAGCTCGCGGCGCAGGCGAAGGGTGTCGAGGTGGCGATCGATCTCGCCGACCTCCGTGGCTACGCGTACCACAGCGGCGCGATGTTCACGGCGTACATCGACGGCGTGCCGAACGCGATCGCGCGCGGCGGCCGTTACGACCACGTGGGCCAGGCCTACGGTCGCGCCCGCCCGGCGACGGGCTTCTCACTCGACCTGCGCGAGCTTGCGCGGATTTCGCCGATCGAGGCGCGCGGTACCGCGATTCTCGCGCCGTGGGCACAGGACGACGCGCTGAGCGCGGCCGTTGCGGCGTTGCGCGATGCGGGCGAGGTCGTGATCCAGGCGTTGCCGGGGCATGACCACGTGCTCGACGAGTTCGCCTGCGACCGTTCGCTTGTCGAGCGTAACGGTGCGTGGGTGGTCGAACCCCGTTAAACAAAGGTTCGCGGGCCGTCGTTCGACGTGCATATCGTTGAAGCGAAACGGAAAAATTCGGAATCGCCCGCGAACATAGGTAGAATACGTTTTTAACCAGCTAACGAATCAACATGTCTGCCAGCGCAGTGAACGTGACTCCCGGGCGCAATGTCGTCGTCGTGGGAACGCAATGGGGTGATGAAGGCAAGGGCAAGATCGTCGACTGGCTGACGGACCACGCTCAGGGCGTCGTGCGTTTCCAGGGCGGTCACAACGCCGGCCACACCCTCATCATCGGCGGCAAGAAAACCATCTTGCGCCTCATTCCGTCGGGCATCATGCGTGAAGGCGTCGCCTGCTACATCGGCAATGGCGTCGTCCTGTCCCCCGAGGCACTGTTCAAGGAAATCGGCGAGCTGGAAGAGGCCGGCGTGAACGTGCGCGATCGCCTGTTCATCTCCGAAGCCACGACGCTGATCCTGCCGTACCACATCGCAATCGACCAGGCGCGCGAAGCGCGCAAGGGCGCCGGCAAGATTGGTACGACCGGCCGCGGCATCGGCCCCGCGTACGAAGACAAGGTCGGCCGCCGCGCGCTGCGCGTGCAGGACCTGTTCGACGCGAAGACCTTCGCCGACCGCCTGCGCGAAAATCTCGATTTCCACAACTTCGTGCTGACCCAGTACCTGGGTGGCGCGGCCGTCGATTTCCAGGCCACGCTCGACACGATGCTCGGCTATGCCGATCGCCTGAAGCCGATGGTGGCCGACGTGTCGCGCCGCCTGTACGACGCGAACAACGCCGGTCAGAACCTGCTGTTCGAAGGCGCGCAAGGCACGCTGCTCGACATCGACCACGGCACCTATCCGTTCGTCACGTCGAGCAACTGCGTCGCGGGTGCGGCATCGGCGGGCGCCGGCGTCGGTCCGCAGAAGCTGAACTACATCCTCGGCATCACGAAGGCGTACTGCACGCGTGTCGGCTCGGGCCCGTTCCCGAGCGAGTTGTACGACGCGGACAATCCGCAGCGCCAGGACCAGATCGGCGTTACGCTGGCGAACGTCGGCAAGGAATTCGGCTCGGTCACCGGCCGTCCGCGCCGCACCGGCTGGCTCGACGCAGCGGCACTGCGCCGCTCGATCCAGATCAACGGCGTGTCGGGCCTGTGCATGACGAAGCTCGACGTGCTCGACGGCCTCGATGAAGTCAAGCTGTGCGTCGGCTACAAGATCGACGGCAAGGATGTGGACATCCTGCCGCGCGGTGCGGCCGACGTCGCGCGCTGCGAGCCCGTGTACGAAACGTTCGCCGGCTGGAAGGAAAGCACCGTCGGCATCAAGACGTGGGACGCATTGCCGGCGAATGCTCAGGCATACCTGACCCGTGTCCAGGAAGTGGCCGGCGTGCCGGTCGACATGGTTTCGACGGGGCCGGATCGCGACGAGACGATCCTGCTTCGCCATCCGTTCAAGGTGTAATTCTCAGCATGACGCAGCAAATCACGATGACGGCGGCAGACTTGATGACCGATCCGCGCAACGACGACAAGAACCTGTGGGTAGGCTGGGACGAATACCATCGTCTGATCGAGCTGCTTGCGCTCCAGGTGCATGCATCGGGCTGGAAGTTCGACCAGATCCTGTGCCTCGCGCGCGGCGGTCTGCGCGTCGGCGATCAACTGTCGCGCATCTACGACGTCCCGCTCGCGATCCTCGCGACGAGTTCGTATCGCGAAGCGGCCGGCACCGAGCAGGGCGAGCTCGACATCGCGCAGTACATCACGATGACGCGTGGCAACCTCGAGGGCAACGTGCTGCTGGTCGACGATCTCGTCGATTCGGGCGTTACGCTCGCGCGCGTGCAGGAGCACCTGAAGGAGCGTTATCCGGCGGTCAAGGCCGTGCGCTCGGCGGTGCTCTGGTACAAGGGTTGCTCGAAGGTCAAGCCTGACTATCACACGCAGTATCTGCCGACGAATCCGTGGATTCATCAGCCGTTCGAAGAGTGGGACACGGTTCGTCCTCACAATCTCGAGGCGTGGATCAAGCGCGGTCGCGCGCAGCGCGACGGCTCGGGCGCGTGAGCGGCCGGTCGATCGAAGGAAAGCCTTGTACGGCGCCGCTTGCGGCGCCGTTTTTTATTGCAGCGGCGGGCCGGTGAGCGCCACAATCGGTGTTCGCGGTAGGCAGACGGCGCGTCCCCGGCTATGATGGCAGCCCTGCCACAGCTTGCGCGGGATTGCATGCGCGGCGTGGATCACGTGGCTTCAGGGCAACAGGGCAGGACGGTTTTTCAGGGGGGCGCGAGTAGAATAGCGCTCGTTTTGTCCGAACCGGACCCGATTATTAAGCTTCATATGAACGACACGATCCAGGCGACCGACGCAGCCCATGCGCATTCGACGCACCAACATTCGATGCGGGCGCTTGCGATAGCGGCCATCGGCGTCGTGTTCGGCGATATCGGCACGAGCCCGCTGTATTCGCTGAAGGAGGCGTTCAGCCCCGCACACGGCATTCCGCTCACCGAAGGCTCGATTCTCGGGGTGATCTCGCTGCTGTTCTGGGCGATCATCCTGGTGGTCGGCATCAAGTATCTGCTGTTCGTGATGCGGGCCGACAACAACGGCGAGGGCGGCGTGCTCGCGCTGATGGCGCTGTCGCTGCGGCCGCTGGACTCGAAAACCCGCGTCGCGGGCGCGCTGATGGCGCTCGGGATCTTCGGCGCGTGCATGTTCTACGGCGACGCCGTGATCACGCCGGCGATTTCCGTGATGTCGGCGGTCGAAGGTCTGGAGATCGCGACGCCGCACCTGTCCCATCTCGTGATGCCGATCACGATCGTGATTCTGATCGCGCTGTTCTGGATCCAGCGTCACGGCACCGCGATGGTCGGCAAGCTGTTCGGGCCGATCATGGTGCTGTGGTTCATCGCGATCGCGGCGCTCGGCGTGTATCACATCGTGCGCGTGCCGGGCATCATCGCGGCGATCAACCCGTATTACGCGGCATCGTTCATGTCGGAGCATGTGCTGCAGGCCTACGTCGTGCTCGGTTCGGTCGTGCTGGTGCTGACTGGCGCGGAAGCGCTCTACGCGGACATGGGCCACTTCGGTGCGAAGCCGATTCGCCTCGCCGCATACGGGCTCGTGATGCCGTCGCTCGTGCTGAACTACTTCGGCCAGGGCGCGCTGCTGATCCAGAACCCGAAGGCGATCGAGAACCCGTTCTTCCTGTTGGCGCCGGAATGGGCGCTGCTGCCGCTCGTCGTGCTGTCGACGGTTGCGACCGTGATCGCTTCGCAGGCCGTGATCTCCGGCGCGTATTCGCTGACGTCGCAGGCGATCCAGCTCGGCTACGTGCCGCGCATGAAGGTGCTGCATACGTCCGAATTGGCGATCGGCCAGATCTACGTGCCGGTCGTGAACTGGCTGCTGCTGTTCGTGATCCTCTGCATCGTGATCGGCTTCAAGAGCTCCGACAACCTCGCCGCAGCATACGGTATCGCGGTGACGGCGACGATGGTGATCACGACCGTGCTCGCGGCCGTCGTGATGGTGAAGGTGTGGAAGTGGAACCGGCTGCTCGTCGGCGCGATCATCGCGGTGTTCCTCGCGGTCGACCTGGGCTTTTTCGGCGCGAACCTGCTCAAGGTCGCGCAGGGCGGTTGGCTGCCGCTCGGCATCGGCGCGCTGTTGTTCTTCCTGCTGATGACCTGGTACACGGGCCGCCACATCGTCAAGGAGCGTACGGCTGCCGACGGTATCCCGCTCGAGCCGTTCCTGCAGGGGCTGCTCGCGCATCCGCCGCACCGTGTGTCGGGCACCGCGATCTACCTGACCGGTAACGACAAGCTCGTGCCCGTCAGCCTGCTGCACAACCTGAAGCACAACAAGGTGCTGCATGAGCGGACCATTTTCCTGACGTTCGTCACGCGTGACATCCCGTATGTGCGCGACGACAAGCGCCTGAGTGCGCGCGACGCGGGCGGCGGCCTGTACATCGTCAAGGCCGAATACGGCTTCAACGAGACGCCGGACGTGAAGGCAGTGCTCGAGGAATTCGGCCGCACCCATGACATGACGTTCGAACTGATGGATACGTCGTTTTTCCTCGCGCGCGAAACGGTCGTGCCGACGCATCTGCCCGGCATGTCGATCTGGCGCGAACGCGTGTTCGCATGGATGCATCAGAACGCGGCGAAGCCCACCGACTTCTTCTCGATCCCGGCGAACCGCGTGGTCGAGCTCGGCACCAAGATCGAAATCTGACCGGCACGCGGGCCGCATATGCGGCCCAAGCCGGTTCGGCCGCGCTTGCCGAGGCCATGAAAAAGCCCGCCTTCCGGCGGGCTTTTTTCGTTCGTCGACAGCCTTCGCGTGCTCAGCGCTTCAGCTTCGCGAACGCCGCGGCCATCGCGCCGGCCGGTTCCGGCTCGCGCGAACGCTGGGGACGGGCCGCGCCGCGGCCGGCATTGCCGCGATCCTGACCGGCGCGCGGCGCCAGGCCCGGTGTGGCCGCTTCGTCGTCCAGGCGCATCGTCAGCGAAATGCGCTGACGCTTCACGTCGACGTCGAGCACCTTGACCTTGACGACCTGGCCGGCCTTCACGACTTCGTGCGGATCCTTGATGAACTTCGTCGACATCGCGGACACGTGGACGAGGCCGTCCTGATGCACGCCGACATCCACGAATGCGCCGAACGCCGCGACGTTCGTCACGACACCTTCAAGCAGCATGCCCGGCATCAGGTCGGACACCTTTTCGACGCCGTCACGGAACGTTGCGGTCTTGAATTCGGGGCGCGGGTCGCGACCCGGTTTTTCGAGTTCGGACAGGATGTCGCGCACGGTCGGCAGGCCGAAACGTTCGTCGACGAATTCGGCCGGCGACAGGCCGGACAGCGCATCGCGGCTGCCGAGCACGTCGTCGATCCGCTTGCTGATCTTCGCGAGGATCCGTTCGACGACCGGATAAGCCTCCGGGTGGACCGACGAGCGGTCGAGCGGATTCTCGCCGCCGTTGATGCGCAGGAAGCCGGCTGCCTGCTCGAAGGTCTTGTCGCCGAGGCGCGGCACCTTGCGCAGGTGATCGCGCGACGGGAACGGCCCGTTCGCGTCGCGGTAGTCGACGATGTTGCGCGCGAGCGTGGCGTTCAGGCCCGAGACGCGCGCGAGCAGCGCAACCGACGCGGTGTTCGCGTCGACGCCGACCGCGTTCACGCAATCCTCGACCACCGCATCGAGCGAGCGGGCGAGTTCGCGCTGGTTCACGTCGTGCTGGTACTGGCCGACGCCGATCGCCTTCGGCTCGATCTTCACGAGCTCGGCGAGCGGGTCCTGCAGGCGGCGGGCGATCGACACGGCGCCGCGCAGCGACACGTCGAGCTCCGGGAATTCCTTTGCGGCCAGCTCGGACGCCGAGTAGACCGACGCACCGGCTTCCGACACGACGATCTTCTGCAGCCGCAGTTCCGGATGCTTCGAGATCAGCTCGCTCGCGAGCTTGTCGGTTTCACGGGACGCGGTGCCGTTGCCGATACTGATCAGCTCGGCCTGCGTCTGTGCGGCGATGCGCGCGAGCTTCGCGAGCGAGCCGTCCCAGTCGCGGCGCGGCTCGTGCGGGTAGATCGTATCGGTCGCGAGCAGCTTGCCGGTGCGGTCGACCACGGCAACCTTCACGCCCGTGCGCAGGCCGGGGTCGAGACCGATCACGGCCTTCGGGCCGGCCGGCGCGGCCAGCAGCAGGTCCTTCAGGTTGCGGGCGAACACGCGGATCGCTTCGGCTTCCGCCGTTTCGCGCAGTTGCGTGAGCAGTTCATTCTCGATGTGCGGCTGCACCTTCACGCGCCAGCACCAGCGGCACACGTCCGACAGCCACTTGTCCGCCGGGCGGCTCTGGTTCGCGATCCCGAAATGGCGCGCGATCATCGCTTCGCCGGGATGCGGGACTTGCGCGTCGAGTTCCTCGCCGAGCCCGAGCTTGACGGTCAGCACGCCGGCATTGCGGCCGCGGAACAGTGCCAGCGCGCGGTGCGACGGCACGGTCCGGATCGTTTCCGCGTAGTCGTAGTAATCGCGGAACTTCTCGCCTTCCTCGTTTTCCTTGCCTTCGACGACCGCGGAGGATACGACGCCCTGGCTGTGCAGGTAGTCGCGCAGCTTGCCGAGCAGTTCGGCCGTTTCGCCGAATTGTTCGGACAGGATGTCGCGCGCGCCGTCGAGCGCGGCCTTCACGTCGGCGACGCCCTTGTCGGCATCGACGTACGCGGCGGCTTCCGTCTGCGGGTCGAGCAGCGGATTCGCGAGCAGCGCCTGCGCGAGCGGCTCGAGGCCGGCTTCGCGCGCGATCTGCGCGCGCGTGCGGCGCTTCGGCTTGTACGGCAGATAAAGGTCTTCGAGCACCTGCTTGCTGTCGGCCGCGTCGATCGCGGCGCGCAGTTCGTCGGTCAGCTTGCCCTGTTCGTCGATGCTCGACAGGATCGCCGCGCGGCGGTCCTCGAGCTCGCGCAGATACAGGAGGCGTTCCTCGAGCTGGCGCAGCTGCGTGTCGTCCAGGTTGCCGGTCACTTCCTTGCGGTACCGGGCAATGAACGGAACGGTCGAGCCTTCGTCGAGGAGTTGCACGGCCGCCGCGACCTGGCGCGGCTGGACGGACAGTTCGGTGGCGATGCGCTGTACGATCTTGAGTGCTACGGTTTCCGTCATGTCGTGGATGATCTGCCTGCTGAAATCGCGGCGCGGGCCGGCAGGCCGCGCGGCGCGGGCTGCTAGACGGGCCCGCCGGACCAGATGCCGCGGGTGAGTGAAGCGGGGCATTTTGCCATAAATGGCGGAGCGTCCAGCCGGGGGTGATAGAATTTGAACATGTCCCGCAGCTTTCCTACGACGTTGCCAACTTCCCGCATTTCTCTCGTCGCGCTTGGCGCAGCGCTTGCCGCGGCTTTGTCCGCCGGGTCTACCGTCACGTACGCACAGGCATCGGGCGCAACCGCGCCGGACGCCGCAGTGGCCGCGCCCGTCGCCCCCCCCGCCACGCAGGATTTTGACGCCCGTCAAAAAGTGCTCAATCAACGTTCCGCGGAAAACGATTATCGTTATGCCGTGGCGGAGCACGATTGCTACAGCAAGTTCTTTGTCAATCATTGTCTCGGCAATGCGCGCGACCGGATGCGCGAGGAGCGGGCGAGCATCCGTCAGGAGCAGCTCGCGCTCGACGACGAGCAGCGCGCGGTGCGGGCGCAGCAGCGCGACCAGCAGCAGGCGTTGAAGCAGGCGCAGAATGCGGCGGAAGCGCCGCAGCGCGCGGCGAACGATGCGGCGAACGCGGCTGCGTTCCGCGACAAGCAGGAGCAGAATGCACTGAAGCAGGCGCAGCGCGGCGCCGAGGGGCCGCAGCGCGCCGCGAACAAGCAGGCATACGACCAGAAGCAGGCAGACTTCCAGCGCAAGCTCGACCAGGCGCGCCAGCAGGGCGCGCAGAAGGCGCAGGAGCGGGCGGACAACGCCGCGCGCTACGAGCAGAAGCAGAAGGAAGCCGCGCAGCACAAGGCCGATGTCGAGCGGCGTCAGCAGGAAGCGGCCGACAAGGCCAAGCAGCAGCAACAGCAGGGGCAGTAACGTGTTGGATTGATCCGGAGTCAGTCTCGTGCGTGCCGGCACGCCAGTCGGCGCGCTGCTTCGATGAGGAGGCGCATATGCAAAACCGTCCCACGGAACAGCAGCAGGAATTGCACAACCGTTTGGCTGCATTGCAGGAGCAGCACCAGCAGCTCGCTCGGGAGATCGAGCTGAAGGAAGGACACTCCGACATCGACGACATCACGCTGCACCGGCTGAAGAAGGAAAAGCTGGCGGCCAAGGACAAAATCATTTTGCTGCAATCGCAGCTGGAACCGGATAAGCGCGCCTGAGCGCGGCCTGGCAAGCGCCGGCGCCGCCCGGGCGCTGGACACAGGAACGCTTGCCTTGAATTCACCGCTTGAAGCCAACCCCGATGCCCGGCGTGACGCGTCGTCCGCCGGGCGCGTTCGTGCGCCCGAAGGCACCTTCGAGCTGAGCCGCAAGCGCGTCGACGAACTCGACACGATCTTCGGCGATGGCGGATTGCTCGCGCGCGCGCTCGACGGCTATCACCCGCGTCAGTCGCAAATCGAGATGGCGCGCGCGGTCGCGTCCGCGATGGAGGCGTCCGCGCGCCGGATGCCCGAGCCGGAAATCTTCGAGACCCGCAAGCGGCCGGCACGCCGCCTCGGCGAAGGCGACAAGGCGGCCGAATCCGCCGCGGAGGGGGCTGCGGTCGAAGCCGACGGCGACGCCGGCGACAACACGCTGATCGTCGAGGCCGGCACCGGTACCGGCAAGACCTATGCGTATCTGGTGCCCGCGATGCTGTGGGGCGGCAAGGTGATCGTGTCGACCGGCACGAAGCACCTGCAGGACCAGCTGTTCCAGCGCGACATCCCGACGGTGCGCAATGCGCTCGCGGTGCCGGTGACGGTCGCGATGCTCAAGGGCCGCTCGAACTACCTGTGCCATTACTACCTGCAGCGCACGGCCGACAACGGCCGCCTGCCGTCGCGCCAGGACACCGCGTATCTGCAGGAAATCGTCCGGTTCGCCAAGGTCACGAAGAGCGGTGACAAGGCCGAGCTCGCGAGCGTGCCGGAGACGGCACCCGTGTGGTCGATGGTCACGTCGACGCGCGACAACTGCCTTGGCCAGGAGTGCCCGCATTACAAGGAGTGCTTCGTGATGCAGGCGCGCCGCGAGGCGCAGCAGGCGGACATCGTCGTCGTCAACCATCACCTGTTCTTCGCGGACATCATGCTGCGCGACACAGGGATGGCCGAACTGCTGCCGAACGCGAACACGGTGATCTTCGACGAAGCGCACCAGCTGCCGGAGACGGCCACGCTGTTCTTCGGCGAGACGCTGTCGACCACGCAGATCCTCGAACTCGCGCGCGACACGGTCGCCGAAGGCCTGAGCCATGCGCGCGATGCGGTCGAGTGGGTGAAGCTCGGCGGCGATCTCGAACGTGCGGCGCGCGACCTGCGTCTCGCGTTCGCAAACGACCAGATCGTGCGCATGTCGCTCGCGCAACTGGGCGACGATCACCCGATGTTCGGCGCGCTTGACGCGCTCGAGGTGGCGCTCGATGCGCTTGCCTCGGCGCTCGCGAGCCAGGCCGAGCGGGCGGAGTCGCTCGGTGCGTGCCTGCGGCGCGCACGCGAGCTGCAGGACCTGCTCGCGGGCTGGGTCGCGCCCGGCGCGGCGGAATCGGCCGCGAAGGCCGATGCCGCGGCCGCCGGCGACAACGCGGCCACCGACGACCCGAACGAGAAGGTGCGCTGGGTCGAAGTGTTCGCGCATACCGTCCAGCTGCACGAGACGCCGCTGTCGGTTGCGCCGATTTTCGCGAAGCAGCGTGCCGGCGTGCCCCGCGCGTGGGTGTTCACGTCGGCGACGCTGTCGGTGCGCGGCGACTTCACGCACTACGCGGCCCAGATGGGCCTCAGCTCGCGGCGCTCGATGACGCTCGCAAGCCCGTTCGACTATCAGACGCAGGGCCTGCTGTATGTGCCGCGCAACTTGCCGCAGCCGTCGTCACCGGCGTTTACCGATGCCGTGTTCGATGCCGCGTTGCCGGCGATCGAGGCATCGGGCGGTGGCGTGTTCATGCTGTGCACGACGCTGCGCGCGGTCGACCGGATCGCGTCGAAACTGCGCGACGTGATCGAGTCGCGCGGCTGGAACACGCCGCTGCTGGTGCAGGGCGATGCCAGCCGTACCGAACTGCTCGATCGGTTCCGTTCGTACGGCAATGCGATTCTCGTCGGCAGCCAGAGCTTCTGGGAAGGCGTCGACGTGCGCGGCGACGCGCTGTCGCTCGTCGTGATCGACAAGCTGCCGTTCGCGCCGCCCGACGATCCGGTGCTGGCCGCGCGGCTCGATGCGTTGACCAAGAAGGGCTTGAGCCCGTTCGCGGTTCACCAGCTGCCCCAGGCTGTGATCACGCTGAAGCAGGGCGCGGGCCGGCTGATTCGCGCGGAGACGGATCGCGGCGTGCTGATGATCTG
This sequence comes from Burkholderia sp. RF4-BP95, assembly GCF_001521985.1. Taxonomy (NCBI): domain Bacteria; kingdom Pseudomonadati; phylum Pseudomonadota; class Betaproteobacteria; order Burkholderiales; family Burkholderiaceae; genus Burkholderia; species Burkholderia sp. RF4-BP95. The sequence continues at coordinate 5,552 of NZ_LOSX01000092.1, read as the reverse complement.
CGACACGCGGCTCGTCGACAAGCCTTACGGTCGACGGATCTGGCAGAGCCTGCCGCCGTTCAAGCGCACCCGCGAGATCGCGGTCGTGCAGGATTTCTTCGACGAGCATCGCGCGGCAAAACGCGCGTGACCGCGCTGCCGCCTGCTGCGGGCGGCACCAACAAAAAACCCGGCTCGATGGCCGGGTTTTTTGTTGGTGCTTGGGCGTCGCTCAGAACTGCCACCACGACTTCTTCGTGCCGGGGCGCGAATGGCCGGTGATGTACGGGCTGTCCGGGAAGGTTCCGGCGAGCACGCGCTTCGTGTCTTCCGCGAGTTCCGGCTGGTTCAGCTTGCCGTACGACAGGATCATGATGTGCAGCGCGTCCTCGATCGCCGGCGCGCCCTTGTAGTCCTTGATCGCGAGCTGCGCGCGGTTGATCGCCGCGACATAGGCGCCGCGCCGATAGTAGTAGTCGGCCGCGTGCACTTCGTGCGAGGCGAGCGCGTTGACGATGTAGCGCATCCGGGCGGCGGCGTCGGGCGCGTACTTGCTCTTCGGGAACCGGTCGACGACGACCTTGAACGCGTCATACGATTCGCGCAGTGCCTGCGGATCGCGCTCGCTCATGTCCTGGCCGGAGAAGCGGCCGAACAGGCCGAGATCGTCGTTGAAGTGGATCATCCCCTTCAGGTAGTACGCGTACGGGATGTCCGGGTGATCCGGATGCAGCTGGATGAAGCGGTCGACGGCCTGATCGGCGGCTGCCGCTTCGTTGTCCTTCCAGCTGCAGTACGCGACGTTGATCTGCGCCTGTTGCGCGAAACGGCCGAACGGATCGCGACCTTGCAGCGATTCGAAATATTTCGCGCACTTGCCCCAGTCGCCGCCGGACAGTGCGTCCTGGGCCTCTGAGTATAATTTGTTGTTCGACCAGGTAGCCGTCTCGTCCTGCTTCTGCGGCAAGCCGTGGCAGCCGGCGATGAGGGCCGCGGCCGCTACCACCGCAGCTCGGGCGGCGACGGTTTTGGCCGTACGTTTGGTCGAATTCATCATGCTCGCATGTCCTAGCTTCAAGTCTCGGTGACCCAGTCTAAATGACCCGTTCAAGTTCGCAGAATGCCCCGCGGGGCAAGTCAAATCGCGAAGATTATAGCCCAAGCGATCGGCCCGCCGACGCTGCGTCGGGGGATTCTCCCGACGACGATCTCGCTGCAGACGCGATGCAGCCGCCTGTCGTGCCGTCCGCGGCGGCCGACGAAGCGCCGCGCGTCGTCGAAGTGCCGCTGTCGCTCGCGGGTGAGCGCCTCGATAAAGCGCTTGCCCAACTGTTCCCCGAATTCTCCCGCAGCCGCCTGCAGAGCTGGATCGAGGCGCAGCGCGTGCTGGTCGACGGCGCGCCGGCGAAGATCCGCCAGCCGGTGCCGCTCGGCGCGAGGATCGAGCTCGTGCCCGACCTGCTGCCCGAGCAGCTGGCGTTTACGCCGGAGCCGGTGCCGCTCGACGTGATTTACGAGGACGACGCGCTCGTCGTCATCAACAAGCCGGCGGGCCTCGTCGTCCACCCGGCTGCCGGCAACTGGAGCGGCACGATCCTCAACGGCCTGCTGCACCGCTACGGCGACGCGGCGGCCGGCCTGCCGCGCGCGGGCATCGTGCACCGGCTCGACAAGGAGACGTCCGGCCTCATGGTGGTTGCGCGCACACTCGCCGCGCAGACCGACCTCGTGCGCCAGCTGCAGGCCCGCACGGTGAAGCGCCGCTATTTCGCGCTCGTCTGGGGCATGATGCCCGAAGACGGCACGATCGACGCGCCGATCGGCCGCGATCCGCGCGAGCGCACGCGCATGGCCGTCGTCACCGGCGCGTCGGGCAAGCCCGCGCGCACGCATTTCCGCACGGTTGACACATGCATGTGGCAACGTCAGCCGGTGTCCGCGATCCAGTGCGATCTCGAAACCGGCCGCACGCATCAGATCCGCGTGCACTGCTCGCATGTCGGGCATCCGCTGCTCGGCGATCCGGTGTACGGGCGCGCGCGCGGCAAGCGCTCGGTCGCGCCGCTGCCGGGCGGGTTCGCGCGGCAGGCGCTGCACGCCTGGCGGCTCGGCCTCGTGCATCCGGTGACGGGCAAGACGATGCAGTGGCGTTGTCCGTTGCCGGACGACATGAACGCGCTCGTCGCGGCGCTGGGCTTCGGGCAGGGCGACGAGGAATTCGACGATGAAGACGGTGTCTACGACGATGACGATTTCGCCGGCGATTATCAGGATCACGACGACGATTACGACGATGAGGAGGAGTGAGTGCCGATGACGAACCTGGCGCCGTTGACGTGGCAGGACTGCGTGCAGCCCGACTGGCAGGTGGCGCCGCGCGTGCGTGCGCTGATCACGACGCGCGACGGCGGCGTGAGCGAGGGCCCGTACGGGCGCTGGCAGGACGGCGCCGCGTTGCCGGGCGGGATGAATCTCGGCCTGCATACCGGTGACGATCCGGCCCATGTCGCCGCGAATCGCGCGCGCTTGCTCGCGCTGGCGGGCCAGTCGCGAGCGGCATGGCTCGAACAGGTTCACGGCGCGCGGATCGTGCGCGCGGACGAGGTGATCGAGGCCGCGCCGGGTGCCGAGGCGCCCGTGCAGGCCGACGCGAGCGTGACGGACCGCGCGGGCGCGGTCTGTGTCGTGATGGTCGCGGATTGCCTGCCGGTGCTGTTGTGCGACGCGCGGGGTCGCGCGGTGGGTGCCGCGCATGCTGGCTGGCGGGGGCTCGCGGCCGGCATCGTCGAGCAGACCGCGGCGCGCGTCGCGGCACTCGCCGGCGGCGCGACGGATGAACTCCATGCGTACCTCGGGCCCGCGATCGGCCCGCGGGCATTCGAAGTCGGCGCCGATGTGCGCGAGGCGTTTCTCGACACGGCTCCGCAGTCGGAGCATGATGAGACGCGGCAAGCGTTCGTCGCGATCGACGGCGCGCCCGGCAAGTATCTCGCCGACCTCTACGCGCTTGCGCGCCTGCGCCTCGCGCGTGCAGGCGTGGCGCACGTGAGCGGCGGGACCGCCTGCACGGTCACCGAACACGCGCGCTTCTATTCGTACCGGCGCGACCGCGTGACCGGCCGCATGGCGGCGGCGATCTGGCTGGCAGATTGACGGCTGACCGCGCGCGCTCGCGCGCGGCTTGGTTTGTTGCGCTGCGAAATCGGTTATTCCGATATTGGCGCGGCAATGCGGCGTTGCATGGACAACCGAATGAATAATCGCGAAGTCAAGTCGATCAAAATGTTTTATGTTTCGCCGGAAGCCTTGTCCCGCTTGTTGCGCACGGATTATCTCCGAGCAGAAATGTTCGGTGGTTTGACGCAGTGCTTCACATGGGGAAAACGATAATGATAAAAATACCGCACTGCGGCAGAATCTGGAGACGCCTCTCCAGAGCATGACGGCCCGGCTCGCAGCCGGCACGCCGCGCGCGAGCAGGATTTCACGATTGACGCTCACGAATCACCGGTAAGGCAGGTAATGACAGCATCGAAAAATTCGTCGACGTCCGCTCAGGCGGGCACTTCCGCAGGCAGCACCGGATTCGACCAGGCTACCCAGCCGATGCAGCAGATGTTCGAGGCATGGCTGAACGCCTGGCGCGGTTTCGCCGATCCGGCGCGCGCCGCATCGGCGGCGACCACCGCGAATCCGTTCGCCGCATTCCAGTTCCCGACATCCGTTCCGTTCCAGATGCCGTCGATGCCCGATCTGGGCGCCTTCGGCGGCTTGGCTTCGCCGTTCGCGGGACTGAAGTTGCCGGTGGCCGCGATCCCGCCGGAACGGCTCCAGAAGCTGCAGGCCGACTACGCGCGCGATTGCATGACGCTGATGCAGCAGGCCGCCGCGGCGAAGCTCGAGTCGCCTGAACTGAAGGACCGCCGCTTCAGCGCGGATGCGTGGAAGGCTTCGCCCGCGCATGCGTTCGCCGCTGCGTGGTATCTGCTCAACGCGCGCTACCTGCAGGAACTGGCCGACGCGCTCGAGACCGATCCGAAGACGCGCGAACGTATCCGTTTCTCCGTCCAGCAATGGACCGCCGCCGCCGCGCCGAGCAACTTCCTTGCGCTCAATCCCGATGCACAGAAATCGATCCTCGAGACGCAGGGCGAAAGCCTGCGGCAGGGGATGATGAACCTGCTCGGCGACATGCAGCGCGGCAAGATTTCGCAGACCGACGAATCGCAATTCGTGGTCGGCAAGAACCTTGGGTGTACCGAAGGCTCGGTCGTCTACGAGAACGACCTGATCCAGCTGATCCAGTACGCGCCGAAGACGGACAAGGTGTTCGAGCGGCCGCTCCTGATCGTGCCGCCGTGCATCAACAAGTTCTACATCCTCGACCTGCAGCCCGAGAATTCGCTCGTCGCGCATGCGCTGTCGAACGGCCATCAGGTGTTCCTCGTGTCGTGGCGCAACGCCGATGCGTCGGTCGCGCACAAGACGTGGGACGACTACATGAACGAAGGGCTGCTCGCGGCGATCGACGCCGTGCAGCAGATCAGCGGCCGCGAGCAGATCAACACGCTCGGCTTCTGCGTCGGCGGCACGATGCTCGCGACCGCGCTGTCGGTGCTCGCCGCGCGCGGCGAACATCCGGCCGCGTCGATGACGCTGCTGACCGCGATGCTCGATTTCACCGACACCGGCATCCTCGACGTGTTCGTCGACGAGGCGCACGTGCAGATGCGCGAGCAGACCATCGGCGGCAAGAACGGCGCGGCACCGGGGCTGATGCGCGGCGTCGAGTTCGCGAACACGTTCTCGTTCCTGCGGCCGAACGACCTCGTGTGGAACTACGTCGTCGACAACTACCTGAAGGGCCGCACGCCCGCCGCGTTCGACCTGCTGTACTGGAACAGCGACTCGACGAGTCTGCCGGGCCCGATGTACGCGTGGTACCTGCGCAATACCTATCTCGAGAACAAGCTCCGCGTGCCGGGCGCGCTGACCGTGTGCGGCGAATCCGTCGACCTGTCGCGCATCGACGTGCCGACCTTCATCTACGGGTCGCGCGAGGATCACATCGTGCCGTGGCAGACGGCCTACGCGTCGACGTCGATCCTGACGGGCCCGTTGAAGTTCGTGCTCGGCGCGTCGGGCCACATCGCGGGCGTGATCAATCCGCCGGCGAAGAAGAAGCGCAGCTACTGGGTCAACGACAACGATCTGCCCGAATCCGCGGACGACTGGTTCGCCGGCGCGACCGAGCAGCCGGGCAGCTGGTGGACGACCTGGGTCGAGTGGCTCGACCAGTACGGCGGCCGCAAGGTGGCGCCGCCCGCCAAGGCCGGTTCCGCGCAGTTCCCGGTGATCGAACCGGCGCCGGGTCGCTACGTGTTGCAGCGCGATTGACGAAAGACGGACAGCGGCGCACGCTGTCCGGTGCACCGCAGTTTTTTTAACAGGGCCGGTAGCGATGCGCCGTGTCGTGCGGGCCTGGAGGAAAGGGAAATGACGGACGTAGTGATCGTATCGGCCGCGCGGACCGCGGTCGGCAAATTCGGCGGCTCGCTCGCGAAGATCGCGGC